>NZ_JARUND010000002.1:301013-602026 GCF_036898825.1 Streptomyces sp. B21-083 | reverse complement strand
CGTCTCTCACTGTCCGACGACGCGTCCGCCGCCGACGTCATGCCTGTGGACCCCAACCCGTCGCCCCCCGACCGTGACGGGCCCCGACCGCACGGGCCCTCACAGGCGCGCACGTCAGAGGCTCCGGCACACCGTAACGGCTGGTGCGTCATTTGGGGACGAGTTGCGCAGAAACGATGCGGCAGGCGGGCCGGAGCCGGCCCACCGCTACGGGCCGGACCATGCTGTCGGCGGCCCCGGCAGGCGCCGTACACTCCCGGAGTGACCGCCACCGCTCCTTCCGTAGACGAGCCGGACCAGCTCGAACCGCAGCTCGCGCCCGCTTCGCGCCGCGCCCGGCTGCTGCGCCTCTGGCCGGCCGCCACCGCCGCGCTCGCCGGAGTGCTGCTGTACGTCAGCTTCCCGCCCCGCACCCTGTGGTGGCTCGCGCTGCCCGCGTTCGGGCTCTTCGCCTGGGTGCTGCGCGGCCGGTCCTGGAAGGCGGGGCTCGGTCTCGGCTATCTGTTCGGCCTGGGTTTCCTGCTTCCCCTGCTGGTGTGGACCGGTGTGGAGGTCGGCTCCGGGCCCTGGCTGGCGCTGGTCGCCGTCGAGGCCGTCTTCGTCGCGCTGGTCGGCGCGGGCATCGCGGCCGTGTCGAAGCTGCCCGGGTGGCCGCTGTGGGCGGCGGCCGTGTGGATCGCGGGCGAGGCGGCCCGCGCGCGGGTGCCGTTCCGCGGCTTCCCCTGGGGCAAGATCGCCTTCGGCCAGGCGGACGGCGTCTTCCTGCCGCTCGCCGCGCTCGGCGGCACACCCGTACTCGGCTTCGGGGTCGTCCTGTGCGGGTTCGGACTGTACGAGGTCGTGCGCCAGGTGATCGAACGGCGCCGTACCGGTGCCGTGGCTTCCGTGCCGCGTGCCGCCGCGGTCGTCGCCGCGCTGAGTGTGGCCGTCCCCGTGGTGGGCGCCCTGGCCGCGCGGACGCTGGTGAGCGACAAGGCCGAGGACGGCACCGCGACCGTCGCCCTCATCCAGGGCAACGTGCCTCGCGCGGGCCTCGACTTCAACGCCCAGCGGCGTGCCGTGCTCGACTACCACGCGCGGGAGACCCTGCGGCTGGCCGCTGAGGTCAAGGCCGGCAAGGTGGCGCGGCCCGACTTCGTGCTGTGGCCGGAGAACTCCTCCGACGTCGACCCGTTCGCCAACCCCGACGCCGCCGCGGTCATCGAGAACGCGGCCAAAACGATCGGGGCACCCATCTCGGTCGGGGGTGTCGTCGGACGGGACGGCAAGCTCTACAACGAGCAGATCCTGTGGGACCCGGCGAAGGGCCCGACCGACACCTACGACAAGCGGCAGGTCCAGCCCTTCGGCGAGTACCTCCCGCTGCGCTCGGTGCTGGCGCACATCAACAAGAACTGGACCACCATGGTCCACCAGGACTTCAGCCGGGGCACCAAGCCGGGTGTGTTCACCATGGACGGCGCCAGGGTCGGCCTGGCCACCTGCTACGAGGCCGCCTTCGACTGGGCGGTGCGCGACACCGTCACCCACGGCGCCCAGATGATCTCCGTGCCGAGCAACAACGCCACCTTCGACCGCAGCGAGATGACCTACCAGCAGCTCGCGATGTCCCGTATCCGCGCCGTCGAGCACAGCCGGACCGTCACGGTCCCGGTGACCAGCGGCGTGAGCGCGATCATCATGCCGGACGGGAAGATCACCCAGAAGACCGGCATGTTCGTGGCCGACTCCCTCGTCCAGAAGGTGCCGCTGCGCTCCTCTCAGACGCCTGCCACCAAGCTCGGCATCCTGCCCGAGATGCTCCTCGTCCTGGTCGCCGTCGGCGGTCTCGGCTGGGCGATCGGCGCAGGTGTGCGCGGGCGGCGCGCCGGTGGCGTGTAGTCGTACGCCGGACGCACGCCCCCGTGATCCACAGGAGTGACGGGGCCGCCCGGTTAGGGTCGGGGCATGGCTACTCCTGACTTCATCAGCGCTCTCCGTGCCTCGGCCGGTCACCAGTTGCTCTGGCTCCCCGGTGTCACCGCCCTCGTCTTCGACGACGAGGGACGAGTGCTTCTGGGCCGGCGCACCGACACCCGCAAGTGGTCGGTGATCGGCGGCATCCCGGACCCGGGTGAGCAGCCGGCGGCCTGCGCGGTGCGTGAGGTCTACGAGGAGACAGCGGTCCGGTGCGTGCCCGAACGGGTCGTGCTGGTCCAGGCCCTGGACCCGGTGACGTACGAGAACGGTGATGTCTGCCAGTACATGGACATCACCTTCCGCTGCCGGGCAGTCGGCGGGGAGGCGCGGGTCAATGACGACGAGTCCCTGGAAGTCGCCTGGTTCACGGTGGACGCGCTGCCGGAACTGAACGAGTTCGCGCTGTTCCGGATCAAGCAGGCGATGTCCGACACCGAGGCGCCCACCTGGTTCGACACCGCCGGCTTCGCCGGTTCCGAATGACTCGGGCCGTGGCAGCGCGGTGAGCACCGGCCCGCCGGACATTCCGGCGGGCCGCCCCGCATCACGGTTCGGCGGCAGCTCGGCCGCGAGGCCTACGCCGGTCAGTCGCGGCCAGCGCCCCGGTAGAGGTCCAGCTCACCGTCGAGTTCCACGGCCAGGACGGTCGCGTACTCGTCCAGGTCGGCCGCCCCCGGTGCGTCGATCCAGGTCACGCCGGGCACCTTGTCCAGGCCCCCGGTGACATGGTGGCCCAGCTCGATACCCGTGCCGACGACCGAGACGCGCCGGACCGCGTTGCGCAGGCCCCGGATCGACACGGCCTCGCGGGGCGCGTCGAAGCAGACCAGGTACAGGGTGCGTCGGTCGGCGGAGAGTGTGCTCGGGCCGTAGTGGTGCCCGGCGGGCAGGCCCGCGACCGTGCCGTACACCGCCTCGGCGTGCTTCGTCACCCAGGCGCCGAGCCCCTCCAGGCGCTCGACCTGCTCGGCGGGAATCGTGCCGTCCTCCATGGGACCGGCCCCGAGCAGCAGGTTGCCGCCCATGCCGATCGTCTCTGTGAAGTAACGCACCAGCTGGCGCACCGACTTGAAGTCGCGGTCCTTGGCCCGGTAGCTCCACGAGCCGTTGATCGTCAGGCACAGCTCCCACGGGCCGTCCGGGGCGATCAGCGGAACGCCCTGCTCGGGGGTGGCGTAGTCCCCGTAACTGAGCATGCGGGCGTTGAGGATGGTGTCCGGGTTGCCCGCGAGGATCTGCTCGGACAGCTCCCGCATCCGCCACTGTTCCTCGGTGCGCTCCCACTCGCCGTCGAACCAGAGGATGTCGGGGCGGAAGCGCTCCACCAGCTCGCCCACCTGGCCGTCGCGGTAGGCGAGATAGCGCGCCCAGGCCTCCGGGTCCGCCTCGCCGGGGCGGGCCTCGGAGTAGTCGTTGGGCTCGACGATGTGCGGGCCGGGGTGGCGCTCACTCGCGTAGTCGGGGTGGTTCCAGTCGGAGTGGGAGTAGTAGAGGCCGACCTTGAGGTTCCGCTCGCGCAGGGCGTCGACGAAGCCGGTGACCAGGTCGCGGCCGGCGGGGGTGTCCCGGACGACGTCCAGACTGCGGTGGTCGGTGTCCCACAGGGCCACGCCGTCGTGGTGCTTGGTGGTGAGGACCGCGTACTGGGCGCCGGCGCGGGCGAACAACTCGGCCCAGGCCTGCGGGTCGTAGCGCGAGGCGGTGAAACGGTCGAGCTGTTTCATGTACTCCTCGTGCGTGACCTCACCCGTGTAGAAGGACCATGACTCGGCCCAGCCGTCCACGGCGTAGATGCCGTAGTGGATGAAGATGCCCAGCTTGGCATCGGAGAACCAGGGTTGCATCGGCATGGGCCCACGCTAGGCACGGGCTTCCGGCGCGCGCGTGGGTGCCGGTCACCACTACTGGTCCGTTTTCACCATCGGCGACGATCACCGTGAGACCTCTTCACACGCCTGTCATGCAGCTACGCAGCAGTCTGCGGGTGCCCGTCCTGGGCGGGCCCGGGAAGATCGGCGCCGCCGGACCCGCACCTGAAGTAGTGACACAGCGGTTCCGGGGACCCACCTGGTCCGGGATCGGCTCCGCATCCGGACACGGCGCGCCCCCGGCCTCTCCTGTCCGGGGCACGCATGCTCGTGACCCACTCGGGTAGGCGACCCCCACTGTGCCCGGGGCCGGCCGTGTCCCGGGCGGTCCGTACGACCGTCGCTACCAGGGGACCCACCATGGAGACACCCGCCAACCAGGACACCGCCACACCGGCCCGACGGGCGCTCGACGCCCTGGCCGACAACACCCAGGACCCCGCCGCGCTGGACGTCCTCGCCATGAGTGACGTGCTGGTGCCCGTACCGGACGACGTCAGTGACGTGGACGCCGGCAACCCCTCGACCGTGGCGCTGCCCGTCCTGGAGGAGCCGGACGGGCGGGAGGCCGTGCCCGTGTTCACCTCGGAGCCCGAACTGGCCGAGCTGCTGCCGGCCGTCTCCCGCTACCGTCTGATCCCGCTGGGCGCGCTCGCCGACCAGTGGCCCACCGGCGATCTCTCCCTCACCATCGACGCGGCCTCCCCGCACGGGATGACGGTCACCTCGGAGGGCGTACGCACCCTCCTGGCCAGGCCGTTCGAGTACTGAACGCGTCCCGCGAGACGGGTGCCCCGGATCCCCGGGGCCCCGTCAGGGGCGCGGGGAACCGCGCGACCAGCCGCGGCGGACCCGCGGGCGGCGAACCGGCCCTGTAGCCGCGAGGGGTGCGGGGAACCGCGCGACCGGCCGCGGCGGACCCGCGGGCGGCGAACCGGCCCTGTAGCCCCGAGGGGCGCGGGGAACCGCGCGACCGGCCGCGGCGGACCCGCGCACGAAGACCGGCCCCGCAGCGGAGCGCCTACTCGCCCAACGTCCGTGCCAGTGCCGCCCGTTGGAGCGGCAGCACCTCGCTGTGCAGCTCACGCCCCCGAGCCGTCAGAGCGACCCGCACCCCGCGCCGGTCCTCCACGCACATGCTGCGCTCCACCAGGCCGTCCTTCTCCAGCCGTCCGATGAGCCGGGACAGCGCGCTCTGACTGAGGTGGACCCGGCCGGCGATGTCCTGCACCCGGCACTGCTCGCCCGGGCCGGCGGCTTCTCTCGCGGCGGCCGCCTCGGCGACGAGGACGTCGAGCACCTCGAAGTCGCTGGCGCCCAGGCCGTGCGGATGCAGTACGCGGTCGATCTCGCACATCGTGCGCGCGTGCGCCGCCAGGATGTCCCGCCACTGGTCCGCCAGACCCGCACCGGCGTTGTTCGCTGCCATGCACCCCATGTTAATGCGTATGCATAAAAAATGGCGTGGTCGAGGTGGTGCGATCGCCGACGCGGAACTCAGGCGGAGCCCCGCTTGATCAGCTCGGTGGGCAGGATCACCGCCGCCGGATCCTCGCCGCCGATCTGCGCGAGCAGCACCCGGACCATCTCGGCGCTGATCCGGTCGTAGGGCTGCCGGATGGTCGTCAGCTGGGGCCGGGCGGACAGGGCGGCCGAGGAGTCGTCGAAGCCGCCCACCGACACGTCCCCGGGAACGCTGCGACCCGCCCGTTCCAGTGCCGTGAGCACGCCCTGTGCCATCAGGTCGGACGCGACGAAGACGGCGTCGAGGTCCGGAGAGCGGGCCAGCAGCAGTTCCGCGCCGGCCTCGCCGCTGGCCCGGCTGTAGTCGCCGGAGACGACGAGCCGCTCGTCGTACTCGATGCCTTCCTCGGCCAGTACCTCGCGATAGCCGGCGAGGCGTTCCACGCCGCCCGGGGTGTCGAGCGGGCCCGTGACGACGCCGATGCGGCGGCGGCCCAGCGACAGGAGATGGCGGACCATGTCCCGGGCGCCGTCGCGGTCGTCCGCCGCCACGTAGCTCACCTTGGAGCCGAGGCCGATCGGCTTGCCGCACGCGACCAGCGGTACGCCCGCCTCGCACAGCTCCTGCGCGACCGGGTCGCCGGAGTGGCTGGAGACCAGCAGCACGCCGTCCACGTGGCCGGCGGTGATGTACCGCGTGAGGCGGCGCCGTTCGTCCTCCGTGCCCGCCAGCATCAGCAGCAGCGGGATGTCGTGCGCGGCCAGTGCCTGGGTGCAACCCCGCAGCAGGACATTGAAGTTGGGGTCCTCGAAGAACCGCTCCTGAGGTTCCGTCAGCAGAAAGCCGATCGAGTCGGAACGGCCGGTGATGAGCGAACGGGCGTGGCGGTTCACCACGTAGCCCGTCTTGCGGATCGCGGCGTTCACCGCCTCATGGGCGGTCGGGCTGACGTAGTGCCCGCCGTTGAGCACGCGCGAGACGGTGCCTCGGGACACTCCCGCCTCGCGGGCCACGTCGTGGATCGTCGGCGGTTTGCGCCGGCCCCCGGTATTGCTCATGGTCATGACTTTACGGCTCCGGAAAGCAGGTCGAGGCTCCAGAACCGCTGGATGACCAGGAACAGCGCGATCAGCGGGACGACCGCCAGGAACGCGCCCGTGACCACCAGCGTGTAGAGGGCCGGGGTGGCCGACCCCTGTTCGAGCAGCGTGAACAGACCGAGCGTGATCGGGAACTTCTCGTCGTCGCTGAGCATGATGTACGGGAGCAGGAAGTTGTTCCACACCGCGACGAACTGGAACAGGAACACCGTCACCAGTCCAGGGATCATCATCGGGAGCGCGACCCTGGTGAAGATGCGCCACTCGCCCGCGCCGTCCATCCGCCCGGCCTCGACCACATCGGCCGGTACCGCCGCCGCGGCGTAGATCCGGGCGAGGTAGATGCCGTACGGGGAGAGGATCAGCGGCAGCAGCACGGACGCGTAGGAGTCGGTGATGTCGGCCTTCGCCAGCAGCAGGTACTGGGGGATCGCGAGGATCACGGGCGGCATCAGCACGCCAGCCATCAGGACGCTGAACACCGTCTCCCGGCCGCGGAAGCGGTAGACCGCCAGCGCGTAGCCGCTGATCGCGGAGACGGCTGTCGAAAGGAGGGCGCCGAGGCCGGCGTAGAGGGCGGAGTTGCCCATCCACTTCCAGTAGACGCCGTCGCGGTAGGCGCTCAGCTCCTTCACGTTGTCCGTGAAGCCGCTGCCGGGCAGGAAGGTGAACGTGGAGAACAGTTCACTGCCCGACTTCGTCGCCGCGATCACCACCCACGCGACCGGGAGCAGGCAGTACAGGGCACCCAGGAGCAGGGTGATCGTCGGGACCAGGGCTATGCGGCTGCGCAGGGGTGGGCGTTGCGCGGTGCCGGGCCTGGTGCCCGTCGCCGCTTCCGTCTTGCCCACGGCAAGAGAACTCATCGTGCTGCCTCCTGCTTGTTACGGGAGTTCGCGGCCCGCAGGAAGCCGAACGAGAGGACGAGTGTGACGATCGCGATGATCGTCGCCTCGGCCGCCGCCGAGTAGATGTCACCCTTGCCGAAGGCGTCCTGGTACACCTTCATCAGCGGACTCCACGTCGTGGACACGGAGTTGGTGAGGGGCTTGAGGGTGGTCGGCTCGCTGAACACCTGGAGTGTCGCGATGATCGAGAAGAAGAAGGTCAGCACCAGCGAGGGCGCCACCATCGGGATCTTGATCCTGAGGGCGATCTGCAGCGGGGTGGCGCCGTCCAGCTTCGCCGCTTCGTACACCTCGGCCGGGATGGACCGCAGCGAGGTGTAGATGACGATCATGTTGAAGCCGGTGCCGCCCCACACCGCGATGTTGGAGAGGGCTAGGTAGAGCGGACCGCCGTCCAGCAGGTCCGGCTGCGGCATCCCCAGCTTGTCCAGGATGAAATAGAACGGGCTGACGTCCGGCAGGTACAGGAAGCCCCAGAGCAGCGCGGCGACGACACCCGGAATGGCGTACGGCAGGAAGATCGCGAGCCGGGTGAAGGGGGTGAGCCGTACCTTGTCCGCGTCGAGCATCAGCGCGAAGACGAGGGCGAGACCCAGCATCACCGGGACCACGATCGCGCCGTAGCCGACCACGCGCAGCGCGCCGTTGAGCAGCTCGCTGTCGGTGAGGGCGTCGGTGTAGTTCCCGATGCCCGCCCAGACCTCCTTCCGCGCCCCGGCACCGAGGCCCAGGCCGGACACCTTCACCTTGTGCAGGCTCAGCCAGAGCGCGTAGCCGATGGGCAGCGCGAAGAAGAGAGCGAACAGGATCACTGCGGGGAGGAGAAAGGCGTACGGGGCTGACTTGACCCCGTACGACCTCCGGCGTGCGCTGGTCACTCCGCGACTCCGAAGCCCTGCTTCTTCAGGTCGGCGACCGTGTCGTCCTGCATCGTCTTCAGGGCGGCACCGAAGTCGGACCTGTTCTTCGCGGCGGAGGCGAACGCGTCCTTGAACGAGGTGTACGCCACGTTCACGTTCGGGCCCCACGCGGACGGGGCCGTGGTCTTCGCGATCTCGGCGGCCTTGGTGTAGAAGTCGGCCTGGTTGGAGAAGAAGTCGGGCGACTTGAGGAACGCGCCGCTGAGCTGGGCGTCCGAGGCGGCCGGGTAGATCCCGCCCTCCTTGGCGAGCGCGGCCAGCGCGTCACGGTCGGTGTTCAGCCAGGCGGCGAACTTCGCGGCGGCCGGCTTGTGGTTCGAGTCGGTGGTGACGGCGGTCGAGGAGCCGCCCCAGCTGCCCGTCACGTCCTCGCTCACGGACCACTGGGGGAGCGGGGCCATGGCCCACTTGCCCTTGGTGTCCGGTGCGGCCGTGGTCAGCGTGCCCGGCGCCCACACCGCGCTGACCCACGCGATCTGCTTACCGGTGTCGAGCGCCTTGTTCCAGGCCGGGGTGTACATCGGCTGGTTGTCGATGGCGTCGTCCTTGACGAGGTCGCCCCAGAACTTGGCGACCTTCTGGGTCGCCGCGTCGTCGATACCGACCTTCCACTTCTCGCCGGAGGTCGTCCACCACTTGGCGCCGGCCTGCTGGGCGAGGCCCGCGAAGAGACCGGAGTCGTTGGCGGAGAAGGTGGTGAGGTCCTTGTCCGGGGCCTTCTTCTTCAGGTCCTTGGCGGTCTGGGCGAACTCGGCCCACGTGGTCGGGACCTTCAGGCCGTACTGCTTGAAGAGGTCCTCGCGGTAGTAGAACATCATCGGCCCGATGTCCTGCGGCACCGCGTACACCGCGTCCGTGCCGAGCGTCGTCTGCTGCCAGACACCGTCGGCGAAGTCCTTCTTCGCGTCGCCGACGTCGCCGGAGATGTCCGCGAGGGCGTCATTGCTGACCAGCGTCGGCAGCGCCTGGTACTCGGCCTGCACCAGGTCCGGCGCCTTCTTGGCCTTGTGCGCGGTGAGGATCTTGGTGACCAGGGTGTCGCCGGACGCCTGCTTCTTCACCGTGACAGTGATCTGCTGCTCCTTGCCCGGTCCCTTGTTCCACAGGTCGACGACCTTGTCCATGCCGGGCGTCCAGGTCCAGTACGTCAGCGACACCGGGCCCGACTGGGCGTCGCTGTCGTCGCCGGACCCGCAGGCGGCGAGTGTGGTGGCGCCGAGCGTGACGGCGACCGCGGTTGCCACGAGGCGCCACTGCTTCGTGTTCGGCATGGAACTTCTCCCCTGACCTTGGGGTCCTCGCCCGATGCGAAGACCCGTCATGCTTCTGTGAGCGTTCACAGTAGAGAAACACACTGGACACTTGTCAATGGTTGTTGCCATGCGGTTATCTAGGCCACGCGCCGCGAACCGCTGTGTGTGCACGTTCCCAAGACCTGTTCCAAAGTGACTGACCGATCGGGAGACATTCCATGCCGGAGACCACCCCCACAGGCCTCACCAGGCTTGCCTTCGGCGGGGACTACAACCCCGAGCAGTGGCCGGAAAGCGTCTGGCGGGAAGACGTCCGGCTGATGCGCGAAGCCGGTGTCACCATGGTCAGCGTCGGAATCTTCTCGTGGGCCCTGCTGGAGACCGCTCCCGGGGTGTACGACTTCGGCTGGCTCGACCGGCTCCTGGACCTCCTGCACGAGAACGGCATCCGCGCCGACCTCGGCACGCCCACCGTCGCCCCGCCGGCCTGGTTCTACCGCGAACACCCGGACGCGCTGCCGGTGACACCCGAGGGCGTGCGCTACGAGTTCGGCTCCCGTGCCGCGATCTGCCACAGCGACGCCGACTACCGCGCCGCCGCCGCGAACATCACCACGCGGCTCGCCGAGCGCTACGGCGCCCACCCCGCGCTCGCCATGTGGCACGTGCACAACGAGTACGGGGTCCCCGTCTCGGCCTGCTACTGCGACTCCTGCGCCGCCCACTTCCGCCGCTGGCTGGAGGCCGCGTACGAGACCGTCGACGGGGTCAACGAGGCCTGGGGGACGGCCTTCTGGGGCCAGCGCTACGCCACCTTCGAGCAGATCAACCCGCCGCGCGCGGCGCCCACGGTCGGCAACCCGGGACAGGCGCTGGACTACAAGCGGTTCGCCGACGCCACCATGCGCGAGAACTTCGTGATGGAGCGGGACATCCTGCACCGTCTCGCGCCCGGCATCCCGGTCACCACCAACTTCATGACCGCCCTCAGCCAGTGCGACTCCGTCGACTACTGGGCCTGGGGCCGCGAGGTCGACATCGTCACCAACGACCACTACCTGATCACCGACGGCCGCCGCACCCACGTCAACCTGGCGATGGCCGCCGACCTCACCCGCTCCGTCGGCGGCGGCGCCCCCTGGATCCTGCTTGAGCACTCCACCTCGGGCGTCAACTGGCAGGCCCGCAACCCCGCGAAGGCACCCGGCCAGATGGCCCGCAACTCCCTCGCCCATGTGGCCCGGGGCTCCGAGGGCGCGATGTTCTTCCAGTGGCGCCAGTCCCGGCGCGGCGCCGAGAAGTTCCACTCGGCGATGCTCCCGCACGGCGGCACGGAGACCCGCGTCTGGCGCGAGGTCGTCGAACTCGGCGCCTCCCTCGACTCGTTGGCCTCGATCCGCACCACCCGCACGGTCGCGGACGTCGCCGTCCTGTGGGACTGGCACTCCTGGTGGGCGCAGAACCTCCAGTGGCGCCCCAGCGAGGACCACGACCCGCGCGAGCGCGCCGACGCCTTCTACGAGGCCCTGTACGACCGCCACCTCACCGTCGACTTCGCCCACCCGGAAGCCGACCTGTCGGCCTATCCCCTTGTCGTCGTACCCGCCCTGTACCTGATGACGGAGGCCGCCGGGAACAACCTCAGGGAGTACGTCGAGAACGGCGGCACCCTCGTCGTCTCCTACTTCTCCGGCATCGTCGACGAGCACGACGCCGTCCACGAGGGCCCCTACCCGGGCGCCCTGCGCGACGTACTCGGCCTGACCGTCGAGGAGTTCTCACCGCTGCTCCAGGGTGACGCGGTACGCATCACCGGACCCGACGGCTCCGAGCTGACCGGCGACGTGTGGACCGAGTTCGTCGTACCGCGCGGCGCCGAGACCGTGTGGACGTACGCCGACGGACTCACCGCCGACCACCCGGCCGTCACCCGCCACCGCCTCGGCGAGGGCACCGCCTGGTACGTGTCGACCCGCCTCGACGCGCACGGCCTGGACGCCCTGCTCGGCTGGGCCACCGAGGACGCCGACATCGCGCCCCGCGCCGACCTCCCGCACGACGTCGAACTCGTCCGCCGCACCGGCGAGTCGGGCACCTACCTGTTCGCCGTCAACCACACCGCGTCGGACGCCAAGGTGCCCCTGGAGGCACCCGGCACCGAACTGCTGACGGGCGAACGAGCCGCGGGCCGCCTCGCGCTGCCCGCCGGAGCCGTCCGGGTCGTACGACTCGACGGCTGAGCCGCAAGTTCCCCTCCGCCCGTGCGTGCCACGAGAGCCGCGGGCGGAGGGGCCCCTCCTTCCCCCCGGGAGGGACACCCCCAACCCCATCACGTCGAAGGGACGACGGACGACGATGTTCCATCCCAGACGCACACACAGGCGCACACTCAGGGCCCTGCTGCTCCCGCTCGCCGCGGGTCTCGCCCTCACCGCCCTGCCCGCGCAGTCCGCGGTGGCGGCCGGCACCCTCACCAACGGCGGCTTCGAGGCCGACGGTTCGGGTGCCGCCGTCCCGAACGGCTGGTCGGAGTACGGCGACACGGGCGCCTCGTACGTGGAGTCCGGTGGCCACGGCGGCAGTTACCGCCTGTCCCACTACTCCGCCTCCGCCTACAAGGTGGAGACCTACCAGTACCTGTCCGGGCTGACCAATGGCAACTACAAGCTCACCGCGTGGGTGCGCTCCGGCGGTGGCCAGAAGTCGGCCTACATAGCGCTGAAGAACTGCGGCAGCGCCGAGCAGCGCACCGACCTTCCGGTCTCCACCAGCGGGTGGATCCGGATCGTCGTGCCGATCGCGGTGACGAACAACCAGTGCACGATCAGCGTCAACTCCGATGCCAACGCGGGCAACTGGATCAACGTCGACGACCTGACCTTCGCCTCCGGCACGGGAGGGCTGTCCGTCAAGGGCGCCGACATCTCCTCCCTCCCCAAGAGCGAGGCGTTGGGCGGGACCTACAAGAACAGCGCCGGCACGACAACGGACGCGCTCACCGTCCTCAAGAACTCCGGTATGAACTACGCGCGGGTCAAGGTCTGGGTCAACCCGGCCGACGGCTACAACAACAAGGCGCGCGTTCTCGCCCTCGCCAAGCGCATCAAGGCGCACGGCATGAAGCTGCTGGTCGATTTCCACTACTCGGACACCTGGGCCGACCCGGGCGCCCAGAGCAAGCCGTCCGCGTGGGCCGGACACTCGTACAGCCAGCTGAAGACGGACGTCTACAACCACACCTACGACGTCCTCAACGCGCTCAAGTCCCAGGGCACCACCGCCGACATGGTCCAGGTCGGCAACGAGATCAACGGCGGCATGCTGTGGTCCGAGGGCTCGACCGACAACTGGTCGCAGCTCGCCGGGCTGCTCAACTCCGGCTACAACGCGGTCAAGGCGGTCAACTCCGGCACGACCGTGGCGCTGCACCTGGCCAAGGGCGGCGACCTGGCGGGCACCCGCTGGTGGTTCGACAGCGCGGTCTCCAACGGCGTGAAGTTCGACGCCATCGGCCTTTCCTACTACGGCTACTGGCACGGTTCGCTGTCGGACTTCCAGACCACCCTGGACGACGCGGCCTCCCGCTACGGCAAGCCGGTGTTCGTCGCCGAGACGGCCTACCCCTTCCGTCTCGACAGCGAGGACTCGCACGAGAACATCATCGACACGACTGGTGAGCTCGTCTCCGGGTACGCGGCGTCCACGGCCGGGCAGTCGGCCTGGTTCCGGGACATCCTGAACATCGTGGAGGCCGTTCCGAACGGCCGGGGCCTCGGCGTCTTCTACTGGGAGGCGACGTGGACCGCGGTCACCGGCAACGGCTGGGACCCCACTGACTCGTCCTCGGGCAATGGCTGGGAGAACCAGGCCCTGTTCGGCTACGACGACAAGGCGCTCCCCGCGATGACGTGGTTCAGCCACCGCTGAGCCACGAGTGACAGGGGTTCGGCCGCCTGAGGGGGGTGGCCGGGCCCCTGCTTGTTGGGCTGCGAGGGCTTGCTCGAACGCACGTACGCGGCGGAAAAAGTCCGACCTCGGCCAAGAGGTGCGAAGCCCCGGACGCGGTGCCCTCGACTGCGGGACATTGGGAGGCACGGCACGCGGTGCCCGGGACGAGGAGGCGCGATGCTGAGGAGACCAGGAGGCGGGCAACGCCTGGAGATCCTGGAGTGGCTGAAGGACCCGGCCGCGCACTTTCCGCCCCAACGCCACGGCGACCCCGTCGAGGACGGAGTCACGGCCGCTGCCGTCGCCGCGAAACTCGGCGTCCGCCGCTCCGTCGCCCACACCCATCTGGGTCTGCTCGCGGGCATCGGCATGGTCCGGACGAAGAGGATCCGCTGGCGCACGTTCTACCGCCCCGACGAGGTGCGCATCGCCGAGGTGGCGCGGATGTTCGAGAAGGGCTGGTAGACGGGGGCCGTCCGCCGCCGGTCCCCGGGTGCGTTCGCGTGCCGCGAGCCGTACCGGGTGGTCGGCGACGAGGCTGGGCCGAGCGCGCGGAATCGGTGAATCCGGGGTGCGGGGCTGTGTCGGTCGGCGGTTCCGCCGCGGGGCGCGACAAGCTCCCAACCGGCCCGCAGGCCACTCGCCACACCGGAAGTGACCCGAAGCGCCGACCGACCCAGGTGCAGCCCCCGTACCCCCGGCGATACCCTGGTGGACGGCCGCGATCAACCGCTCGCGGCGCGGTGGTGGGGCCCGCCGTACCCGAACCGCGGCAGCGTCGCCGCCAACGGTCCCTACTTGCTCACACGAGCGCGCCCGCACGGTCGGGCGCCGGCGAGTAGGAGACGTACGACCATGACAACCCCCGACCTCCGGACCGGGACCGTCGCCGCCCCACCGCGCCCTTCCGTTCTGCACGGTCAGGCGCCGGTCGTCGCGGTGGTCGCGACCGGCGGCGCGATCGGCGCCAGTGCCCGTTACGCGGCCTCGCTGGCCTGGCCCGCGCAGACCGGCGGATTCCCCTGGACCACCTTCTGGATCAACGTCGTCGGCTGTGCCGTGATCGGCGTGTTCATGGTCGTCATCACGGAGATCTGGGCCGCCCACCGCCTCGTACGCCCCTTCTTCGGCACCGGTGTGCTCGGCGGCTTCACCACCTTCTCGACGTACGCCGTCGACATCCAGAAGCTGGTCGACCACGGCCACCCCGGCACGGGGCTCGCCTACCTCGCCGCGACCCTGCTCGCGGCCCTCACCGCCGTGACGCTCGCGGCGACCGCGACCCGCCGGGTCCTGAAGCGGAGGCGACGATGACCAGACTGACCGGCAGTGCCCTGCGCCTGACCGTCCTCATCGGCGAGCACGACACCTGGCACCACAAACCGCTCTACTCGGAGATCGTCCACCGTGCCCGAGCGGTCGGCCTCGCGGGCGCGAGCGTCTTCCGCGGCATCGAGGGCTTCGGCGCCTCTTCCCTCATCCACACCTCGCGCCTGCTCTCCCTCAGCGAGGACCTGCCGGTCGCGATCGTCATCGTCGACACCGAGGAGAACGTACGGTCCTTCCTGCCGCAGCTCGACGAACTCGTCACCGAGGGACTGGTCATCCTCGACGACTGCGAGGTCATCAGGTATGTCGGCCGGACCGACGGCAAACCGGGCGAAGCGGACGCGAAGGGTAAGAACTCGTTGTGAACTGGCTGCTCGTGATAGCGGGCGGAATGGTCGGCGCGCCCCTCCGCTATCTCACCGACAGGGTGGTGCAGTCCCGCCACGACACGGTCTTCCCCTGGGGCACCCTCGCCGTCAACGTCACCGGCTGCCTGATCCTCGGCCTGCTCACCGGCGCCGCCCCGGGCCCCCACCTCCAACTGCTCCTGGGTACGGGCCTGTGCGGGGCGCTGACCACGTACTCGACCTTCTCCTACGAGACGCTGCGGCTGGCCGAGGACGGAGCCGGTCTCCTCGCCGCGGCCAACGTCATGGTGAGCGTGCTGGCCGGTCTGGGCGCCGCTTTCGCGGGCGTGTGGGTGGGTGGCTCGCTGTAGACGCGGGCGTCCGGGACTTGTCGGTATGTAGTAGGACTGTCCCCGCCGCTGCCCGTCCCTTCCCAGCAGAACTGGATTCCATGAGCGCCATCTCCGTCGGTCAGGCCGTCATCCTGGGAGCCGTCGAGGGGGTGACCGAGTTCCTGCCGGTCTCCTCCACCGGCCACCTGAAGATCACCGAGGGGCTGATGAACATCCCCGTCGACGACAACGCGGTGGTCGGGTTCTCGGCCGTCATCCAGGTCGGCGCGATCGCCGCCGTGTTCGTGTACTTCTTCAAGGACATCGTCCGGATCGTCTCTGCCTGGGGGAGGGGTCTCAGGAACCGCGAGGAGCGTTACCACCACGACTACAAGTTCGCCTGGTGGGTCATCTACGCGACCATCCCGATCGTCGTCGTGGGTCTCGCCGCCAAGCCGCTGATCGAGGGCCCGCTGGCCTCGCTGTGGGTGGTCGCCGCCTCGCTGATCGTCGGAAGCGGCGTGATGTGGGCCGCGGACCAGATGGGCCGGCACAAGCGCGGTGAGGACGACACGTCGTTCAAGGACGCGATGCTGGTGGGCAGTTCACAGATCCTGGCCCTGCTGTTCCCCGGCTTCTCCCGCTCCGGCGCCACCATGTCGACGGCGCTGATCCTCGACCTCGACCGGGTCGCCGCCACCCGCCTCTCCTTCTTCCTCGGCATCCCCGCGCTGACCGGCGCCGGGCTCTACGAGCTGAAGGACGCCCTGGGCGCGGGAGTGGGGGTCGCACCGCTGGCCGTCGGCACGGTGGTGTCGTTCGTGGTCGCCTACGGCTCCATCGCCTGGCTGCTGAAGTTCGTCGCCAAGCACTCCTTCAACGCCTTCGTGATCTACCGGATCGTCGTGGGCCTGGCGCTCTTCGGGCTGCTGGGCGCGGGCGTACTGAACTGAGCGCCCGCCGGCGTTTCAGCAGCTCAGGCTGGTGGCCGTAGCCGGTCGGGGTTGTTCGTCGGTGGACCGGACGGGCGCTGTGCGGGGCCAGGGCCGGGCATGACCGCCCAGGCGTCCGGCCGGGGCCCGCGGCTGCGGGCCGGCGCTCGCCGGTGAGGTGCGGAGTGAGGCGCGACGCCCTGCCTGTCCGGCGCCACCCGCGTGGCGTCGGACAGGCAGCTTCGCCCCCACACCCTTGACAGGGTCGTCCCGCACCCGCAGGATCACCTCCGTGAACCTGTCAGACAGCCAGACAGGTGGCTCGGTGCCGCGGCGCGTCAGCGCGATGGAAGCGGTCCTCGGTCATCTGCGCAGCGCCATCGAGCGCGGAGATTACGCCGTGGGGGACAAGCTCCCCTCCGAGGCCGAACTGTGCCGCCGCCTGGAGGTGAGCCGGCCCGTGCTGCGGGAGGCTCTGCGGGCCCTGCAGACCATGGGCCTGACCGTCTCCCGGACCGGCAAGGGCACCTTCGTGGTGTCCAGCACCGTCGAGGACCCCACCTTCGGCGACTACGCGGCGAGCGACCTCCTCGAAGTCCGCCGGCACGTCGAGATCCCGGTCGCCGGCTACGCGGCCCTGCGACGGACACCGGAGGACCTCGATCACCTCGCGCACCTGCTGGAGCGCATGGAGCACGAGACCGACACCACCGCGTGGGTCGCCATGGACACCCTCTTCCATCTGGCCGTGGCCCAGGCCGCCCAGAACCCGGTGTTCCGCCGGGTGATCGAGGAGATCCGGGACGCGCTGGCCCGTCAGTCGGCGTTCCTGAACGAGCTGGGCGGCCGGCGTGAGCAGTCCAACCGTGAGCACCGGGCGATCGTCGAGGCCTTGATCGACCGCAGCGAGGACGACGCGGTGGCGGCCATGTCCCACCACCTCGACCGGGTCTCGACGACCCTCACCGACATCGTGCGCGCCGCGCACACGGACACCCCCACAGGACCATCCCCGGAAGGCGGACCCGAGGCGTGAGCGAGCAATCCCTCCAGGACGGGCCGGCGAACGGTACGGCGCAGAAGAAGGCCGTACACGTGGACGCCGGCGACGCGGGCTACAGCAAGTCGCTGAAGTCACGGCACGTCAACATGATCGCCATCGGCGGAGCCATCGGCACCGGCCTGTTCCTCGGCGCCGGCGGCCGGCTGGCCGACGCCGGCCCGTCCCTCTTCATCGCCTACGCGGTCTGCGGCGTCTTCGCCTTCCTCGTCGTCCGGGCCCTGGGCGAACTCGTCCTGTACCGGCCCTCGTCCGGCGCGTTCGTGTCGTACGCCCGTGAGTTCCTGGGCGAGAAGGGCGCGTACACAGCGGGCTGGATGTACTTCCTGAACTGGGCCACCACCGGCATCGCCGACATCACCGCGGTCGCCCTCTACACCCACTACTGGGGCATGTTCTCCGACATCCCGCAGTGGGTGATCGCGCTGATCGCCCTGGCGGTCGTCCTCACCGTGAACCTGATCTCCGTGCGAATGTTCGGCGAACTGGAGTTCTGGTTCGCCATCATCAAGGTCAGCGCCCTCGTCGTCTTCATGCTGATCGGCATCTTCCTGCTGGTCACCCAGCACAAGGTCGACGGCACCACCCCCGGCCTGTCCCTGATCACCGACAACGGCGGCGTCTTCCCCAACGGCCTGCTGCCCATGCTGCTGATCATCCAGGGCGTCGTCTTCGCCTACGCCTCCGTCGAACTCGTCGGTGTCGCGGCGGGCGAGACCGAGAACCCCGAGAAGATCATGCCGAAGGCGATCAACTCGATCATGTGGCGGGTCGGCCTCTTCTACGTCGGCTCCGTCGTCCTCCTCGCGATGCTGCTGCCCTGGAACAAGTACACGTCGGGCGAGAGCCCCTTCGTGACCGTCCTGTCCAACATCGGTATCCCGGCGGCCGGCGGCGTGATGAACCTGGTCGTCCTCACCGCGGCCATGTCGTCCCTCAACTCGGGCCTGTACTCGACCGGTCGCATCCTGCGCTCGATGGCGATGGCCGGCTCCGCGCCGAAGTTCACCGGCAACATGAGCCGCAGCCAGGTCCCCTACGGCGGCATCCTGCTCACCAGCGGCTTCTGCGTCCTCGGTGTGGGCCTCAACTACGTCGTCCCCGCCGACGCGTTCGAGATCGTGCTGAACTTCGCCGCGATCGGCATCCTCGCCACCTGGGGCATGATCATGGTCTGCCACCTGGTGTTCTGGCGGAAGACCGAGAACGGCGAGCTGACCCGCCCGAGCTACCGCCTCCCCGGCTCCCCGTGGACCGAACTCGTGACGCTGGCCTTCCTCGTCTCCGTCCTCGTTCTGATGTACGCCGACGGCGGCGCCGGCCGCACCACCGTGCTGTGTCTCCCGCTGATCGCCGGGGTGCTCGTGGCGGGCTGGTACGGCGTCCGCGGCCAGGTGGCCCGCAAGGCCGCCGAAGCGACCGCGGCCTCCGAATCCCCCGAAGCGCCCGGATCCACCGGGTCGGCCGGAGCCGACGCGTGAACCACGCGGTGATGCAGGATGAAGTAATGCAGGAAGCAGTGCAGGCAGCCATGTACAGCAGTTCACTCGCGGACGCTCCCGCGATCCGCGAACCCCTTCACGCGCCCGTCGCGCACCTCGTGCGCGGCGGGGTCGTCGAGGGCATCCACTACGGTTCCGTCGTCGTCCTCGGCGCCGACGGCCAGGTGGAGCTGCAGATGGGCGACATCGAGGCGGCCTTCTATCCGCGCTCCGCCCTGAAGCCCGTCCAGGCGGTGGCCATGCTCAGGGCCGGTCTGCCCCTCGACGGCGAGCTGCTCTCCCTGACCGCCGCCAGCCACTCCGGCGAGGAACGCCACCTGGCCGGCTCCCGCCGCATCCTGGAGCTGGCCGGCCTCGCCGAGGACGACCTGCGCAACGTCCCGGACCTGCCGTTCGACCCGATCGTCCGCGACGTCTGGATACGCGAGGGCCGCCTGCCCTCCCGCCTCGCCCAGAACTGCTCCGGCAAGCACGCGGCCATGCTCTACACCTGCGAGCTCAACGGCTGGCCCCTCGACAGTTACCTCGATCCCGGCCACCCCCTCCAGCAGACGATCGCCGAGATCGTCGAGGATCTGACCGGCCAGCGCATCGCCCGGGTGACCGTCGACGGCTGCGGCGCACCCCTCTTCTCCATCTCCCTGCACGGCCTGGCCCGCGCCGCGGCCCGGATCACGACCGCCGCCCCGGACACCCCGGAGGCCCTGGTCGCCGACGCGA
The DNA here is from genome assembly GCF_036898825.1 of Streptomyces sp. B21-083. GTDB lineage: Bacteria > Actinomycetota > Actinomycetes > Streptomycetales > Streptomycetaceae > Streptomyces. The sequence continues at coordinate 582,383 of NZ_JARUND010000002.1, read as the reverse complement.
TGCGCGACCACGCAGAGATGGCCTCCGGCTCGGGCCGTGACGTGGCCGCGCTGATGCGGGCCGTACCCGGGCTGCTCAGCAAGGACGGCTTCGAGGGCGTCCAGGTCGCCGCCCTCCCGGACGGCCGGGCCGTCGCGGTGAAGATCGCCGACGGCGCGAACCGGGCCCGCGTCCCGGTCACGGCGGCGGCACTCGGCCGCGCCGGCGTGGACCCGGAGCTGCTCACCGAGTTCGAGGGCGAGGCTCTGCTGGGCGGCGGCCGGGAGGTCGGGCGGGTCCGGCCGGCCCGCGCGCTCGATCCGGTACCGCGGCGGTAGGGGTATCCGCACGGATTTCTTCGCCCCCGCCGCCCTTACCCGTCCCATCCCGTTCCTGGGGGCTGCGCCCCCAGACCCCCGCTGTCGGCCCTGAAGGGCCTCGTCCTCGAACTCCGGACGGGCTGAATTGGCAGCTCCACTCACGAAAGAAGGCCCACCCAGTCATGACCGGCGCAGCCACTCGCAGCGAACACGACCTGCTCGGCGACCGTGACGTTCCCACCGAGGCGTACTGGGGTGTCCACACCCTGCGCGCCATCGAGAACTTCCCCATCACCGGCATGACCATCTCCGCCTACCCGCATCTCATCGACGCCCTCGCCGCCGTAAAGGAGGCCGCCGCCCTCGCCAACGAGGAACTCGGCCTCCTCGATCCGGAGAAGGCCGCCGCGATAGTCGAGGCGTGCCGGGAGATCCGCAGTGGCGGGCTGCACGACCAGTTCGTGGTGGACGTGATCCAGGGCGGGGCGGGCACCTCGACGAACATGAACGCCAACGAGGTCGTCGCGAACCGGGCGTTGGAGCTGCTGGGCCACGCCAAGGGCCAGTACCAGTACCTGCACCCCAACGAGGACGTCAACCTCGGCCAGTCCACGAACGACGTCTACCCGACCGCCGTCAAGGTGGCGACAGTCTTCGCGGTGCGGGAACTGCTCAAGGCGATGGCCGTGCTCCAGGACTCCTTCGCCCGTAAGGCGGTCGAGTTCCGTGACGTGCTGAAGATGGGGCGTACACAGCTGCAGGACGCGGTGCCGATGACGCTCGGGCAGGAGTTCTCGGCGTACGCCGTGATGATCGAGGAGGACCGCAGCCGCCTCGCGGAGGCGGCCCTGCTGATCCACGAGATCAACCTCGGTGCCACCGCCATCGGCACGGGCCTCAACGCCCCCGCCGGATATGCCGAATCGGCCCGCCGCCACCTCTCCGCGATCACCGGACTGCCGCTCGTCACGGCCGCCAACCTGGTCGAAGCCACCCAGGACTGTGGGGCGTTCGTCCAGATGTCCGGTGTACTGAAGCGCGTCGCGGTCAAGCTCTCCAAGAGCTGCAACGACCTGCGCCTGCTGTCCTCCGGGCCGCGCGCCGGGCTCGGCGAGATCAACCTCCCGCCGGTGCAGGCCGGTTCGTCGATCATGCCCGGCAAGGTCAACCCGGTGATCCCCGAGGTCGTCAACCAGGTCGCCTTCGAGGTGATCGGCAACGACGTCACCATCACCATGGCCGCCGAGGCCGGACAGCTCCAGCTCAACGCCTTCGAGCCGATCATCCTGCACTCCCTGTCGGAGTCGATCACCCACCTGCGCGCCGCCTGCCTCACCCTCGCCGAGCGCTGTGTCGACGGCATCACCGCCAACACCGAGGCGCTGCGCGCGAGCGTGGAGAACTCCATCGGCCTGGTCACCGCCCTCAACCCCTACATCGGGTACACGGCCGCCACCGACATCGCCAAGGAGGCCCTCGTCAGCGGCCGGGGTGTCGCCGAACTCGTCCTGGAGAAGGGCCTGTTGCCCGCCGAGCGACTCGCGGACCTGCTCCGCCCCGAGATCCTGGCGGGCAACGGCGCGGCAAGGTAGGACCACTGCCGGCACACACGAACGCGCACCAGGACCGACCGGGAAGGAGAATGGCGATCATGGCATCAGCTCCGTCGCCCGCACCCTCGCCCCCGACCTTCCAACCGGTCCTGGAACGCATCGCCGAGGAGATCGGACGCACCCCCGGCCGAGGACGCCCCGCCGACTACATCCCGGCGCTCGCGGCCCGCGACCCGCGCAGCTTCGGCATGGCCGTCGCCGAACTCGACGGCACGGTCTACGGGGTGGGGGACTGGCGGCAGCCGTTCTCCGCGCAGTCCGTCACCAAGGTGTTCACGCTCGCCCTCGACCTGGCCCGCGAGGGCGACGAACTCTGGGAGCACGTCGGCCGCGAACCCTCCGGCAACCCCTTCAACTCCCTGATCCAGCTGGAGTACGAGAACGGCATCCCGCGCAACCCGTTCATCAACGCGGGCGCCCTCGTCGTCACCGACCGCCTGCACACCCGTACCGGCGACGCGGCCGGAGCACTCCTCGACTTCCTGCGCGCGGAGTCCGGCAACCCCGGCCTCACCTTCGACAAGGAAGTCGCCGCCTCCGAGGCCGGACGCGGCCACCGCAACGCCGCCCTCGCCCACTTCATGGCGTCGTACGGCAACATCGACAACCCGGTCCCGGACCTGCTGGACCAGTACTTCCGCCAGTGCTCCGTCGAGGCGTCCTGTGCCGACCTCGCCCTCGCCACCGGCTTCCTGGCCCGGCACGGCGTCCGCGCCGACGGCACCCGCCTCCTGACCCGCAGCCAGGCCAAACAGATCAACGCCATCATGCTGACCTGCGGCACCTATGACGCCGCAGGCGACTTCGCCTACCGAGTGGGCCTCCCCGGCAAGAGCGGAGTCGGCGGCGGCATCATCGCCGTCGTCCCCGGCCGCTGCACGCTGTGCGTATGGAGCCCCGGACTGGACGAGCGAGGCAACTCGGTGGCAGGCGTGACAGCCCTGGACCGTTTCACGACACTGACGGGAGTATCGGTCTTCTGATTCCAGAGTGGTTCCAAGGGGACCTCTCAACTCCGTGAGAGGGGCGCCCCTCAGGGGCGCGGGGAACTGCGCGACAAGCCACCGCCGGGCCCGCACCCGACGAACAACCCCCAACCACCCACCCACCGGTAACACGCACGCCCCCGCCCGGAAGGCATCCCGTAGCCCCCCGTCCACCCACCCTTGCCACGCTTCCCAAGTGCTCAAGGCCCCCGCGACAAACCTCCCCCGCTGCCAGGCCACAGGCCTGATCGGCACCGCATGCCTGGCCCTCGGAGGCGAGACCGCCGGAGCCCTCCCCGTACGCGAACTCATCGCACCCTCCACCCCCCGCGCCGCACTGGGCCTGGTCGGCGTCTACTTCGGTGTCGTCCTCCTGATCGCCGCCTGGACCCTGCTCGGCAGACTGGTCCGCAGCGCGAACCCGCCCACCGTACGGTCCCTGATGCTCGTGCTCGCCGTCTGGGCGGCCCCGCTCCTCCTCGCCCCGCCCCTCTTCAGCCGCGACGTCTACAGCTACCTCGCCCAGGGCGCGATGGTCGACGCGCACATGGACGTGTACACGCACGGCCCCGCCCTGCTCGGCGGCCCGCTCGCCGCCGAGGTCGCCCCCGTGTGGCAGCAGACCGGCGCCCCCTACGGCCCGCTGTTCCTCGCCGTGGCGTCCGGGCTCTCCGGACTGACCCGGGGCGAGATCCCCGCCGGTCTGTTCGGCATGCGCCTGGTCGCGCTGCTCGGCGTGGCGCTGATGGCGGCGGCCCTGCCCCGCCTCGCCCGGCACAACGGCGCCGACCCGGCCGCCGCCCTCTGGCTCGGCGCCCTCAACCCGCTGGTCCTGCTGCACCTGGTGGCCGGCGCGCACAACGACGCGATCATGCTCGGGCTGCTCGGCGTCGGCCTGGTGGCGGCGCTGGGCCGGTGGCCGATCCTGGGCGCAGTACTCGTGACGCTGGCCGCCCTCGTCAAGGCACCCGCACTCCTCGGCCTCGCCGCTGTCGTGGCGCTCCAGATGCGTGCGGGTCGCAGCCCGGCGCGGGCGGTACTGACCACGGCGGGCGCGGCAGCCGCGACCACCGTCGCCGTCACCGCGCTGGCCGGCACCGGCTACGGCTGGATAGGCGCCCTGAAAACCCCGGTGTCACCCCAGAACTGGGCCCTCACCAGCCTCCTCGGCCGCGCCACGGCCGCCGCGCTCACGGAGCTCGGCAGCGATCTGGCACCGCTCGCCGTCCCGGCCTGGCACCTCCTCGGGATAGCGGTCACCGTCCTCGCCATCGCCGTCATCTGGCTGCGCCGCCCACGCCTCAGCCCGCTCTACGCGCTCGGCCTCAGCCTCGCCGTCGTGGTCGTCCTCGGCCCGGCGATCCGGCCCTGGTACGCCCTGTGGGCCCTGTTCCTCATCGCCGCCGCCGCGCCCAGCACCAGTCCGGCGGTACGCCACCGCCTCGCCGCCGTCACCGGAGTCGTCGCGCTCCTGGCACTGCCGAGCGGCGCGCCCGCCGAGACCGAGCAACTGGTCCTGGCCGTCTCCGGCGGCGCGCTGGCCCTCGTCGTCCTCTGGCAGGCCCACCAGGCGGCCCAATCACCCCTGCGGGAGAACACCGTATGAGCGCTGTGAGACTGCCCCGCACCGACCGGGAACGGCTCCTCCTGGTGCTCGCCCTCGCGGTCGCCGTGACCGTGTTCACGGCGACGGTGCCGCTGCTGCGCGGCTGGTTCGACCTGCGCGTCTACTACGGAACCGTCGGCACCTGGGTCCACCACGGCGGCCGGATCTACGACTACCGGGTGCCCGGCACGGCGTACGGCTTCACCTATCCGCCGTTCGCGGCGGTCAGCATGCTGCCGATGGCGCTGCTCGGGCTGCGCGCCGCGATCACCGCCGCACTGCTGCTCAACCTGGCGTCGCTCGGCGCCGTGGTGTGGATGGCCGCAGGACCGGTGCTGCGCCGGTACGGCTGGTACGGCTGGGCCCTGACCGGCTGCGCGCTGGCGCTGTTCGAGCCCGTGCGGGACACCTTCAGCTTCGGCCAGGTGAACCTCGTACTGCTGGCCCTCGTCCTGACCGACGCCTGGCTGCTGACGACCGGGCGGGCCCGCTGGTCGGGCACCGGGATCGGGCTCGCCGCCGCGGTCAAGCTGACGCCGGCCCTCTTCGTCGGCCTGCTGCTGCTCGCCGGGCGACGGCGGGCCGCCGGGGTCGCGACGGCCGTCGCCGGTGCGGCCACGGCGCTCGCGGCGTGGGTCGCGCCGGACGCCTCGCGCTACTACTGGAGCGAGGCGCTGTGGGACACCCGGCGCATCGGGCAACTGGCGTATGTGTCGAACCAGTCCCTCCAGGGTGTGCTGGCCCGGCTGGCCGCGCCGGGCGAACCCAGTCGTGCCGTCTGGCTGGTGGTGGTCGCGGCGGTCCTCGGGGTCTGGGCCTGGCGGGCGCGGCGGGCCGCCGTGGTGGGGGACTGGTGGGGCGCTTTCGCGCTCACCGGGCTGACCGCCTGCCTGGTCAGCCCGATCACCTGGGTGCACCATCTCGTCTGGCTGCTCCCGTCGTTCGCCGTCCTGGTGCGCACCGGGCACGCGCGCGTGGCGGGCGCGCTGTACGCGGTGCTGTGTACGAGCGTGGTGTGGCTGTGGTTCGACGACGCGTCCGGCGTCGACGGGTTCGTGGGCGGCAGCGCGTACGTCTGGGTCACGCTCGGGTTGCTGCTGTGGCTGCCGGTGGACGCTGCCGGTCAGACCCGCTTCGACCCGGCGACGCGCAGTACGAGCGACACCGCGCCGGCACCGAGCACGGCCGCGCCCAGGATCGTCAAGATCGCCGGCCAGCCCGGTCCGCTGTCGGACGTCACGGTGGCGGCGGCCGGCACCTGCGTCGGCCCCTGCGCCGGCCTCCGCACCCGCACCGGCGCCTGCGGGCCCGGCTGCGACACGGGCCTCGCGGCGTCCAGCGAACCGACGGGATCGACGCGTCCGGCGGCCCCGAAGCCCCAGTCGAGCAGCGAGCGGGCCTCCTCGTAGACGGTGTAGCCGTCACCCTCCTGAGGGTTCATCACGGTGACGACCAGAGTGTGTCCGCCCCGGCGTGCGGCGGCGACCAGTGTGTTGCCGGCGTTGCTGGTGTAGCCGTTCTTGACGCCGATGACCCCCCGGTAGCGCTCGACGCCGTTGGCGCCGGTCAGCAGCCGGTTGGTGTTCTGGATCTCGTACGACGAGCCGCCCCCGCCGGGGAACTTCGCGTAGGCGGTGCCGCAGTACGCGGCGAAGTCGGCGTTGCGCAGCCCGGCCCGCCCGAACACGGCGAGGTCGTACGCCGACGACACCTGCCCCGGCGTGTCGTAGCCGTCGGGCGAGCGCACATGGGTGTCGCGGGCGCCCAGGGCGCGGGCCTTGGCCTGCATCCGGACGACGGTGTCGCGCCAGCCGCCGCTCATGGCGGCCAGGACGTGCACGGCGTCGTTCCCGGAGTTGAGGAACACACCCCGCCACAGGTCGGAGACCCGGTACGTACGCCCGGCCTCGACCCCGACCAGACTGCTGCCGGCGCCGATGTCCTCCAAGTCGGCCTCGGTGACCTTGTGCCGCAGGCCAGCCGGCAGCGTGGGGAGCACGGTGAGGGCGAAGAGCGTCTTGAGCGTGCTGGCCGGCGGCAGATCGCGGTGCGCGTTGCGCGCGGCGAGGACCTCACCGGTGCCGGCGTCGGCCACCAGCCACGACAGCGCGGACACGTCCCGGGGGAGGCGAGGTGCCCCGGGGCGCAGCCGGGCGTGGGTGCCGGAGCGGTACAGCAGCCGCGCGTTCGCCGTCGCCGCTGTCGTCGGCTTCGGCGTCGGCGTAGCCGGGGCGGCACCGGTGCGGGCGGATGCCGGGACGGGTGCGAGCGCCAGCACGCCCGTCACGCACAGAGCACAGCAGGAGGCGGCGATCCGGGATGCCGCCGACGAGGACGACGAGTACGACGAGGACGCAGCACTACGAGCAGAGAATCTGATGGTCATATCGCAAACGTAGGAATGGGTGCGCCGTATGCCGTGGTGCCGTGGCCGAGGAACCGGCCCGAACACCCGGATGCCACACACGGGAGCCCACGGGCACCGGCCGGGCCGGGTCAGCCGGAGGGCAGCGTCGGCTGGATCCGCCGCAGGAAGGTCGCGTTGTCGGGCGTGTCGCGGAGCCGATCGAGGAGGGTCTCCAGGTTTGTCTGGCCGTCCCGCGTCTGCAGGGCCCGCCGCAGTCCCTGTACGGTCGTCAACTCGGCCGGGGGCAGCAGGAGTTCCTCGCGGCGGGTGCCGGACGGGTTGATGTCGACGGCCGGGTAGACGCGCCGGGACGCCAGCTCGCGGCTCAGCCGGAGCTCCATGTTGCCGGTGCTCTTCAGCTCCTCGAAGAAGAAGTCGTCGGCGCGTGAGCCGGTCTCCACCAGGGCCGTGGCGAGGATCGTGAGCGAACCGCCCTCCTCGGCCAGGCGCGCGGCGCCGAACAGCCGCTTCGGCCCGAGCAGCGCGGCGGCGTCGACCCCACCGCTGAGGGTGCGGCCGCCGGAGGCCGCCGCGTTGTTGTGGGCCCTGCACAGCCGGGTGAGGGAGTCCAGGAGGATGACGACGTCCTCGCCCGCCTCGACGAGCCGCTTGGCCCGCTCGATGACGAGTTCGGCGAGCGCGATGTGCTGCTTGGGTGTCTTGTCGAAGGTCGAGGCGTACACCTCGCCGCGCACGGAGCGCCGCATGTCGGTCACCTCCTCGGGCCGCTCGTCGAGCAGCACCACCATCAGGCGGCACTCGGGGTGGTTGCCGGCGACGGCCGCCGCGATCTGCTGGAGCAGCACGGTCTTGCCGGTCTTGGGCGGTGCCACGATCAGCCCGCGCTGGCCCTTGCCGACGGGTGCGATCAGGTCGGCGACGCGCCCGGTGAGTCCGGCCGCCGGGTGTTCGAGGCGGAGCCGGTCGCGGGGGTGGAGCGGGGTGAGGTCGCGGAAGTGGCGACGGCCGCGCTGCTCCTCGGGCGTACGGCCGTTGACCAGCCCGACCTCGGTCAGTGCGCGCTGGGTGCCCTGTGCGCCGACGACGAGGTCGCCCTTGCGCAGGCCGTGGCGGCGGATCAGCGCCGGGGAGACCTGGAGGTCGGTGGGTGTGGGCAGGCAGCTGTGGGCGGCCCGCAGGTACCCCTTCCCGTTGCCGTCGATGTCGAGGACACCGGTCGTGATCCGGGCCGGGGGCAGTTGTTCCACCGGGGGGTGTTCGAGTGTGGTGGTCATGGTCGGGGAGTCCTTTCACGGACGGAGACGCATGCCGCATGAGGCACGCGGAAGAAAGAGCGAAGGGAGGGCCGCGAGAACTGGGCGCGCCTGGCGCGCCGCGGGCGGCGGAAGACAGCGACACCTCGGGTACGGCAGAAGCACGTCGCCGCTGGTGAGGTGGTGCTGGGAAGAGCTGGTGCACCGGTCGGACACCGACGGGCGGCTCAGCGAACTGAGGAGGAACAGCACCGGCGCCCGAGAGCGGGCGTACACAAGTGCTGCCAGCACCCTACCACGGGAAGTGCGAGTACGGCTGTGAGTTGTGGCTCAACGGCTCGCGAGGAGCCCGTACAGGAGTGGGATGCGCGGCTCGGGCAACCGCCACCAGCCCGACGTCGTACGTTCCATACGGGGCCAGCGGGGCCAGGGCAGTTCGTCGCTCTCGCGCAGCCGCCGGACGGTCAGTCCCGCCCCGATCAACGCGTTGACGACCTCGTCCATTCCGTGCGGCCACTCGAAGCTCTCGGTGGCCCCGCTCACCGGCGGCCCGTCGGTGTAGGTGAACGTCGCATCGCGGTGCACGGCGCCCCGCGCGCCCAAGTAGTCGTGCCGCAGCAGAAGTTCACCGGTGTCGTCCAGAGCGGGCTTCGGGCTCAGCGAGTTCAGTAGCGGATGGAACTCCGCGATGTACAACAGGCCGCCGGGGCGCAGGAGTTGGACGATCACCTCCGCCCAGCGGTCCAGGTCGGGCAGATAGCACAGGGCGCCCTTCCCGGTGTACACGACGTCGAACCGCCGCTGCTCCAGGGCCTCCACGGCGTCGTAGACGTTCGCCCGTACGTACGTCACGTCGAGGCCCGCCTTCGCCGCGATGCCACGCGCGGCCGTCACGGACGCCTCGGAGAAGTCGAGGCCGACGGCCCGCGCCCCGCGCTCGGCGAAAGCGAGGGTCTCCGTGCCGAGATGGCACTGGAGGTGGAGCACATCGCGGCCGGCGAGTTCACCGAGGTCCTCCCACTCCCAGGAGGCGAACCAGCGCGACGGATCGAGGCTCTCGCCCAGGCCGTAGAAACGGCTGGCGACATGGACGGGGGTACGGGCGTCCCAGTTGGCCTCGTTGGCCCGCATCATGCGCGCGTGCTCGTCGGTGGTCATGGGGGCCATCCAACCAAAACACTTCCGCTCAGGCGGACCCGGCGGCCTTGAGCCTCCCGCGCGATCCGGTCGAACTGGGCACCCATGGCCGCCGACAGCGCCTGCGCGGCTGACAACGGGCGGACCATGACGGTCAGCTCGTCGATCAGACCGTCCTCGTCGAGGTGCAGGAAGTCGCAGCCCTGGCTCTCGCGCCCGCCGACCCGCGCCGTGAACACGAGCGCCTGGTCGCGGCTGTCGGGGGCGCCGATCTCCCGCTCGTACGGAAGTCCTCGAAAACCCGGGACACACCGCGCAGGATTGCCGCGGTGATCGCCTTCCCCGGGTAGGGCCGGAACGCGACCGGGCTGGTGAACACGACGTTCTCCGCCAACAGCTTCTCGACGGCGTCGAGATCCCCGGCCTCCACCGCCTCACGAAATGCACGCATCCGCTCACCCCAAAGGGTGAACCGTCCAAGTGGGCGTCCAAGATGCCGACCCGCGCGCTCCCCCTAAGCTGAGCCGATGTTCAGCCCCGAAGGCCCCACTCTCCGCGAACTCGCCGTGCAGGCCCTGTCGTCCGTCGAGCACGGCTACGACCTGCTCGCACCGAAGTTCGACCACACCCCGTTCCGCACCTCCGACCCGATCCTCGACGCGGTGGCGTCGGCGCTCGGCCCCCTCGGGCCCTTCGACGACGGCCTCGACCTGTGCTGCGGAACGGGCGCCGGTCTGGAGGTGCTGGACCGGGTGTGCCGGGAGAGCGTCACCGGGATCGACATCAGCGTGGGCATGCTGGAGGTGGCCCGACGCCGGGTGGGGGAGGGAAGGCGCGCCGGGGGCCCACGCGTCGCCCTGGTACGCGGCGACGCCCGAGCCCTGCCCTTCGCCTCAGCCCCTTCCGTCGCCTCCGCCTTCGATCTGGTCGTCAGCTTCGGGGCGTTCGGGCACTTTCTGCCGGGCGAGTTGCCGGGGCTGTTCACCCAGGTCCACTCCGTACTGCGACCGGGCGGGCGCTTCGCGTTCCCCGTCGCGGCGCCGGCCCGTCCGGGAACACGCGCCTACTGGACGCTGCTCGGCTTCGACGCGGTGATGAAGGTGCGCAACGCCGTGTGGAGGCCGCCGTTCGTCATGTACTACCGGGCCTTCCGACTGGCCGACGTGCGACGGGAGTTGACGCGCGGCGGCTTCGACGTGGAGACCCGCGCCCTGCCCGAGTTCGGGCGGCGGCCCGACGGCAGTCCGCGCTGCCGGATGGTGGTGGCGACGCGGACACCCGCCGGGTCCTCGGTCAGCTCTTGATGAACGCCAGCAGGTCGGCGTTGAACGCCTTCTCGTACTCGCCCACCAGGCCGTGCGGGGCGCCCGGGTAGACCTTCAGCGTCGAGTCCTTGACCAGCTGAGCCGTCTTCTCCGCCGAGGCGGCGATCGGCACGATCTGGTCGTCGGCGCCGTGCGCGATGAGGGTCGGTACGTCGATGCGTCCCAGGTCCTCGGTGAAGTCGGACTCCGAGAACTGCTTGACACAGTCGTAGGCCGCCTTGAGGCCGACCTGCATGCTCCACATCCAGAACGCGCGGCGCATACCCTCGGACGGGGTCGCGTCCGGCCGGTTGAAGCCGAAGAAGGCCTCGCTGAGGTCCCAGTAGAACTGCGAGCGGTCCGCCTCGACACCCGCCCGGATACCGTCGAAGGCCTCGAGGGGAGTGCCCTCGGGGTTGGCGTCGGTCTTCAGCATCAGCGGCGGCACCGCGCCCAGCAGTACGACCTTGGCGACCCGCGCCGTGCCGTGCCGGCCGATGTAGCGGGTCACCTCGCCGCCGCCGGTCGAGTGACCGACGAGGATGACGTTGTCGAGGTCGAGCGACTCGATCAGTTCGGCCAGGTCGTCCGCGTACTGGTCCATGTGGTTGCCCTGCCACGGCTGCGCGGAACGGCCGTGCCCGCGCCGGTCGTGCGCGATGGCGCGAAAGCCGTGCTCGGCGACGAGACGGGACTGGCCGTCCCAGGTGTCCGCGTTCAGCGGCCAGCCGTGGCTGAACACCACCGGCTGGCCCGTGCCCCAGTCCTTGAAGAAGATCTCGGTGCCGTCGGAGGTGGTGAACGTACTCATGGAGGTGTGCCTCTCGCAAAGTAGGACGTAGTCGGACAGTCGCACGGTCCGCCGTGCGTCGCCCGAGGTCGTACCCCGACGCTATGCGCCCCCGGCCGACAGGGAATCTGTCATGTGACTACACCTGCCATGCACCCTGTAAGGCTCACTTCTCGCTTATGGTCATTACCTGTGTCGGAGTGCGCTGTACAAGGCGTCGATCAGCGCCATCTTGCGCGGGTCGTTGGCGATATGCGGACCCATGCGGTTCATGACGTACCCCAGCGAGACGCCGGCATCCGGGTCGGCCAGCCCGCAGGAACCGCCGAAGCCGTCATGGCCGTACGCCCTCGGGTTGGGCCCGTACCAGCCGTGATCGCCGCTCAGCCACAGGCCGAGCCCGATCTCCGTCTCGTAGTCGAAACGCGCGCCGAGCACCAGGTCGCGGCAGCTGCCCTGTCCTTCGCGCACCCGCTCGGCCGTCTCGGCGGACAGGACGCGCTGCCCGCCGTACGAGCCCCGGCCCGCGAACACGCCGTACAGGGCGGCGATCGCGCGGGCCGTGCCGTGGCCGTTGGCCGCCGGTATCTCGGCGGCCCGCCACTCGGGGCTGTTCGCCTCGGCGGCGCCCGTGATCGGGTTGGCCGCGGCGGCGATCGTGACGGGTGTCAACTGGGCGAAGATCGCGGCCTGTTCACTGGGTGATGCGGGCGGTGGCGGTACCAGCTCGGCGGCTCGCCCGGCCTCCTTCTCCGGCAGCCCGAGGCGGAAGTCGATGCCCAGCGGCCCGGTCACCTCCCGCTCCAGGAAGGCGCCCGGCAGCAGCCCCGACACCCGGCGGACCACCTCGCCGACCAGGAAGCCGTACGTCAGCGCGTGGTATCCGGAGCGCGTCCCGGGCTCCCACCAGGGCTCCGTCGCCGCCAGTCGGCGGGTCGTCAGTTCCCAGTCGTAGAGGTCGGCGAGCGAGTGCGGCTCCCGCAGACCGGACAGGCCCGAGCGGTGCGAGAGCAGATGCCGTACGAGCACGCCCTCCTTGCCGGCCGCCGCGAACTCCGGCCAGTACGCGGCCACGGGGGCGTCGAGGTCGAGCAGGCCCCGGTCGGCGAGGATGTGCGCGCACAGCGCTGTCGGACCCTTCGACGTCGACCACACGTTGACGAGAGTGTCGCGTTCCCACGCACGCGTCCGCTCCGCGTCGGCCCAGCCGCCCCACAGGTCGACCACCGTCTCGCCGCCGACCGTGACGCTCACCGCCGCGCCGAGTTCCGCGCGGTCGCGGAAGTTCTCCTCGAACGCCGTACGCACCGCCGAGAAGCGTGCGTCGCAGTCGCCGTGAACGTGTGACACGAGCTCGGACATGGGCCCTCCGTGGTTCGCCGGAACACCGGGTCACAGCGCTGTGACCCGGGCACCGTCGAACATACCGACCGGTCGGATCGCGCGGAAGGTGTCGGGAACGACCACTTCCCCCCGTGCGGAACCTGCCGAGCCGTCAGGCGTACGAGCGCAGCCAGCTCAGCTTCGTCGCCTCCTGGAACGGGCCGCCGCCCTCGTGGTCGTTGAAGTCGTAGACCTCGACCTGCTTGTCGTCGTGCGCCCAGGCGTTGAAGGCCGCGAAGACCGTGGACGGCGGGCAGGTCTGGTCCTCCAGAGCCGTCGAGAAGAGCGCCGGTGCCGTGCCGCGCGCCGCGAAGTGCACGCCGTCGAAGTAGGCGAGCGTGCCGAGCGCGTCGGCCGTGCGGCCCCGGTGGGTCTTGAGGTAGCTGCCGATCTCGCGGTAGGGGTGGCGGTCCGTGAGGGTCGCCGCGCGCGGGAAGTCACACAGGAACGGCACGTCCGGGGCGGCCGCCACCAGGTCCGGGACCAGCCCGCCGACCGCGATCGTGATCCCGCCGCCCTGACTCGAACCGAGGGCCACCGTGCGCGCCGGATCGACCAGGGGATGCGAGCGGGCCGCCTCCACCGCGCGCACCGCGTCCGTGTACACCCGCCGGTAGTAGTAGTTCTCGGGAGCGTCGATGCCACGGGTCATGAATCCGGGGTACGAGGGCGCGTTGCCCACCGGGTCCGCCGTACCGCCACCGCCGCCCCACGCGCTGCCTTGGCCGCGGGTGTCCATGGCGAAGTGGGCGCGGCCGGTCGACGCCCACAGCAGGTTCTCGTGCGGCAGGCCGCGCCCGCCGCCGTACCCGATGAACTCCACGACCACCGGCAGCGGCCCGGAGGCACCGGCGGGCACCCGCAGCCAGCCCTTCACCGGGTGGCCACCGAATCCGGCGAACGTCACGTCGTACACGTCGACCGTGGTCAGCCCCGTCTCCACCGGCTCGAAACGGGCGTCCAGGTCGTGTTCCCGGGTCTCCTGGAGGGTCTTGGACCAGAAGGCGTCGAAGTCGTCGGGCTCGGTGGAGGCGCTGCGGTACTCGCGGAGTTCGTCGAGGGGGAGGTCGAACTGGGCCATGTAGGACCGCCTTGAGGGGTATCAGGAAGGGTTTGCGGATGATCACACCGTACGTGGGAGGGCCGACGACCCGCCAGGCCCCAAGGCCCGGACAGGGCCCGGGCGAGCTTCCCGGCGGGTGGGTGGCTGGCGACGCCGGGCCCGGCACCCCCGGCCTGATCAACACACGCCACCACATCTGCCAGAACCCACCACCTCCTCCGACCATCTGTACGTCCATGCGCGCCGGTTGAGGGAGGGGGTGTGGCGCCGGGCCCCGCCCTGTCACGCCCGCCGTCCCGTCCACTCCGGTTCCGTACGCGCCCACGCGCGCTCCCACTCCCCGAGCCGACGCTGAACGGCCGTACGGTGTACGGCGGTGCGGGCGAGGAGGACGACACCGGCGGTCACCCCCGCGGCCCAGATCCCCACCGCCACCGTGTACTGCCGGACCGCGACAGCGCCGGGCGGCGGAGCGACAGCCCGGCCGTGCGCGTCGAGCCACAGGTCGACCGGGTCCCCGCGCCGCGTCCCCGCCGGCACCTGCGCCGTCGCCGTACGCGCTCCCGCGCCGGGCTCCGTCCACAGCACCCGCACGCGGTACAGGTACTGGCTGCCGGCCGGCGCGGGGGGAGCCCCGGCTTCGATACCGGCGACGGCCACCGCGTGGACACGATGACGTTCGGCGCGCTGCGCGGTGGCCGTCGCCCGCCCTACGTCGTACGCCCACCGGGCCGCGAAAACCCCGGCCAGGGGCGCGCCGACGAACAGCAGCACGGCGACGACGAGCCCCGTCCATGCCTCCACCACGTCGGAGCGGCGGCGCAGCGGATTGGGCCGCCGGCGCCGGCCGTACACCCGTGTTCGCCCGAGAACCCCCATCCGCCCATCGTCGCGCGCGACACCGACCGAGCGGGAGCCGCGTACGAGGGTCAGCGCGCACGGCCCGCGCGCGCCCCCGTGGGCCCGGCGCACCACCGCACGCCGAGTGGTTTCCTCAGCCGAAGCGTTCGATCCGGATCCGGTCCACGGGCTGGCCCGCCGCCACCAGCAGCCGCGAGGCGTGCTCGGCGAACGCGTTGGACCCACACACGTACGCCTCCCACCCACCCGGCGGCTGCCCGTCGGCCAGCGACCGCGCCACCTGGGAGGCCGTCAGCCGCCCGACCGGCATGCCCTCGGGTGCCCGGCGGGTGAAGACGGGCGTGGTCTCTGCCCCGTACTCCCGCGCGTAGATCAGCTCCTCGGGGCCGCGCGCGGACACCAGCAGCCGCAGCGGCACGGTCAGGCCGCGCGCGCGGTGGTGCCGGATCATCGACATCAGGGGTACGACCCCGGAGCCGGCGCCGAGGAGCAGCGCGGGACGGTCACCCGGCCAGGCGAAGAAGCCGCTGAGCGGACCGCGCACCTCCACCTCGTCACCGGGTTTGGCCAGCGTGTGGAACCAGCCGGAGACCTCGCCGTCCTCGACGTGGTCCAGGGTCAGTTCGATGTGCCCGGCGTCGTCCGGGGGAGAGGCGATCGAGTAGTGGCGCTGGGCCGTGTAACCGTCGTCGGCGGTCAGCCGCAGCATCAGGTGCTGGCCGGGCAGATGGCCCGCCCAGCCGGGCACCGCGAACCGGAAGGTGGACGCGTGAGGCGTCTCCCGCCGGACCTCGGTGAGCGTCGCCGTCTGCCAGTGGGCCGCCGCGCGGTTGCTGACGGCGATGCGTCCCGGCACCGCGAACCGGGTCGGAGGCACGAAGGCGCCGGTCGGCGTGGTTTCCGTGGTGGTCCTAGTCACCGGAGTACCTCTGCTCCTCCCACGGGTTCCCGCGCGCGTGATAGCCGTTCTGCTCCCAGAACCCCGGCTCGTCGTGGTCCAGGAGCCGCAGACCCGCGATCCACTTGGCGCTCTTCCAGAAGTACAGATGCGGCACCAGCAGCCGCGCCGGGCCGCCGTGTTCGGCGGGCAGCGGCCGGCCCTCGTACTCCCAGGCGATCCACGCCCGGCCGCCGGTCAGGTCGGCGAGCGGCAGGTTCGTGGTGTACCCGGTGTGCGAGTAGGCGACGGCGTGGGTGGCGGACGCGTCGGGCCGCGCCACGTCGAGGAACGCGTCCAGGGACACGCCCCCGAACCGCACCCCGAACTTCGACCAGCTCGTCACACAGTGGATGTCACCCTCGTACGCCGACTTGGGCAGCGCGTGGGCCTCCGCCCAGTCCCAGGTGTGCGGCTCGGCCACCAGGCCGTCGATCCGGAAGGACCAGTCCGCGGGCGTCAGATCGGGGGTGACCTCGGCGGACAGCACGGGCCAGTCGTCGCCCGCGTCGTACTGACCGGGCGGCAGTCCGGCGTTCTGGACGCGCGGGCGCCCGGTGAAGCCTCGGGTGACGTTCATAGGGTGGATGCCTCACGGTCAGGCCTGGTCAGTGGGTACGCGTACCACCGTAAGGGGTCACCGCGCATGCCCCGCACCCCGGGCCCGTGGTGATCGTTGCGGGCGTATGAACTCTCCCGGGGACTTCACCACGGCGGGAATAGGGCTCCCGCGGCGGAGCTTGCCCTTCAGTGCGGGTTCCGGTGATCGTGAACGGCCCGGCGACCGGCCTGTCGACCGGTCCGGCGCGAGCGAAGGAGAGTGGGAGCAGATGCCCAAGGCGTACGTCTTCACAGGGTTCGGCGGTCCGGAGACCGAGGCGTTCGTCGACGTGGACCGGCCGCGTCCCGGCCCCGGACAACTGCTCGTGGCGGTGCGCGCGGCAGGCGTGAACCCCGTCGACTGGAAGCAGCGCACCGGCTACGCCCGAGCGGGCGGCGCGGCGCGTGAGCTGCCCGCCGTCTTCGGCAACGAGGTCGCCGGGGTCGTCGCGGAGGTGGGCGAGGACGTCACCGGCTTCGCCGTCGGGGACGCGGTCTTCGGCAACCCGGTCGCCGGCGGCTACGCCGAGTTCGCCCTGCTGCCCGTCACGGTGACCGCGCCCAAGCCCGCCGGGCTGTCCTTCACGGACGCGGCGGCCCTGCCCGTCGCGGCGGCCACCGCGTACGACGGCGTCGACCAGCTCGCGCTGCCGCAGGGCGCCACCCTGGTGGTCACCGGTGCGGGCGGCGGGGTCGGCGCCGCGATCCTCCAGATCGCCCGGACCCGGGGACTGCGGGTCGTCGGAGTCGCGAGCGACGGCAAGAAGGACTTCGTCGAGTCGCTGGGCGCGGTCCACGTCCCGTCCGGCCCCGACCTGGCGGCACGGGTGCGGGCGGCGGCTCCGAAGGGCGTGGACGGGGTCTACGACCTGGTCGGCGGCGAGGTGCTCGCAGAGGCCGCGACCCTGCTGACCGACCGCACGAGGCTGGTCACGGCGGGCGCACCCGCCGACGTCGCGGAGGCGCTGGGCGGAGCCCGGGTCGCCCGCGCCCGCAACGCCGCCGTCCTCGAAGCG
Source organism: Streptomyces sp. B21-083 (assembly GCF_036898825.1). Lineage (GTDB taxonomy): Bacteria > Actinomycetota > Actinomycetes > Streptomycetales > Streptomycetaceae > Streptomyces. Next base: position 565,167 of record NZ_JARUND010000002.1, on the reverse strand, counting down.
GTCGCGGACCTCGTCGTACGCGGCGACCTGAGCCCGTATGTCACGAGCACGTTCCCGCTCGACCGGGCCGGCGAGGCGCTGCGCACGGTCGAGGAGGGCCACGCACGCGGCAAGACGGTCATCGTGGTCGAGGCGGCGCCCACGGACACCGAGGCCACCGTATGAGCACGGCACACCCCCTCGACCATCCCGCGCTCGCGGCTCTCACCGGGCCGCACGCCCACTTCGCCGAATGGCGGGGCCGGATCGTCCGCTACCCCGTCGACGTGACGCCCTGGCTCGCCCTGCCCGCCGAGCTGGACGACCGCGACTGGGTGGACCTGGCCGCGCTCGCCGGTCCCGGGGCCGACGTCCCGCTGCTCGGGTTCCAGGGGCGGGTCCCGGACGGCTGGGACATCACGTTCCACATGGAGGGCGTGCAGCTCGTCGACGACGGAATGGCCGCCGCCCCGGACCCGGAGGCCGTGGAGCTGGGCCCGGCCGACGTGCCCGAGATGCTGGACCTGGTCGCCCGCACCAGGCCCGGCCCCTTCCTGGCCCGCACCGTCGAACTCGGTACCTACCTCGGGATCCGCCGAGGGGGCGTGCTCGTCGCCATGGCGGGGGAGCGGCTGCATCCGCCCGGCTGGACCGAGATCAGCGCGGTCTGCACCGACCCGGCCGCCCGCGGCGAGGGCCTCGCCACCCGGCTGATCCGCGCCGTCGCCCACGGCATCCGTGCCCGCGGCGAAACCCCGTTCCTGCACACCGCCGCCGAGAACACCAACGCCATCCGGCTGTACGAGTCCCTGGGTTTCCGGCTGCGCCGCACCACCGCGTTCATGGGCGCCCGGGTCCCCGAACGCCTCGGCGGAGAAAGGGAGTTGGCGGCGCAGTAGAACAGATCGGAGGCGCTGGGGCCCACGGAATTCCGTACGGGAACACCTGGGACCAACTGTTCGGGTAATGTTGCCGTCCGGCTGCGGATCGCCCCAGCCGGACATCACCTGGGAGGTGAGACCCATTACCGCTGTGTCAGGTCGGGTGCTCTCACCTCAAGGCAGCGCGGACCGCCTCCGCTAGGCGACCGCGAGAGCGCCCTTCGGCTTCCGAAAGGCTCTCGGTTCGATGCCCTCCAGTTCTGCTTCCGCTCCGCTCGACTCCTCCACGGCCTCCGTCGCCGCCGCCCTGCGCGCGGCCGGCTGTGTCTTCGCCGAGGACGAGGCACGGCTGATACTCGCCACCGCCCGTGATCCGGAGGAGACGGCCGCCATGGTCGCCCGCCGCGCCTCGGGCCTGCCCCTCGAACACGTCCTCGGCTGGGCCGAGTTCGGCGGGCTGCGCATCGCCGTCGAGTCCGGCGTCTTCGTGCCCCGCAGACGCACCGAGTTCCTGGTCACCGAGGCCCTCGCCCAGGCGCCGGACGCGTCCGTCGTCGTGGACCTGTGCTGCGGCTCGGGCGCGGTCGGCGCCGCCCTGGCCGCCGTACTGACCGGAGTCGAACTGCACGCCGCCGACATCGACCCCGTGGCCGTGCGCTGCGCCCACCGCAATGTCGCCGCGTACGGCGGCCACGCCCACGAGGGCGACCTGTTCGACGCCCTGCCCGCCGACCTGCGCGGCCGGGTCGGCATCCTCGCCGCCAACGTGCCCTACGTCCCCACCGAGGAGGTCGGACTGCTGCCGCCGGAAGCGCGCGACCATGAACCCCTGGTCGCCCTGGACGGCGGCGGCGACGGCCTCGACGTACTGCGCCGGGTCGCGGCCGGGGCACCGGAGTGGCTGGCACCCGGCGGCTGCCTCCTGGTCGAGACGAGCGAACGCCAGGCACCGGCGGCGGTCGCGGCCTTCGAGACCGGCGGCCTGGTCACGCGCCTGGCGGAGTCCGACGAGCTGTACGCGCACGTGGTGGTCGGCCTCCGGCCCTAGGCATGCCCAGGGAGCTGCCGCGCGAAAACAGGTGGCCGTCCGTGCGAGCGTGCTCGCGCGGACGGCCACCAGCCGTGTGTGGTCCCCGGCTCAGAGCCGGTAGGGCTTGGAGCGCCGGCGCAGCGCCCAGGCCGTAGCTGCCGCGCCGGACGCGATCAGGGCGCCGCCCGCCGCGAACGTGAGGGTGCCATAGTCCTTCACGGCGCCGCCGAGACCGCCCATGACGCCCCGGGTGGGGGAGGCCGTGGCGGAGATGGTGGGCGTCGAGGCGGTGCTGACGATGACGGCCTGGGAACCGGCGGTGGCACCGTTCGAGCACCGCACGATGACGGTGTAGGTGCCGGTGCCGACGTTGGACCAGACGGCGGACTGGCTGGTGGTCGTCCCGGAGAGCGTGACCACACGCCCTTCGGTGAAGGACCGCTGGCTGCTGTTGAGGAGCGAGGCGCTGCCGTAGCCGCTGCCGCTGCTCGTGGGGCACGCGCTGGTGGTCACCGAGACCGTGGATCCGCTGGTGCTCACGGAGATCCCGGCCGCCGAAGCCGTCTGGGCGGTGAGGGCGAGCGTGAGCACGGAGGCGGCTGCCACGGTCAGACCTGGTCGGAGGAGGAGAGGAACGGTTCGCATGTGGACTGCCCTTCGGCGGCACGGTTGGCGGTACGTCCCATGCGCCGCCGAAGGTCGGGGATCGCCCGTGCTGCTTCGGGGCCAGCCAACGTGCCCTCACCCGGGACCGCACCCGGACGGCCACCGGGCAGGTGACGGATTCGTCCGTACGGCGGACCCCTGACGGGCTGTCGAGGCGATCCGGCGCCGGCCCGGCCTCGTCGTTCTACGGCGCCGTCACCGCCGTCCGCTCCACCGAGAACCCGCCCCACGTCCCGTCCGGCAGCCGCGCCCTGATCCGCACCCGGTACGCGACCCGAGCCTCCCGGCCCACGTAGAAGCCGTACGACGCCCGTCCGCGCGGAGCGGACCCGCCCCACACGAGGGAGGTGGCCGGACGTCCGTCGAGCTGGATCTCGTACTCCGTGATCACCCCGTCCGCATGCGGCGGAATCCAGGACAGGTCGAGGTGGTACGCCCCGTCCGTACGACGGGTCACCGCACGGAAGTCTGCGGGGGCGGTGGCGCGGCCGTCATCGGTGCCGGGCGCGGTGGTGAGCCGTACGGGAGCACCGGCGGGTGACACGTTGTCGGCGGCGTCGCGGGCGCGGACGCCGAAGGTGTACCAGGTGCCCGGACGCAGCCCGGTGACCACGGCCGCCGTCCGGTCCCCGCCCACGGTGTGGACCCTCGACGTGCCCTGGTAGATGACCTGTTGACTGAACTACTGGCGGAGTTTGCGCAGGTCAGTGACGTTGTGGCGGTGACGTCGTTGAGTCGGCCATGGACGCATCTCGAGACCTGGCTGCCCTCTCCGTCCCTCTGGTCGGGGAACTGGTTGCCAGGGTTGATCCGTGGGAGCCCTACCGGCTCATCGACCCGGCCGGAGAGCCGGTCGAGGGAGCTCGCGCGTTCCTGCGGGACCTGCAGGGAGCCGGCCGTTCGGCGACGACCGCCCGTTCCTACGGGATGGACATGCTGCGCTGGTTCCGGTTCCTCTGGGCTGTGGAGGTGCCGTGGAATCGGGCGAGCCGGATCGAGGCGAGGGACTTCTCCCGCTGGCTTCAGGTCGCTGGACAGCCGAGACGTCCGCACTGGCGACGCCCGAGCGAGGAGGGCCGGTGGGCCGCGGGTGGCAAGCCGTACGCACCATCGGTGCGAGCGCACAGCGAGACAGTGCTGCGGAGCTTCTACGACTTCCACCGCGACATCGGCACCGGGCCGGTCCTCAACCCGTTTCCGCTGGACCGATCACGTCGCGGTCGGCGGGCTCACGCCCATCGCAACCCGATGGATCCGGCTCGGAACGAACGCGCCGGGCTCTACCGGCCGAAAGTCCCCAAGCGAGTACCCCGCAGTGTCCCTGACGAGAATTTCAACGAGATCTTCGCGCGGCTTCCTTCGCACCGGGACCGCGCCCTGGTCGCCTTCTACGTCTCCACCGGTGCACGGGCCGGCGAACTGCTCAGCACGTGGCAGGCCGGCGCCGATCCGGGGCGCCAGCTGATCTCGGTGGTCCGCAAGGGCACCGGCGAGGTCCAGGAACTGCCGGCCTCGACCGACGCGTTCGTCTGGCTGCGGCTCTACCAGCTGGAGATGGACGATGCGATCCCGCGCGGGCGGCGTCTCCCGCTGTGGTGGACCCTGCGCTCGCCGTCGAGGCCGTTGACCTACCACGCGGTTCACCGCATGTTCGAGCGGGCGAACGCCAAGGCAGGAACGTCCGCGACGCTGCACGCGCTGCGGCACACCGCCGCCTATCGGATGGCCGAGGACCCCAGCCTCCCTCTCACCGACGTTCAATTCGTCCTCGGTCACGCTCAGTTGACCACGACACAGCTTTACCTCACGCCTCGCAAGGAAGTGGTGATCCGGCGCCTGCTGGCCCACCATGCCGAGCAGACGCGACAGGCAGCCGCCCGCGTCTCTCCGCCGCCGGCGGCCGACTACCGGCCGGAAAGTCTCAAAGTGCTGTTCGGAGCTGGTGCCGGATGACCGCCACCTCGTCGGCCCGTGCCGGCTCCTGCGCACCGGCTACTGGAATGGAGCCGCAGCTCACCCGCTCCATGGCAGCCCAGCAGCGCTTCCCCGCCCGGGCCGTTCCGGACATCTGGCCGGGCACCGAGCGCTCCCGCACCGAGGTGGCCCGGCTGCTGTCCCGTCCGCCTTTCACACTGGAGAACGCCGGCAGTGAGCTGCACCACCGGCATGGCATCGTCATGGTGCTGGACTGGCTGGAGGACCAGCCGGGACAGACCTGGCAGGAACGGTGGCAGCGCAGCGGCATCGAGGAGGCAGGCGCCGCCTGGCGGCCGGTGATCAAGCACTGGCTGCACGAGCGCGGTCTCGAGGCAGCTTGGCGCATGCCGGTGGTGGGCCGGGCCCTGACGACAGTGATCAGTGCTGATCTTCTGCGGCCGTCGGTGGACTGGCTGGCCGTCGGGGCCAGCCGACAAGGGGTGCTGGTCCGCTCTATGGCCCGCAGCCGCGACCCGCACGGGTTCGAGCGCCTGCGGGAGCTGGGCGCGTCGGTGAAGGACGTACGGTCGGGTGCCGTCAGCTCCTCTCTCTGCCGAGGCGCCCTGATCCTCGCGGCCAAGGGCGGCACACTGACCGGGATCACCGTCGGCGACGTCCTGGAGCTCTTCGAGGCTCAGGCCACGCTCCTCAAGCGGATGACGGCGGGGACCGAGGTGTTCTACCGGCTACTGCACCAGCTCGGAGCCCTGGGCGAGGCTGCCCCGCAGAATCTGCGCGGGGTCCGCAACCGGGGACAGCGAACCCCCGAGGAACTGGTCGACCGCTACGGACTGCGCTGCCGTCCCGTCCGTGACCTGCTCGTGGACTATCTCCGTGAACGCCAGCCCGCGCTGGACTACACCAGCTTGAAGTCTCTCTCCTACCACCTCGGCAAGCGCTTCTGGCACGACATCGAGCAGCACCACCCCGACGCCGCCAGTCTCCGCCTCGCCCCGGACGTCATCGGGCAGTGGAAGCAGAGGATGCGCACCAAGGACAAGACCGTCACCGGACCCGACGGCCGGCGCAGCAGCACGAAGGTCGAGAGGCTCAACCACCGGGACACGCTCACCCAGGTGCGGGCCTTCTACCTCGATATCGCCCAGTGGGCACTGGAAGATCCCGGCCGTTGGGGCCCGTGGGTGGCACCGAGCCCGGTGAAGGCTGACGAGCTGGAGAACCGCAAAGTACAACGGCGGCGCAAAGCAAGGATGGACGCACGCACCCGCGAGCGCCTGCCGGTCCTGCCGATCCTCGTCCGCACGGTCGACCAGCGCCGCAAGGACGCTTCCGCGGTACTGGAGGCCGCTCGCTATGCCGGCCCCGGCGAGGTGTTCACGGCTGCCGGTCAGCAACTCGTACGCGCCGTGGTTCCGCACGGAACAGCCGGCAGGATCTGGGCGGAGGACCCGCCCACCGGGAAACGCCGCGATCTGGGACTCGAGGACGAGAGAGCCTTCTGGACCTGGGCCGTGGTCGAGGTCCTGCGGGCCACCGGCATCCGCATCGAGGAACTGATGGAACTCAGCCACCACAGCCTGGTCCAATACCGGCTGCCCACCACCGGTGAACTCGTCCCCCTCCTTCAGATCGTCCCGTCCAAGACGGATACCGAGCGGCTGCTGCTGGTCAGCCCCGAGCTCGCCGACGTCCTGAGCGCGATCATCTGCCGAGCGCGGCAGACCGCCGGGGCCGTTCCCCTGGCCCGCTCCTACGACCGCCGCGAATGCGCGTGGCAGGAGCCGGCCCCGCTGCTGTTCCAACGACGCATCCGCGGTGAGGACTGCGCGTTCACCGATGAAACCGTTCGCACCATGCTCGACCAGGCCCTCATCGACACGGGCCTGACCGACGTCACCGGGGCCCCACTTCGCTACACACCGCACGACTTCCGCCGGCTGTTCATCACCGATGCCATCCTCAACGGGCTGCCACCACACATCGCCCAGGTGATCGCCGGCCATCAGGACATCAACGTGACTCTCGGTTACAAGGCCGTCTACCCCGAAGAGACGATCCGGGCGCACATGGCCTTCCTCGCCCGCCGCAGGTCCCTCCGCCCGAGCGAGGAATACCGCGTCCCCACCGACGAGGAATGGCAAGAGTTCCTCGGTCACTTCGAGCGGCGCAAAGTCTCCATCGGCGCCTGCGGCCGTGCGTTCGCCACCCCCTGCATCCACGAACACGCCTGCGTGCGCTGCCCGATGCTCTGGCCCGACCCCGCCCAGCGCGACCGGCTCGTCGAGATCCGCGACAACCTCCTCGCCCGCATCGCCGAGGCCGAACGCGAAGGATGGCTCGGCGAGATGGAAGGGCTGCAGATCAGCCTCGTCGGAGCAGAGGAAAAGCTCGCCCAACTAGACCGGCGCCCATCCCGTGTCGTCGTCGACCTCGGCATTCCCGTCAAGCGGACGCCATCCTCATGACGGCCGCCCGGGGCCGTCTGAAGACGATGGCTGACGCGACGATCCCGGTCCTCAATCATCGCCAGCCCGGGTTGTCGGAGGGCAGGAACGTGCCGAAGAGTGACTCGTACTCATCGCCCGACTCGGTGACCACCACATGGTCCGGTTCGGTCCTGGTTACCGCACTCTGGAGTCGGGAGACAAGCTCGGTCACGGACACCTGGCGCAGCGACAGAGCAGCAGCGACACGGGCACGGTGCTCGGCAATCTCAGGCTCGTCACGAATGAGGTCCCCTTCGAGGAGCGAAGCGGCGGCCTCCATGGCCTCTGACCTGCCACCGCCCGAGAACTTCAGGCAGTCTTGCCACAGAGCCAGCCCAGTGATGATCTCCAGCGCTGCCTTCAAGTCGTCAGCGACAAGGCCGGCCTGCCCCTCGGAGCTCGCGAACACCACGGGCCGATGCCCGTCCTCGTCATGGCACAGAAAGAAGGTCCCGCCGGCCCAGTCACCAGCGATGGCCTCCAGTGAGGCACCCGAGGCCGCTCGGACCGCCTCGCCGTGTTCGTTGCGGGAGACTCCGAACTCGAAGGACGAATGCAGCAGGTCAGCGATGCCGGGGGTGTCCCGGATCAATGCAAGCAAATGATCGGTTGAGGTCACGGCGCGGACCCTAACAGGAGCCGCTGACAGGAACCCGACCCCAGAAACGAAGCAGCACCTCGCCGGAAGGCGAAGTGCGAACGTTGGTCCCCCGCGCGGAGACTATTCGGCGAGTTCAGAGAAGTCGTACGAGACCACACCCCGCTCGTCCGTGGACGCCCCCCAGGACAACTGGACCGACCGGCTGCCGGCAGGCCTGCCCCGCGTGCGGCCGGGGCGGGTCGGGGCCGTGGTGTCCGCGGTGGACGCGGCGGGGGTCGTCGCGCGGACGCCCTCGCTGCGCGGTCCGGAGCGCCCGTCGCTGTTCCGCGCCCGCACGGTGAAGACATACGCGGTGGACGGGGACAGCCCGACGACGTCCACCATGCGTTCCGAGCCGGGCACCTCCCTCACCTTCACCTCGCCGCGGTACACCTCGTAGGCGACGACCTCGGGCCCGCCCGGTGACCGGTTCCACATCACGTGCACGCTGGTCGCGCTGCCCGCGACGGCCGTCACCCCGGCCGGTGCTGACGGGGGCCGCCTCTCCGCGCCGCTCCCGTCCCCGCTCCAGGCGCAGGACACGGTCAACAGCAGTGCCCCGCAGCCGGACATGACGTACCGGACGACGCGTCGCACGGCCGCTCCCTCCTGCGCCCATCCCGCACGGTATTGGTCCGGACCAATATGGGCCCGGTGGGACGTGCGCATCAAGAGGGGTGCAAGCGCTCCGTGGTCGGGACCGACCGGAACCGACACGGACTCAGGTGACCGGCCCCTGTCGGGAGTTCGGGGCGTGCACCGTACGGCCCCCTAACGGTGGACGCGTGACAGGACCGGCACCAGATTGGACCGAGTGTCCGTCAGATCCCCCAGGAGAGGCCCCTATCGTGCGTGTCCAGACGCTGACGCTCGCCGTGGCCGGCGCCGCCCTGCTCGCCCCGACCGCGCTGCCCGCCGCCGTCCACCCGAACGAGCCGGTGCGGTACGAGGGCGGCGTCCGGGCCTCCGACCTGCTGGCCAAGGTGCGTGACTGCGCGCCCGTGTCCAGCGGCCACTACCGCAGCGACGCCGGAGCCCCCGCGGACATCCCCGTCTGCGGCACCGACGACGTCGTCTTCTGGAAGGCCGACATGGACATCGACTGCGACGGTCAGGCCGGGCCGCGCTGCAACGGGCGCACCGACCCGTACTTCGCGGACACCACCGCCTACCAGCAGTCCGACGGCCGCTATCTGGACCCCGAACGCCTGCCGTTCATCGTCGTCCCGATGGCCAGCGACATCTGGAACTACCGCGACCACGGCATCCGGGGTGGCTCGGTCGCCGCCGTCATCTACAAGGACCGCGTGCAGTACGCGGTCGTCGGCGACACCGGCCCGCAGGACATCATCGGCGAGGCGTCCTACGCCGCCGCCGCGGCCCTGGGCATCAACCCTGACCCGCACGGCGGCGGAGCTGCCTCCGGAGTCACGTACATCGTCTTCAAGAACGCCAGGGTGTCGCCGATCGAGAACCACACGGCGGCGCTGGAGACGGGGGAGCGGCTGGCGAGACAGTTCGTGGGCCAGGAGGCGGAGAGCACCGATGGCACCGAGAGCGCAGAAAGCACCGAGAGTTCCGGGAACGCGGAGAACGACGCGACCGTGGCCGACGACTGAGCCGACGGAACGGAACGGGAGGCGAGGGGAGGGGCGGCGGCCCGGTCGTGAACCGCTCGCTGGCGCGCTCTCCCCCTCCCCCTCGCTTCCTCCGCGCGCTCCCTCACACCTTGCGGTACGCGTACGCCTCCCCGGCCGCCGCCTCCACCGCCGCGAGGTCGGCCCCCGTCGACGCCGTGACGACCGCCGCCACCGCTCCCTCGACGAAGGGGGCGTCCACCAGGCGGGTTCCGTCCGGGAGTTCGTCACCCTCCGCAAGAAGCGCCTTCACGGTGAGGACCGCGCTGCCCAGGTCCGTCAGTACGGCGACCCCGGCACCCCGGTCCACGGAACGGGCCGCCGCGGTGATCAGTTCGGCGCTTGTGCCGAGTTCGCCGGACTCGGTGCCGCCCGCGGCTGCGACGGGAGCGGTCGCGCCGTGGACGAGACCCCGGGCCAGGTCCGCCACCGAGGCGGCCACCGCCGCGCTGTGCGACACCAGCACCACCCCGACCAACTGTTGGCCCTTCTCGCCGCCCAGGCCGGTCGTGTCACTCACCGGCGGTCTCCGCGAGAGTCGCGATGAGCAGGGCCGCCGAGGTGGCCCCCGGGTCCTGGTGACCGATGCTGCGCTCGCCGAGGTAACTCGCTCTGCCCTTGCGGGCCTGCAGCGGTACGGTCGCGAGGGCGCCCTCTTCGGCGGCCGTGCGCGCGGCGGCGAACGAGTCGGTGAGAGCGTCCACGGCGGGTACCAGGGCGTCGATCATCGTCTTGTCGCCGGGCGTCGCACCGCCGAGCGCCATCACCGCGTCCACCCCGGCGCGCAGCGCGTCCGCGAACTGCTCCTCGCTCACCTCTGGCGCATCGCCGAGCGCCTTGCCCGTGCGGCGCAGCAACGTGCCGTACAGGGGTCCGGAGGCGCCGCCGACCGTCGAGATGAGCCGGCTTCCGGCGAGCACGAGGACGGCACCGGGCGTGTCCGGTACCTTCTCCGCCACGACGGCGGCCACGGCGTCGAATCCGCGCCGCAGATTGCTGCCGTGGTCGGCGTCGCCGATGGGCGAGTCCAGGGCGGTGAGCCGCTCCGCCTCGCGGCCGACGGACACGGCCGTCGCCGTCATCCAGCGGCGGAAGAAGTCGGCGTCGAGCACAGGATCTCCTTGCGTGGTAGGTACGTCGGTCGCTGTCGCACCCCGGGGGACGGGCGTGACGCTCTGCGCGTCCGGCCGGGCTCACATGGCCCCACAGGCCCTCACATGCCCCAGCGCAGACCCGCCGTCCGCACCGGCGCGTCCCACAGCCGCAGCAGTTCCTCGTCGATCTCGCACAGGGTCACCGAGGCCCCGGCCATGTCGAGTGAGGTGACATAGTTTCCGACGAGCGTGCGGGCCACGGCGACCCCGCGTCCAGCCAGCACCCGCTGCACCTCGGCGTTGAACCCGTACAGCTCCAGCAGCGGCGTCGCGCCCATCCCGTTGACCAGGACCAGCACGGGATTACGCGGGTTGAGATCCTCCAGCACGGCCTCCACCGAGAAGTCGGCGATCTCGCCCGAGGTCATCATCGGGCGCCGCTCCCGGCCCGGTTCGCCGTGGATGCCGACGCCCAACTCCAGCTCGCCCGGCGGCAGATCGAAGGTGGGGCTGCCCTTGGCCGGGGTGGTACAGGCGCCGAGGGCGACGCCGAAGCTGCGGGACCGGTCGTTGACCCGCTGGGCGACGGAGCGCACCTGCTCCAACGGACGCCCCTCGTCCGCCGCCGCACCGGCGATCTTCTCGACGAACAGGGTGCCGCCCGTACCGCGCCGCCCGGCCGTGTAGAGGCTGTCGGTGACGGCGACATCGTCGTTGACGAGGACTTTCGCGACCTGGATGCCCTCGTCCCCGGCGAGTTCGGCCGCCATGTCGAAGTTGAGGACGTCGCCGGTGTAGTTCTTCACCACGAACAGGACGCCCGCCCCGCTGTCCACGGCAGCCGCGGCCCGCACCATCTGATCGGGCACCGGAGAGGTGAACACCTCACCCGGACAGGCCGCCGACAGCATCCCCGGTCCCACGAACCCTCCGTGCAGCGGCTCGTGCCCCGACCCACCACCGGAGACGAGGGCCACTTTTCCGGCAACCGGCGCGTCCCGCCGTACGATCACCCGGTTCTCCACGTCGACGGTCAACTCGGGATGGGCCGCCGCCATGCCCCGCAGCGCGTCCGTGACCACGGTCTCCGGAACGTTGATGAGCAGCTTCATGGGTACCTCCTGGTGAGGATGTCAGATGGGCTCCTGACCTGCGTCTTTGCAGGTCAGGCAAGTTTACGCAAGTAGTTGATCTCGGCGCCCTGCGGCGGTTGGAAGCGGGTCGTGGCGGGCTGATGCTGACTCAGTGCTGACTTCGGTGACAGGTCGTCAGGCCGTCTGGTCCACGGGCTGGATCGGGACGGGTCGGCGAAACGCTGCTGTCGGCAGTATCGACCTTGCGGTAGCGAAGGTCACGTGCGCGGCTCCGAAGGCGCGCCAGAACATCAGCGAGCCCCTTCGGCACGGCCACGATTCCCGGTCGGATCGGGAAGTGGCGGAGCCGGTATGAGGTGGAGGGGTGATCTCGCTGTGGCGCAGGCGCGGGCGGGGCAAGTGAAAGCACGGTGGTGTGGTGGGGAACATGTACGTCACCGTGCACAGCGACTGCTGAGTCAGCGCCGATGCCGTCGGCAGCCGGTAGTCGGTGGCCGAGGTGCATCGACTTCCTCGCGGACGTACGGCGAAAAACCGAGGGTGTCCGGGCCGCGGTGGCATCCTCAGTCGATCAGCCGGCCCCGCTCAAGAGGTGGTCAAGGCCGGACGAGTTGCCCGCCGAAGGTCGGCGAGCCACGGTGGCCCGCTCTGGTGGTTGCCGCGGTACGTGGCCTCGGGGCCAGTGCCGCGCGGAGCGTCGGGGCGAGGATGTGGCGGACCTCGGACGGGGTGAGGGCGGCAGGTGTGGGGAGCGGGTTGAGGTAGCGGGTGTAGATGAGGCCGCCGAGGATCGTCACCACGGCCGTGGCTCGGGCGGTCGCGTCCCGGCCGCCCAGAAATTCAACAAGCGGGGTCAGCAGCTCCCGTTCCAGGTATTCGCGGATGGCCTCGGCCGCCTCATCACCCTGGACGGTGAGCCGACGGAAGTCGGCGTCTTCCCACAGGTCCGTCACCGCGTCGATCAGGCGTTCGGGGAGGGTGGCCAGGTCGCCGGCGAGGACGTCGTCCACCGTCAGCGCTTGAGCGCACTGGAACTGCATCACGTCCGCGAACAGGCCCTTCTTCGAGCCGAAGTGGTACGCGATCAGCGCCGGGTCGACCCCGGCTGCCCCGGCTACCACACGCAGGGTGGTGCGCCGGTAGCCGCGCTCCAGGAACAGCGACCGGGCCGCCGAGACAATCGACTCACGGGTCGGCGGGTTGCCGCGGGGACGGCCTCGGCTGCGGACGGGGGCAGGGGCGGCGTTATTCATCAGCGTTGAGCCTGCATTTCGTGATCGGCACAGTCAAGGGCGTTCCGCGATCCACACGAAGGGATGCCCGACACCATGCGTATCGCAGTCTTCGGCGCCAACGGGCCGACCGGCCGCCACCTCACTGACCAGGCCCTCGCCGCCGGCCATGAGGTCGTCGCCGTGACCCGCCGCCCCGGCTCTCTGCCCGCACGACCCGGCCTGACCGTGGCTGTCGCCGATGCCACCGACCCGGCGGCCGTCGACGCCGCGGTCAGCGGGACGAACGCCGTTCTCTCCGCGCTGGGTTCGCGCTTCAGCAAGGAGACCATCACCACGTACTCGGCGAGCGCCACGGTCATCACCGCGGCCATGACCCGCCACGGCATCAATCGACTGCTCACCGTCAGCTCCAGCATCGCCGACCCGAAGTGGCGGCCGACCGGCGCGCACTTCTTCAACCACGTACTCGACCCGCTGGTCAATCGGCGGCTGGGCCGCACCCTCCACGAGGACATGCGCCGCATGGAGGCCGTGATCCGGGAGACGCGCCTCGACTGGACCCTCGTCCGGCCCTCGGGCCTCTTCGAGCACCCGGCCGTCACGGACTACCGCACCGCTGAGGCCAGCGCCGACGGCGTCTTCACCGCCCGCGCGGACCTCGCCGCGAGCATGGTGCGCGAACTGGAGGAACGACGGTACGTCCACACGGCCATGGGCGTCATCACCACGGCCGTGAAGCCGAACATCGCCAAGCTGATATGGGACGAGGGCGTGAAGAAGAAGTGAGCCGAGCGACCGCCGAACTGCCAGCCGCCGCACGGACGTTCCTCACCCGCCCGCACGCGGCCACCCTGGCCGCCATCCGTCCGAGGCCTGGTGCGAGAAGCACATCGCGGCTTTGGAAGTCTCCCGTCACGGCCTCGCCGGCCACTACTCCCCGGACCCGAGGAACTGGCCGCCGCGATCAGCGCATGGGCCGACCGTCACGGATTGGTACGCCGATAGCCGCGCCCTCGCTCACAGCTGACGGGGTGACGGGGTGACGGGGGAAGGCCTCGTGGGGTTCGGCGCGCGATGCCGACAACCAAGGGCGGGCCATGGCCTGCCCTCCGCCAGTCCCACCGTACTCAAATATTCAACAAAGAGTCTCCGTGGGCGGCAAAGAGATCTACCCGCATAGATGACGTCGGTGCTGTCATGTTCGCGACCGCCCGGAATCCCTGCCGGGCACCGCTCCGGGAGATCTCCCATGCCCCGAATATCCCGCTCGCTGGTCACCGCTTTTTCCTCCCTCGCCCTCGCAGCCGGCGGTCTCACCGTCGCAGCCGGCGCCGCCCACGCGCAGAGCTGCAGCCAGGACTACCTTCCCCTCCCCGACTCCAGCTGCCAGCCCGGCGACTTCAATCCGGACGTCACCCAGTCCACCATCGGCTCCACCATCTGCGTCTCCGGATGGACGGCGACCGTCCGGCCGTCCAGCTCCTACACCACCGCGCTGAAGAAGAAACAGATCGTCGAGTACGGCTTCACGGACACCAGCACATCGGACTACGAGGAGGACCACTTCGTCCCCCTCGAACTCGGCGGTTCCCCCAAGAGCGCGCTCAACCTCTGGCCCGAGCCGGAGTACGGCACCATGACCGCCGCCAACAAGGACACCGTCGAGAACAAGCTCAAGAAGGCCGTCTGCGCCCGCACCGTCACCCTCGCAGACGCCCAGGACGCGATTGTCACGGACTGGACGACGGCACTGTCGGACCTCGGCCTGAGCTGATCCTCTCGCTCGGGAAGGGGTCGGTCTCCTCCTCCGGGAGCAGCCGGCCCCTCTCGGCGTGCCGAGCTGGCGAAAGAGACAGGTCGGATGCCTCACCCCGGCCTCGGGAGGAGGAAGAAGCGCTTCCCCGGCGCCGTCGTCATCGGCGGAGACAGAAGCCGCGAGCCGCTTGCCCACGACTTCCTCCAGGCACCGTCCCTCTCCGCCCTGCTGGACCAGTTCCCTCAAACCAGGAAGGCGAATCGCGCAGTGGCCCCTGACAGATGGCAGGGGCCCGGGTCGGCCGGAGGAGCCTCTGGTGATGAGTTTTCGCGCCCGCACCCGTCATACCTACGACGGGACACGACGAGGCGGAAGGACGACGTGATGAGTGCGGACACGCGGCTGGAGGAGCTGGGCGCGAGGGGTCTGGGCGAGCTCGACGAGTCGGCGTTCTCAGGGTTGGCGGAGCTGCACCGGCGGGAGCTGCACGTGCACTGCTACCGGATGCTCGGGTCGTTCGAGGATGCCGAGGACACCGTGCAGGAGACATTCCTGCGTGCCTGGCGGCGGCGGGAGACCTTCGAGGGACGGTCGACGTTCCGGGCCTGGCTGTACCGGATCGCCACCAACGCCTGCCTGGACCTGCTCGCCAAGTGCCGCCCGGAGCCTGCGACGGGCGGCGAGGTGCTGTGGCTGCAGCCGTACCCGGACCGGCTGCTCGACGAGCTGCCGGCAGGCTACGCGGACGAGCCGGAGAGTGCCGCCGTCGCGCGGGAGACGATCGAGCTGGCGTACCTGGTCGCCGTCCAGCACCTCGCGCCGCGCCCGCGGGCCGTGCTGATTCTGCGGGCCGTGCTCGGCTGGCCGGCGAAGGGCGTCGCGGAGTTGCTCGGGGACTCCGTCAACTCGGTGAACAGCGCGTTGCAGCGGGCGCGCGCGGGCATGCGGGAGCATCTGCCCGCCGAGCGCCAGGACTGGACCGGCGGCGACCAGGACGCCGGGACGCGCGAGCTGGTGCGCCGCTTCACCGAGGCCAGTGTGGCCACGGACATCGACGGGCTCGCCGCGCTCCTACGGGACGACGTCCGCGTCTCGATGCCGCCCACGCCGGGCCTGTACGTCGGCCGCGACACGGTGGTGAACGACTGGGTGGAGAGCGGCTTCGAGGGCATGACGGGCCTGCGCCCAGTCCTCACCTCCGTCAACCGGCAGCCCGCGGTCGCCTTCTACCAGTGGCAGAAGGACGAGGGCGCGTACCTGCCGTTGACGATCGATGTCCTGCGCGTCACCGGCGGGGTGATCACCGAGATCATCACCTTCCACAGCGACCGGTTCCCGCGGCTCGGGCTACCGGAGCGCCTGCCGGCGGACGGCACGGAGTAGTCCCGGTGTGGACGCTCACGCTGTGCGGTGGCGCGCGTGTCGCGGTGGAAACGGAGGAGCGGTGCGACGCGTTCGGCGGCGTCACCCGCGCGCGGGTGCGGTTGGGGTTGCGCGACGGAGGCCCGGCCCGGTCCGGTCCTCGAACGCGACGCCGCGTCCTGGCGCCGCGGCACCGGCGTCCGCGCCCCGCACACCAACGCTGGGCGAAAGGGCCCGTGGGGAGCGGTGTCAGGGCCGCTCCCCACGGGCTGCTGCGGGCGCCGGCTATGCGGCGGTGCTTCGGGCGACGGTCTTGCGCGTCACGTCCCGGTCGCGGGACGCGAGGTCGTGGTGGAGTGGGTCAGATAGACCCTCCGCTCGGTGACGTCGGCGGTGTCACCGACGACGTCCAAGCGGCTCCGCAGGGGGAGGTCGCTCGACGACGAGCCGACAGAGATCCACATGGGGCCCGGGTCCACGACCCATCTGTCGTCCAGGGACAGATAGGCCAGGAGAGGAAGCTCCAGCGCGAACGTCACCGTTGCCGACTCGCCCGGCTGCAGTTCGAGCTGGTGGAACCCTGTGAGTTGGAGTGCCGGTCGCGCGATGCCGGGGGCGTCGTCCTCGACGTAGAGCTGGACGAGCTCCACGCCCGGGCGGTCGCCGCTGTTCTCGACGGTGACGGTGACGTCGACGGTGCCGTCGGGCGCGACCGCTGAGCTGCTGAGCCTGAGGTCGGAGTAGGTGAAACGGGTGTACGTGAGGCCGTGGCCGAACGGGTAGAGCGGTGCCGCCGACTCGTCCACGTAGCCGCCGTGCGGGTCGCCTTCGTGGCGGCGGTATCCGCTGCCGAACCGCTGGCCCGCGTGAACGGGAACCTGTCCGCCGGCGCGGGGGATCGTGTAGGGCAGGCGTCCTTGCGGCTCGGCCGCGCCGGTCAGGATGTCCGCGACGGCACGTGTGCCGTACTGCGAGCCGTAGTACCCGAGCAGGATCGCGTCGAGTCGGGACTCGACGTCACCGAGGGCGACGGGGCGGCCGGAGAAGATCACGCCGACGGTCGCCCGGCCGAGCCCGGCGACCTCGTGCACGAGCCGGCGCTGCACGTCCGGCAGCCGCACATCGGCGGTGTCCGCGCCCTCGCCCTCCGTCCGTTCGGTGAAGAACCACCGGGCCAGGCCGCCGAGCGCCAGGATCACGATGTCGGCGTCACGCGCGGCCTCCACGGCGGCTTCGATCCCCTCGGCGCCATCGGTGATCCCGCATCCCGCGGCAACGACGATGTCCGCGTCGGGCAGCGCGGCGCGCAGCGCGTCCGCGAGGGAGACCGCTCCGTACTGCGTCCGGGCGAACTCGTCCTCGTCCATCGCGAGAAGGTCGCCGATCTCCCGGTGCACGTAGGCGTCGTCAGGGCCGAAGGAGCCGATGTCGTCGACACCGACCATCGAGCTCGTCGCGCCCTTCAGCATCGCACGGGTGAGTGCGATGAAGGAGGGGAAGGTGTACGGCGCGAAGGCCGCGCCGATCCGGTCGGCGTGCGGCCCGATGAGGGCGATACGGGGAGCGCCGCTCAGCGGAAGCACTCCGCCGGCGTTCTTGAGCAGGGTGACCGACTCGCGCGCCAGGCGCAGCGAGAGGTCACGTCCTTCCTGGGCCACGGACATGATCTCGATCGGGTCGGTCTCCACGTACGGGTTGTCGAACAGGCCCAGCTGGAACTTGTGCGTCAGTACGCGCACCACCGACTCGTCGACGGTCGTTTCGGGGATCTCGCCGGCGCGGACGGCCTCGACGAGGTTGTCGCCGTAGCCGAACGGCTCGGGCATCTCCACGTCGATGCCGGCCCGCAGCCCCAGTACGCCGGCTTCGCGTGCGTCGCGCGCGGCGCGATGATGTGTCACGAGGTTCTCGATCGAGGACCAGTCCGACACGACGGTGCCGTCGAAGCCGAGCTGGTCGCGCAGCATCTCGCGGAAGACGCGAGGGTCGGCGGCCGCGGGAACTCCGTCCCAGTCGGCGAGCGAGTTCATTATCGATCCGAGACCGGCGAGCTGGATCGCGGCGGCGAAGGGCCGCGCGTACACCTCCCGCAGCTCGCGCGCTCCCACCGGCACGGTCGCCATGTTGAGACCGGCCTCGCTCATGGCGTACCCGAGGAAGTGCTTGCCGGTGGCGATGACCCCGTCCTGGAACGACTCGCCCTGCAGATGGCGTACGAAGGACACACCGAGCGCACTGACCAGGTACGGATCCTCACCGTAGGTCTCGTGTACGCGGCCCCATCGCGCGTCGCGGGCGACATCGAGCAGCGGGGACAGGGCGTGGTGCAGGCCCACGGATCGCATCTGCCGGCGCGTCAGGGCGGCCATCTCGCCGACCCCGGCTGTGTCCCAGGTGGCGGCGAGAGCGATCGCGGTGGGAAACGAGGTGAAGGTGGGCGCGTTCACGCCGTTGAGCGCCTCGATATGCATGATCGCCGGAATGCCCAGCCGGGTCCTGTGCACAAGATGGTGCTGCAACGCGTTGTTCAGCCGGGCGAGTTCGGCCGCGTTCGCCGGGAACCCGCCCATGTGCGGTTCGACGTAGCCGATGCCGTTGGCGAGCTTGGCCGCGGCGACCTCAGGACGGATGCCCTTCGCGTCGAAGAGCATCGTCGGTATGACCGATGTCAGCTGGGCGACCTTCTCGTGCATGGTCATCCGACCCAGCAACTCGACGGCGCGGGACCGTGCGTCGGTCATGGCGTGCTCCTTCTGTACGAACGAGACATCAGATCTCCAGCCCGGATCCCAGGGGGAACAGCGGGTCGGGGGTGTTCGCCGGCGCGTCAGGCGCGGACTCTCGCACGGCCTGCATCGATCGCGGCAGCTCGACGGGGAGTCTGCCCTGGGGGGTGATGCGGCCGGTGAGGGCGGCGAGCAAGGCGTCGTCCGAGACGCCGAAGGTCACCGTGAGGCCGGCGAGCGCGTCGATCAGCGGCGTGAGAATGGCGGGGCGGTCCAGGGCGACATCCACGATGAGCGGGGTCTGCTGGGCGATCATGCCCAGTCGGTGCACGAGGCCGGGCGGCAGTTCGAGAGACCCCTGGTGGAAGTACGACTCCAGGAACAGGTCGTCCCGTGGTTCGAAGGGCGCGTCGATGCGCACGATGGCGAGGTCCGCCTCCTGTGGCGTGGCCGCGGGAGTGACGGCCCGTGCGAGGGCCTCCGGTTCGATGCCCTCCGCGTACACTCTCGCGCCTCTGGAAAGGGGGAGGAGGGGCGCGCCGAGGACGACGGAGTTCTTGAGGACGGTGACCGATCGGGCCTGCGCCTCCGAGCCGGCCTGACGGGTCTCGGCGTTGCCCACGATGGCCGCGGCTGCCTCCTCGTCGACGAAGGGGTCGTCGAAGAGGCCGAGCCGGAACTTGACCAGCAGGACGCGGCGCGCCGACTCGTCGATTCTGCTCTCCGCGACGACGCCGTCCCGTACGAGGTCGAGCAGCAGGTCCGTGCACTGCTCGCCGCCGAACTGGTCCGCGCCGGCGTCGAGGATCCTGACCAGGCGCTCGCGGGCGTCGAGCTCCTCGACGCCCCACGCGCGGGCCGGCAGGACCTGGTCCCCGACGGGGTTGTCGTTCACCAGCTCCCAGTCCGTGATGATAAGCCCGTCGTAGCCGAGCTTCTCGCGCAGGAGTCCGGTGAGGATCTGCTTGTTGTACCCGAACCCGGCTTCCTCGATCGGTACGCCGTCGATCTCGAGCCCGACGGGCATCCCGTAGTACGGCATGATCGCGGCGGTGCCGTGTTCCACGGCGGCGGTGAACGGGCGCAGGTGCTCCTCGAACGCCCCGCCCGGGTAGACCTGCTCGCGGCCGTACGGGAAGTGCGCGTCCTCGCCGTCCAGTTGAGCGCCGGCGCCGGGGAAGTGCTTGGTGACGCAGGCGACGCTCGTCGAGTCGGGAGTGGCGCCCTGGAAGCCTTCGAGGTACGCGCGTGTGTACGCCACCACGAGATCGGTGTCAGCGCCGAAGGTCTGGAGCTGACGTGCCCACCTGGGCTCGCTGGCCAGGTCGACCTGGGGATGCAGCGCCATGCGGATTCCCACGGCGCGGTACTCGTCGCGCGCCCGTCGCGCGAACTCGCGCACGACATCCGGGTCGCGAAGCGCCGCGAGGCCGAGCCCGTCTGGCCACTGCGAGAACGGGCCCGCCGTGAACGACGCCCCGACATTCTCCAGGAACCCGTGGCGCGGGTCGGTGGAGATCGTCACCGGGATGCCGTGCGGCGTCTTCTCGGCCAGCCGCTGGATCGCGTTGTTCCATCGTGCGGCCGCCCGGGCGTCTTCGATGCGGTGCACGTTGAAGTGGTTCATCGCCCTGTCGAGGATCACCTCGCTGGTGGGCGACTTGCTGATCGCGCCGGGCTCTTCGAGGACAGTGCCTTCTGGGCCGATCTCGATGACCGTGTGGAAGAGGAGACCGACCTTCTCTTCGAGCGAGAGCCGGGACAACAGGTCCTCGGTACGTTCCTCGGCGCTGAGCCGCGGGTCCTCGTACGGGTCCATGCGGCCGTTGCCGTTGAGGTCGCGGAATTCGATGCGGTCCGGTGCGGTCGTGTTGTGCATGGGGGGTCGGTAGTTCCTCTCACATTCGTCTCCGGGGCCTCGGGGGCGGCCTCGGCGAGGTGGGGGCCAGGACTCAGCGGCAGGACACCGCGGCGTCACCCCTTGATGGCTCCCTGCATGACGCCGGCGACGAGCTGCTTGCCGAGGATGACGAACAGCGTCAGCAGCGGCACCACCGACACGAGCACGCCGGTCATGATCAGGGGGATGTCCTTGAAGAACCCGGTTTGCAGCAGCTGCAGAGCGACAGGCAGCGTCGGGTTGGTCGTTCCCAGCACGATCGACGGCCAGAAGAAGTTGGTCCACGCCCCGATGAAGGTGAACAGTCCGAGCATCGCCAACGCGGGGCGGGCGGCCGGCAGCACAATGGACCGGAAGATCCGGAATGTCGTGGCACCGTCGATTCGGGCGGCCTCGACGAGCTCATAGGGCAGGGCCGCCTGAAGGTACTGCGTCATCCAGAACACCCCGAAGGCGGATGCGAGGCCAGGGATGATCACTGCCCACAGGCTTCCCGTCAGTCCCAGCTCGCGCATGACGATGAACAGCGGCACCACGCCCAGCTGTGTCGGGACCGCCATGGTGGCCACGACGAACGCGAGAAGACCGGCCCGCCCTTTGAACCGAAGCTTCGCGAAGGCGAAGCCCGCCAGCGTGGACAGGAACACGACCGCGAGCGCCGTCGTCACCGAGACGAAGACGGAGTTCCAGACCGCGCGCGGCAGATCGATGTCGGACTCGAAGACGCGTACGAGGTTGTCGCCCAGATGCCCGCCCGGGATCAGCGAGGGGATCGGGTGCTGCGCGACCTCCGCCGATGTCGACGACGCGAGCAGGAGCGCGTAGTAGAGCGGGAAGATCGAGATGAGCGCGACCACTGTGAGGACGACGTAGGTCATCCGTCCGGGCCGGCGCGCGGCACCGTGATCCCGCCCTCGACGGCGGCGTGCCGCCCGGGCCGCACCGCGGCCGGATGTCTGCTCGATGTACGGGACGGAGGGTCTGCTCACGTGTTGCTCCCGGGTGTGTCACCGGACGATGCGGAGAAGGCGGGCGTACCAGCTGCTGACCCGCTCGCGTCTCGTCGGGCGGCGCGGCGTGCCTTTCGGGGGACGGCGACTGGATCGTCGCCGGAGGCGATGCGGCGCGACAGCCAGTTGCTGACCAGCGCGAACACGATGATCAGCAGGAAGAGCAGCCATGCGACGGCTGCGGCGCGGCCCAGCCTTTGCTGATTCCAACCGAGCTCGTACAGGTACAGCGTGATCGTCTTCCACTGCCCTGAGCTCCCGCCGAGCCCCTGCGTGTCGTACAGCCGCGGCTCGTCGAAGATCTGCAGGCCGCCGATCGTGGACGTGATCACGACGAAGATGATCGTCGGACGCACGGACGGAACCGTGACGGAGAAGAACTGCCGCATCCGGCCCGCGCTGTCGAGGATCGCCGCTTCGTACAGGTCACGGGAGATCGCCTGCATGGCGGCGAGCAGCACGAGCGTGTTGAAGCCGGTCCACCGGAAGTTGACCATGTTCGCGATGACGATGTGCGCCGGCATGCTGTCCCGGTGCCAGCCGATCGGGTCCACTCCCAGATGCCCGAGCACCGCGTTGACCAGGCCGGACTGGTCCGCGAACATGCGCGAGAAAATCAGCGACACGGCGACGGGGGCGATGACGTACGGCAGCAACACCCCCATCCGCCAGAAGGTCCGCGCGCGGATGTTCGCGTGCAGAAGACTGGCGAGTACGAGCGCGATCACGATCTGGGGGACCGTCGACAGCAGGAAGATGCTCACGGTGTTGCCCAGCGAGTCCCAGAAGACCGGCTGATCGAGAACGAAGGTGAAGTTGTCGAGCCCGACGAAGTCGCCCTGGCCGCCGATGAGGTCCCAGTCGTGCAGCGAGACGTATGCGGTGTAGAGGAGCGGGAACAGGCCGACGAGCCCGAACAGTATGAAGAACGGTGAGATATAGGCGTACGGCGACGCCTTCATGTCCCAGCGGCCGAGACGCTGACGCCAGGAGGCAGGCGGTTGTGGAGGGGAGGCGCCGGTGCGGGTCGACGCGCTCGCTGCCGGATGGGCCATGCGCTCTTCCTTCGGTGGTGACTCGGGGACGCCCGCCATGGCGGGCGTCCCCGAGTGCGCGGACGAACCGGTCACTTCAGCGCGTCCAGATCATCGACGAACGTGTCCCACGACTTCTTCGGAGAGTCGGTCCTGTCGACCGAGACACGGTTGATCGCGTTGTTGAACGCCGCCGTGATCGCGAAGTAGTTGTCACCCTTGTAGGGAATAGTGGTGATCGCCGACGCGCGGTGGGTGAGGATCTTGCCCACGGGCGCATCGCTGAAGAAGGGATCGGTCACCTTCTGCAACTGGTCGCTGCTCTGGGCCGCGACCTGGCTGGGGAAGTTACCCGTCGTCTTGAACGCCTTCAGCTGCTGCTCAGGAGCGGTGAGCCACTCCGCGAGCGCCTGCGCTTCCTTGGGGTGCTTCGACTGCGTCGGCACGGTGAGGTACGACCCGCCGCTGTTGACACCCCCGCCGGGGAAGACATCGGCGATGTCCCATCCCTTGACGCCGGCAGCGTTGCCCTTGATCACGCCGAGCATCCACGACGGTGCGAGCATGACGGCGAACTTGTCTTTCTGGAACGCGCTCACCCAGTCCTCGCTCCACCGCGCCAGGTGTGCCGAGAGGTCCTCGTGCGACGTCACCGTGTCGTAGATGTTCCGAAGGTCCTTGTTATGGCCTGCGATGATGTCGCCGGTCTTGGGGTCCTCCCAGAGCACCTTGTACTGGTCGCCCCAACTGGTCGCGACCGAGGCTGACGCGTCGTAGAACGCCGGGCCCGTCTTGGCGGCCTTGAACTTCTCGCCGACGGCGAAGAAGTCGTCCCATGTCGCCTTGTCGCCCCCGAACAGCTTGGCCACCGCTTCGCGATCCGTCGGCAGGCCGGCCGCCTTGAACAGGTCGCTGCGGTACGCGATGGACTGCGGGCCGATGTCCGTCGCGTAGCCGAGCAGCTTGCCGTCGTTGGTGGTCGCGAGCTTGGACGTCCAGTCCTTCCAGCGGCCCTTGACCTTCGAAGAGGAGAGGTCCACGAAGTTGTCCGGGTGCTGCAGGACCTGCGGGAGCCAGCTGTTGTCGACACCGACCACGTCGGCGAGCCCCGAGCCCGCGCCGAGGGCGGTCTGGAACTGTTCCTTGGCCGCGTCGCTCGTGGCGAAGCGGTTGTGCTTGATGGTGATCTCGGGGTGAAGCTTCTGGTACTCCTTGAGCAGGTCGCCGTACCCCCACTCGCTGAACGTCGACACCTTGAGGGTGATCTTGCCGTCGGCGTCGCCCTCGTCGCTGGATCCGCAACCAGCGGCGAGGACGGTCAGCGAGGCCGCTGCAAGCACAGCGATGGCTCTTCGGGTGGATCGCATGTGTAGTCCTTTGTCTCAGGCGATGTGCCTAGATCCGCGGCGACAAGGCGGCCGCCCCGGGCCGCTGCGCGCTCCTGCGTCATGCGCGAACCCTGTCGCCCGGAGGTCGCACAAGCCGCTGCGTCCCCAGCTGAGGTGTCGTCTCGGAAGGTGCGGCGGCGGCCAGTATCACTCAACACAGTTCACGTGACAAGTATTCGCGGAGTTCTCATCGTCACGGCCGCACTCGGGCCAAGCGCGACACCACCTCGCTGTATGTTGAGGACATGGCGGAACGCACCGGGCCTCGGGGGCCCTATCGCAAGGGGCTTCAGCGCCGCCGAGAGATCATCGCCGCTGCAGCCGAGCTCTTCGCGGAATCCGGATACGAGCACTCGTCGATGCGCGAGCTCGCCAGGCGCATGCGTCTCACACAAACAGGGGTCCTTCACCACTTCGCCGACAAGGAAGAACTCCTCGTAGAAGTGCTCGGTCTGCGTGACTCGTCAGTCGCCGACTACCTGTCCGAGCTCCACGCCACCGATGTCGCCACCCGGTCGCGGGAGGTCGCGCGGCATTCCGCGGAGCACGAGGGACTGACATCCCTGTTCATCATCCTCTCCGCCGAGGCCATCGATCGCGATCACCCCGCGCACACCTACTTCGTCGAGCACTACCACTCGGCGCAGACGCAGACGCTCGATCCCGGTCCCGAGGCTTCCGAGCGCGCCCCCATGGGGGTCAGCGCGGAGGTGATCGCCACCCTGGGGATCGCCGTACAGGACGGACTGCAGCTCCAGCGGCGATATCGCGACGACCTCGACGTCGTCGAGGCCGTCGACGCCTTCTGGCGCCTCGTGGCAGCTGCCCGGGCGCACTGGTCACAGCAGCCGACTCCGGAAGAACCCGACCGGCGCGACGGCGACGACTCCGCCTGAATGCCGGTCGACGTCGACGGCGCAGGCGACGTCGGGCTCGTTACCTGACGAGCTGGCCAACGATCGCGGGCGCAGGGAACTGAGGCAGGACCGCCGACGCACGCGGGGACCCTGCAAGGGGGCCGTGCAGCCTGCCTTCTCATGGTCATGTGTGCGCGCAGCCCCTGACGCACGGGGTGGGAGCGCGCCGGCGGCGATGGGGTTCGCGCTCGCGGAGAACCTCACGCGCCTGCGCCCATACGTGCGCTCTTCAGTGCCCCCAGGCTCCGACTCGCTGGAGCGGCACGCCTCAAGGAAGGCCGTTCACGCCCACCCACGGCGCTCGGTCATGCCCTTCAACCAACGAACCCCACGCGTCCCTGATCAGCTGTGATGCCGCCGGACACCGGCCGCCGCGTGAGGGCCCTCCGGGGACGAGACGCCAGAGTTCGTTCAGCCCCTGTGCTGATTACAGTTCAGGTGTTAGGTTTTGGCGCCACGTCACCAGAGAGGCTGATTTATGACTTGCGACTTGTTCGCTCGCGGGCATCTGACGTTCCCGCCCGACTTCATCCTCGGCGCCGCGACCGCCGCCTACCAGATCGAAGGCGGCGCGGACGAGGGCGGACGGGGGCCGTCCATCTGGGACACCTTCAGCCGCACGCCGGGAAAGACCGCCCAGGGCGCAACCGGTGACGTCGCCGCCGACCACTATCACCAGGTCGAGACCGATCTCGACCTGATGGCCTCCCTCAGCCTCGACGCCTACCGGTTCTCCATCTCCTGGCCGCGTGTGATGCCCACGGGTGAAGGCGAAGTCAATCCAGAGGGCCTGGCGTTCTACCAGAGGCTCATCGACGGCCTGCTCGCACGCGGAATCACACCGATCGTGACGCTGAACCACTGGGATCTCCCGCAGGCACTGGAGGACCGCTACGGCGGCTGGCGGGGACGCGAGACCGCCTTCGCCTTCGAGCGGTACGCGGAGATCGTGGGCGCCGCCTTCGGAGACCGGGTCGCCATGTGGTCGACGCACAACGAGCCGTGGAACAACTCGTTCGCCGGGTACGGCAGCGGTGCGTTCGCGCCCGGTGTGAAGAGCCACGCGGACGCACTCAAGGCCGCACATCATCTCAACCTCTCGCACGGGCTCGCGGTGGCGGCACTGCGGCGAACCGTGAAGCACCCCGACGCTCAGATCTCCGTTGTGCTGAACGTCTTCCGCATCGAAGCCGAGACCCCGGAGGACGCCGAGGCCGCGCGTCGCTTCGACGCCGTGGCCAACCGCGTCTTCACGGGGCCGATGCTCCGCGGGGAGTACCCGGCCGACCTCCTCGACGACACCCGGACCTTCACCGACTGGAGCTTCGTGCACCCGGGCGACGTGGAGATCTGCCATCAACCGATCGACCTGCTCGGGGTCAACTACTACGAGGTCATGCACGTACGCGTGAGGCCGGACTTCGACCCCGCCACCGAAGCCACTGGAGGCACCGCCTTTCCGGGCTCGGAGCGCATCGAAATCGTTCGCCGCGACGATCTGGAGCGAACGGCCATGGACTGGGGAATCGAGCCACGAGGGCTGGAGGACCACCTGGTCGCCCTCTCGAAGGAGTTCCCCGAGTTGCCCATCATGGTCATGGAGAACGGCGCGGCATTCGCGGATGCGGTCAGCGAATCCAACGGACAGCGCGTGGTCCTGGATCGCGACCGGACGCAGTTCCTCATCGATCACGCAACGGCGACCCACCGCGCTCGGGAACTCGGCGCGAACGTCGTCGGATATATCGTGTGGTCGCTGCTCGACAACTTCGAATGGGCCGAAGGCTACGGCCCTCGCTTCGGAATCATCCGCGTCGACTACGAGACTCAGGAACGCATTCCGAAGCTGAGCGCGCACTGGCTCTCCGAGCTCTGCACGACGAAGGTCATCCCGGTCCTCGCCAACCAGTGAGATGACCCGGTGGGTCCGGACGGACCCTTCACGACGTCGGGGCCACATGAGGAAGTCATACGGCGACGATGTGCCCGACGCAGCACTGGCCAGGTCGGTTCCCGCAGTCGGCGAACCCCGAGCGGCGGCCCCCGGCCGAACCCTGCCGGCGATCCCGCCTCCCGCGAATCACCCCGTACCCCGGCGCGCTGCCGCGCTCTCGGGACATCCATCACACATGAAGGCGAGGCACCATTCAATGAGAACGCACCGCATCGTTGCGGCGCTCGCAACCGTAACCATGGGACTGGCGACGGCGGCCGTGCCAGTCGCCGACGCCTCAGCCAGTTCGTCCCCCACGCTCCGCGAACTGGCGGCGCGCGAGGGGATCCTCATCGGGTCCGGGGCGATCAACCCCAACTACCTCGACGAACCTCAGTTCGGCGAGGTCCTGGCGGATCAGTTCAACAGCCTGTCGCCCGAGAACGAGCTCAAGTGGAACTTCGTCCAACCCCACGAAGGCAGCTTCGACTTCGCCGGTCTCGACCGGCTGGTCCGCTTCGCGGAAGACAACCACATGGTGGTCAAGGGGCACGGCCTCATCTCAGGCTGCTGCAACCCGGACTACGTGACCGCGATCACCGACCCGGACAAACTCCGCACGGTCATGAACACCCACTTCAACACGATCATGGACCGCTACGCCGGCAAGATAAACCGGTGGGACGTCGTGACCGAGCCGTTCTCCATCGAGGGCGGAACGGGCCTGGTGCACAACGACTTCTACAAGGTTCTCGGCGCGGACTACATCGCGGAAGCATTCCGCATCGCGCACGCCGCCGATCCCGAGGCCAAGCTGTTCATCAACGAATCCCTGGTGGAGTTCTCCCCGGAGAAGCGTCAGGAGCTCTACGACCTCGTTGCCGGTCTGGTCGCCGACGGCGTCCCCATCGACGGCGTGGGCCTTGAGATGCACGAGACCCAGGCGGGGCCCGAGCCCGGGGTCATCACGCAGATGGCGAACTCCTACCACGCTCTCGGACTCGACGTCGCCATCACCGAACTCGATGTGCACACCTACGACGTCGACCAGCAGACGCAGATCTACGGGGACATCGTCGCCGAGGCGCTGGCGGCCGGAATCCGGGACATCAGCTTCTGGGGTTTCACCGACAAGCACGCCTACACCTGGCTGCCCGGCGCGAAGCCGCTCATGTACGACGAGGACTACAACCCCAAGCCGGCCTACTTCGCCGTGCGGGACTCGCTGCGGAGCTTCGTCCAGAACACTTCGGCACCGGGCGCCGGCACCCTCTCGAACACCAGCAGACGGACGCACGGCCGCCACGACGGCGACTACAGCGTCACGATGAACCTCCGGCACGGGACCCGGAGCAGCTTCTACCGCCTGTACGAGAACGGCAAGCTCGTCTCCGCACGGGTGCCCGACACGGTCAGAGGCACTTCGCAGTCGGTCGAGACGACCTTCACGGACAAGCCCGACGGCACCTACGTGTACCGGGCCGAACTGATCAACTCGAAGGGCACCACGGCCACCAACACCACGACCGTCACCGTCTGCAGGCCCGGCCAAGCCGGACTTAAGAGAAACGAGCCCCCTTCGATGAAACCGTAGGGCACCCTTCGACACCGGTGCGGCGTCCATGGCCTCGAACGACGCATGGTCAGAACGCACCACCGGTGTCGGCATCCGGGCTCCCGGTCGGCCGCGGTCTTCTTGTCGGCTGACCTGGCCGGCAAGCACGGCATGCACTGGACCAGCGTGGCGAAGCAGCTCAGGGTGGAGGACTCGGCGCCGTTCTTGGCGCCGGAGTCGGTGAAGCCGGCGGCGGAGGCGGAGCCCAGGTAGGTGGCGCGCCGAAGATGGCGTTCGCCGTCGAGCGGGGTCCACGGCGCGTCGGTGATGGTGAGGACGGCGGTGTGACCCTGGCCGGAGTGAGAAGCGATAGCGACCAGTGAGCGACTCGACTGACGCATTACTTTCTGTTCCTCGCAAATGGCGTTTCGGCGTGCCCCGTCAGGCGGGGAATCTTCCCCAAGGGCATTCTTGGTGACGTCAGGCGCACTGGCTGCGCAGGGGAATTCATGGAGGGCATGGCGTGATGAAAGCCATTGGTGTGAGTGAGTTCGGCGGACCCGAATCCTTGCGTCTTCTGGAGCTTCCGGTGCCCGAGGCGGGCGCGGGAGAGATCCGGATCCGGGTGAGCGCCGCGACGGTCAACCCGATCGACGCGATGGTGCGCCAGGGGTACGTGTTCGTCGACGATGCGGAGCCCCCGTATGTGCCGGGCATGGAAGCGGCCGGGATCGTCGACCAGGTCGGCTCCGGCGTGCAGACCGGCGTCAGTGTCGGTGACCGGGTCTCGGTGATCGCCGTGACCTCCGGCACCCACGGTGCCTACGCCGAGTACCTGGTCGTCCCGGCGGACTCCGTCGTGCTCGCCCCACAGGGGGCCAGCGACGCGCAGGCCGCCACGCTGGCGATGAACGGGCTGACCGCACGGATGGCTCTGGACCTGCTCGCCATGCCCGCTCACGGGACCGTCGCGGTGGTCGGGGCCGCCGGCGCGGTCGGCGGATACGCCGTGCAGCTGGCGAAGGCCGACGGCCTTCGCGTGATCGCCGACGCCGCGCCCAAGGACGAGCAGCTCGTCCGGGACCTGGGTGCCGACATCGTCGTCCCGCGCGGGGAGGACTTCGCCGACCAGGTCCGCAAGCACGCCCCGGAGGGCGTGGACGGGCTGGTGGACTGTGCCGGTATCGCCGCCGACGCCGGCCGGGCCGTACGCGACGGCGGCCGGGTAGCCACCTCGGCCATGGGAGAACTCGCCACCGCCGAGCGTGAGCGCGGCGTCACGATCCAGCAGACGTTCGTGGCTGCTTACGCCCGCGAACACGCCCACCTCGAACGCCTGCGTAAGCTCGCGGAGGAAGACCGCCTGACGCTGCGGGTGGCCCGGACCCTGCCCGTCGAGCAGGCCGTCGAGGCCCACCGCCTCCTCGCCCAGGGCGGCTTGCGCGGCCGAGTGGTGCTCGTCTTCTGAGCCCGGTCCGCCACAGGCTCCCTCACCCCCCGTACTCACACCGCGTCGGCACGGACGTGGTGTGGCCGACCGTTCCGTCTATTGGAGGGAACGCGTTATTTCACGCCTCCGGCGACATCCGGGTGGAGAACGTTCACGAGCCGAAGATCGAAAACCTCACCGCCGCGATCATCGGCGCCACCGCATCCGGAGCAACAGGGCGACAGCGCCGACCGGCGGGTTGCTGCAGAAGATCCCGCGCCGCTGGCCTCCGTTGCCGACAGCAGGGAGGCCGCGCGGTGGACCCTCGCAGCCACCGGCGCCGTAGTCGCGTTGCTGCTCGGCGGCGGCTCGTTGCTCGCCGTGGGGCGGGTCGACGACTGGGCCCACCTTCCTCTCCGCCCGCCGTGCTCGTCATCGCCGACCTGGTGGTGTTCCTCGGGGCGACCGGACGCTGAGCGTCACTGACGGTGCCGACGAGAACAGGAGCAGCGCCCGCCGGGGCGCGCCCCCCTCGCAGGTGCGACCGGGCCCGGTCAGAGGCCGCCGGTGTTGAGCAGCCGGTTGGGGGTGTCGGAGCGTACGCCGTGCAGGGCGCCGAGGGTGGCTGTGTGGTCCAGCCAGGTGTGGACCTGGGCGGCCGTGGCGTGGGGGTGGGCCGACAGGTACAGGGCGATCACGCCGGTCGCATGGGGTGCGGCCCAGGACGTCGCGCCGCCCTCCTCCGTGACCGTGCCGCCGCCGGCGAGGGCGGCGGTCACCTTCTGGCCGGGGGCGTACAGGTCCACGCACCGTCCGTAGCCGGAACCGTAGGAGCCGCCGTCGCTCCACGGGCGGTCGTTCGTCGTGGAGGCCGCCACGACGATGGTGCCGGGGACGCCGGCGGGGGAGTGCTTGCAGGCGTCGTCATGGAAGTTGCCGGCCGACACCACCGTCGGGATTCCCGCGTCGACCATCTTCTTCACGGCGGACTCCAGGGCCGCCGACCGGTGGCCGAGGTTGAGAGACATGTTCACCACCGCGGGCTTCTGCGCGTGCGCGGTGACCCACTTGACCGACTTCACCAGAGCGGCCTCGGCAGCGGCGGGGGAGCCGCCGCCCGCGCTCTCGCACAGGATGCCCTGGACCCGGACGAGTTGCGCCTTGGGCGCCACCCCGTACTTCGCCCCGCCGATGACGCCCGCGACGAACGTGCCGTGGCCGATCCCGTCCTCGCTGAAACAGTCGCCGGAGTCCCCCGCGCCCACGAAGTCGGCGCCCAGGTGGGCGCGTCCGCCGAACTCCGTGTGGGCGATGTCCATCCCCGTGTCGATCACATAGACGTGAACGCCCTTGCCCGTGGCGGTGGTGGTGAGCTTTCCGTTCAGGGGCCGCGACCGCTGGTCCAGAATGTCCAGGTTCCACGGCACGTGCCGGGTGAGCGAAGCCGCCGCGCTTCGCACTGCTCCGGACGACGTGCCCACGATGCCGGCCGACGCGGGCGCCTTGTCGAACGACACCCCGGCCCCGGCGGGCGGCACGGGGGACTCCTTGCCGTGCGCGCGGAGTGTCCCCCCGTTTCCGGCCCCCGCCGCCGCGTCGGCGTCGCCGCCGCAGGCAGAGGCCCCGAGTACGGCCCCGATGGCCATCACCGTGAGACCGGCCCTCGTCATGTTCCGCATCACGACGTTCCCCCGCTTTCCTTGCTCCCACACAGTCAGCGCACAAGACGAGTACGACGGACGAGCGGTTCCGGCGGGCATGCGGCAGGCGTGCCGGGGGCGTCTCGCGCCGGGGAGACGGTCACCGTGCCGGCGGCGGAGCGTGGCCTGGTCGCCGAACTCTTCCGACGACGCGGCCGCGGCCGTTGTGAAGTCAGTGCTGACACGTCATCCCCCTACGTCAGCGGAAGCACAGCATTTCCCCCTCGTCGACACCTGCACTCGACACTCGACACGGACCCCACCCCGGCGACGTCCTGGCCGGCCGACGGTCCGGTACGCCCGCAGCGCGCCTCGCCGGATGGCGTGGGTGCTCCCGCCCGGGCACCCCGCCCGGTGTACGGAATTTCCGGTAGGGCAGCATCTGCTCAGTCATCGCCTGCCCGTGAGGGGTCGTCATGCGCTTTACCCGCCGCGTCGCTTCGCCCGTGCTGCTGTCCTGCCTGTTCCTGGCGGGCTGTTCGTCCGTTCCGCTGGGTACGTCGGACCCTTCGTCATCCGGCGCTGGGGCGCCGCCGACGCCTGCGTCGGGTGACGAGGGCGGGGCCCGATCGATAGCGGTGGGGGCCGGCCCGCAGAAGAAGTACACGGTGCAGCAGCAGCCCGCAGCGGCCAGCTGCCACTACCGGTACGAGAAGGGGGAGCCGCTGGAGGATCCCCAGTGCACGCCGGGCGCCATCTCCCCGGCCGTCACGCAGGCGAACCTGAAGTCGACCATCTGCCGCAAGGGCGGCTACACGTCCGGCGTGAGGCCGTCCACGTACATAACCGGCAAAGAGAAGAGGCTCAACGCCGCCTCCTACGGCTTCGCCGGGAGCATGCGCGACGCCGAGTACGACCACTTGATCAGCCTGCAGCTCGGCGGCGACCCCAACGACTACCGCAACTTGTGGGTAGAGCCCGCCGACCCGGGCCACAAGAAAGGCAGCGGGGTCAACAACGCGAAGGACCCGGTGGAGACAAAGCTGCACACTGCGGTCTGCGCCGGCAAGGTCACCCTCACGCAGGCACAACAGGCGATCGTCATCGACTGGACCACCGCGCTCGCCAAGCTCGGCCTCAACTGACCCCGGGGCTGCCCGGCCAGGGCCTGTGTTCGTTTCATTCGTAGCCAGTGTGGTCCTGGACCTTGACGGCGAGCGCGGCCACCTCGTCGCGGACCGGGAGGGTGACGGTGTCACCGAGGGCGTGCCTGCCCGCAGCCCATCTGGAAGTGACTGTCCCGGCGTCCCGCCGGGCACCACGCCAAACCCCCCGGTCCATAACGTCGATGCGGGAACGTGACCGAGCGGGAGGATCGCTATGAGATGTCGTAACACGGTGGTTGGCGCATGCCTGGCCGTCGCCGCACTCGCACCGCTGTCAGGCATCGCACATGCCCAAGCCGACCTCGATTGCCGTGACTTCGCGTTTCAGGATCTGCCGAAACAGCCGCCGGTCTGGGCCTCGTCGCTGTCGGCACCGCCTTGATCGGCTGCACCATCGCCAGACGCCGCCGAACCTGACCTCCCGGCCCCTCCAGTCCCCAGGGTCGCCCCTGCGCCGGGTCCGTCATGTGTCAGCTCCACGTGCTGACCGAGGACCAGCGGCTCAGCGGGCGGTGGCCCAGCTCCCCAGGAGCGCCAGCCTCTCCGCCGTCTCCGAAGCCGGCTCCGGCGTGTAGACCACGAGGGTCTGATCGGGGTCCGACGGCACGGCCAGCGTCTCGTACGGGAGGGTCAGCAGGCCCGCGACCGGGTGCTGGAGGCGCTTGACGCCGTACATGCACAGCGCGACCTGGTGGTCGGCCCACAGGCGGCGGAACTCCTCGCTCTTGACGGAGAGTTCACCGACGAGGGCACTCAGCGCGCGGTCGTCGCGGTGATGGCCGGCGTTCAGCCGCAGATGGGCGACGGTCTGGGCGGCCACCGCGGGCCAGTCGGGGTACAGATCACGCGCGGCGGGGTCGAGGAAGGCATAGCGGGCGACGTTGCGGACACTGAGGGCCATCCGGCTGAAGCCGTTCACCGCGTCACCGAGGGTGTTCCAGGCCAGGACCTCCATGCGGCGGCCCAGGACGAACGCCGGTGCGCGGTCCATGCTGTCCAGCAGCAGCTGCACGCCGGGGCGCACGCGGGGCGCGGTGGAGCGGAGGGCCTTGTCCTTGCCGGGCGGCCTGGCCACCGTACGCAGGTAGGCGTGCTCGGTCTCGTCCAGCCGCAGGACACGCGCGACGGCGTCCAGCACGGCGTCCGACACGGAGGGTCCACGTCCCTGCTCCAGGCGGATGTAGTAGTCGACGCTCACCCCCGCCAACTGCGCCACCTCCTCGCGGCGCAGCCCGGGCACGCGGCGTCGCCCGTGGGAGGCAAGCCCCAGTTCCTCGGGCTGGATGCGGGCGCGGCGCGAGCGCAGAAAGTCTCCGAGTTCCCCGTTCATGGGGTCGAGCCTAGGCGACCCGCGCATCCCGAGCCTGGTACTGGCAGACCCAGGAAAAACGCATCCCTGGGTAGGACCGGTCGGGCCGCCGAGAGTGGTGATCACCGCCGGACGGACCGGCGGCGATCCGATCACTCAGGAGCACTTCATGTCGTACGAGAACCTGGCCGGACGTACCGTCGTCGTCACCGGGGCCGCCAGCGGTATCGGTGAGGCCGTCGCCGTGCGGCTGGCCGCGGAAGGGGCGCGGGTGGCGCTGCTGGCCAGGCGCGCCGAGCGGTTGGAGGCGATCGCCGGGAAGATCCGGGCCGATGGGGGCGAAGCTCTCGCCGTCGTCGCGGACGTCACCGACGACGGGTCGGTCGACGCGGCCGCCGCACGGGTACGCGAGGCGTACGGCACCGTCGACATGATCGTCAACAATGCCGGCGTCATGCTCCCCAATCCGGTCGACGCGGGCCGGATCGACGAGTGGCAGCGGATGATCGACACGAACGTCACCGGAGTGCTGCGGGTGATCCGCGCCTTCACCGCCGATCTGGTGGCCGCCGCTCAACAGGGCCGTACGGCGGACCTGGTGAACATCTCGTCCATCGGCGCGCACATCCCCTTCCCCACCTACGCGGTGTACGGGGCGACCAAGGCCGCGGTCACCTATCTCTCCCAGTCCCTGCGCACCGAGTTCGGGCCGCGGAACGTGCGGGTCACCAACATCGAGCCGGGGCTGACCGAGACCGAACTCGCCTCACACATCGACAGTGGCGATCTGCGCGCACAGATCGCCGGGATCGCGGCTGAGAGCGGCTTCCTGGCCTCCGAGGAGCTCGCCGACCTCGTCGCCTACACGGCCAGCCGCCCCCGGCACGTCAACCTCCGGCAGATCATGGTCCTGCCGACCCGGCAGGCATAGAACCTGCGGGGGCCGGTGCGCACGGGACTGTGAAAACGCTCGTTCGACAGGCCCGTGCGCACCGACGCGTCACAGACGACCGCGCGCGCCGCTGCCGGGTGGGTCAGTGGCCGACGGTGAAGCGGCGGTTGAGGTGTCGGGGGGTCTCGATCTCGTCGAGGAGGGCGACCGCGTAGTCCTCGTAGGAGATGCGGGCCTGACGGTCGTCGCCTGCGACCGGGTGGTCGAGGCCGGTGCGGTAGCTGCCGGTGCGCTCACCGGGGGCGAAGTGGACCGGAGGCGGGGAGACATACGTCCAGGTGACGTCATCGCCGAGCGTCCGGTAGGCGTCGAGGGCCTGGATCTGCCCGACGGCGTACGGCTTGAACTCCTCCGGGAACTGGGGGGGCGAAGTAGCGCACCTCATCCTCGTTCAGCAGGCTTGCCCCGCCGCCCATGTGCACGATGCGCGGGCCCTTGGGGCCCAGGGCGCGAACGGCCGCGGCGACGCTGTCCACCGCCTCGGTGTACAGGCCCGCGTCGGGGCCGCCGACGGTCAGCACGAGTGCGTCGGCCTCTTCGGCCAGGGCGGCGACCGCCTCGGTGTCGGTGACGTCGCCCGCCACCGGCCGCACACCCTCGGGGAGATGGCCGAGCCGCGCGATGTCGCGGGCGACGGCGGTGACCTCGTGACCGCGCGCCGCGGCCTCGGCGACGACGCGGGAGCCTGCCTTCCCGGCGGCCCCGAAGACGACGATCCTGCTCATTTCTCGATCTCCTCGCGGTACGGGTTCAGGCGTTCTGCGGGCCGAAGAGGTACTGGTTGCCGATGTCGATCAGGAAGGGGCCACCGTAGGAGGGGTAGCGCTCCAGGATCGCCTTCTTGTACGCCTCGCCGTCGTCGCCTAGCAGCTCGCGGGCGTCGGCGAGGTAGCCGCGCAGTTCGGGGTACACCTCCGCGCCGGTGGGCAGGCCGTGGCCGGCCAGGATCGTGTCGTACGACGTGTCGGCGGCCAGGCCGGCGACGGCCCGCCGCCAGCCGTCGATGTCATTGTTGCCCAGGAACAGGTGGGTGCCGTGGTAGACGAGGTCCTGCGCGATCAGGACCCTGTGCTCGGTTTCTGACCACGGCGGGCCCTCCGGGTATGGAGTCTGGGCCCGTCCTGACCTCCCCCGCCTCGGCGTCAACGCCCCCGGACGGGCTCTCTGTGGGCTCGGGAGGCCAAGGTGTGCGGGCAGTCAGGATCCCAACGTGGCCAGCCTCGCGGTCGGTCAGCACCGCGAGGCGTCTGCCGGTCTCGGAGTCCCCTGCGCAACCGGCGACTTCGGCACCGGCAGACGCCACAGATGGCGCGATGACGCGGCGCGGGGCTGGGGGAAACGGGTGCCGCCGGCACGGCGGCGAGGCGGGTGGCCGTGGGGCGACGCAGCCCGCGAGGCCGGGCTGGACACGCTTACTCGTGCCGCTCGGAGGGCGTTGGCAGGAGCACGCGGGAGATCGCGCCGGTGTCGTGGTGGATGGTGTGTGTGCACGGCCGCAACTCGTTCCCGGTGCCAGGCACCGCACCTGTGCCCTCGTTGCGTGCGTACCGCGGGTGGGAGCCGCCGGCTGTCAGCAGGCGTATCCGGTGTCCGGGCTTGACCTTGTGTGCGCAGGCGTCGAGGCGCACGCGCACGTACCGCACCTGGTCGATGGGCGAGGTGGGATCGAGGCGCAGGAGTCCTTCGGCGAAATTGCGGGACACACCTTTCGGGTCGACGTCGCAGAGCCGTACGAAGACGTCGGCGTGCGGATTGCTCCTGGTGTGCGCCAGTTCGACGACGGGTGTTCCGATGATCTCCAGCGCGGCGGTCAGCGGAGGCGTGGTGAAGGTGAGCACATCGGGGCGGTTCTGCAGGTCGGCGTTGTCCTTGACGCCGCTGTCGAGGGTGAGGAGCGGGCCACCGAGGGTCGGTGTGGGGTTCGCCGGGTCGTAGACGAACGTGGACGGGGGGCCGCCACTCGGTTCATCGGCCAGGAGCTGTCCGCCCGGCTGCAGGTAGCGCACGGTCTCTCCGGCCGCCGGCGGCCACTCCGCGAGCCGTCGCCAGGTGTCCTGGCCGGTGACGTACACCTCGACAGGCAGGTCGGGCCGTGGGGGTGTCGGCGTCTCGCCGTCGGCGAGGTGTGTCCGGAGCCAGTCGAGATTGCCGCGGAGGAGACGGCCCATGGCTTTTTGACCCGATTCCTGGTGGGTCCAGGGGCCGACGGTGAGTGAGACGTCGACTCCACGCGCGCGCAGCGTCTGGTACTGGTGCAGGGTCTGGTCGAGGAAGAGGTCCTGCCAGCCGGCGGTGAGCCGTACCGGTACGTGCGCTCGCTGAAGGGCGTCGTCGAGTTTGAGGCGGTCCCACAGGGGATCGTCGGGGTCAGGTGTCGTCAGCCAGTCCCGGAACCACGGCGCGCGGTGCTCCGTCGCCGCGTCGGCCGCATCGGCCAGCGGGAGGGCGCCGAAGACCGGGGCCAGTCGCCGACTCGTCGTCAGCAGCCGAGCCACACCACGCAGCCCGGTGAACCGCTCCTGGTTGACCATCATCGCCGCCCACGACAGGAAGTCGCCGAGCCGGAATGCTCCCGCTCCGTACACCGTGTCGTGCATGTTGTGGGGGGCGACGGCGATCAGGCAGGTGCGCAGCTCAGGGGGCGGGTCCATCAGCAGCGCCCATTGGGTCCAGCCCACGTAGGAGCCCCCGGCGGTGGCGAGGCGCCCGTCGAACCACGGCTGGGTCCGCAGCCAGGCCACCGCGTCCTGGGCGTCGTCGGCCTCGTTGGCCATCGGGTAGAAGGTTCCCGTGGAGCCGAACGTGCCGCGGCAGCTCTGCACCGCGACGTGATACCCGTGGCCCGCGTAGACCCTGGCCTCCAGATCACCCGGGAAGCCGCGCCCGTACGGTGTGCGCAGGAGGACTGTGCCCTTCGGCCGGTCGGTGACGGGGGCGTAGTGGTCCGTGACCAGAACGGCGCCGTCGCGCGCGGGCGTCGGGAGGTTCCGCTCGACCCGGTAGTCGTATCGCGTGCCCGGCAGCCGCATCAGGCGGGTCAGGATCCGGTCCGTCGTGCGAGCGGTCAGGCTCGGGGGCGCCGGCGCGGTGCGCGAGGGAAGTGTGGCGGTCATGGCCTGCTCTCCGGTTCTTTCGGTGGACGGGGTCGGGACCTGACGTGCCGGAGTCGGTTCACAGGCAGGCGCGCAGCGCGCGGCAGAGAGCGTTGGATCGATCGTCGGGAAGACCGCCGGGCTGTGCGGTCTGGTAGGCGAAGGCGATCTCCGATTCCGGGTGGGCGAAACCGAGGCCGCCGCCGAAGCCGTCGTGGCCGAAGCTGCCCGGGCCGGCCATCGGCCGGTGGGCCGAGCTGATCATGAAGCCGGTGCCCCAGCGGTTGCCCTCGTCGGGCCCCACGAACGGCCGGCCCTCGGAGCGTGGCACGCGGGCATCACGTACGGTGTCCGGGCCCAGCAGCCTGACTCCGTCGACCTCGCCCACCGTGGCCGCGTACAGCCGTGCCAGGCTGCGGGCGCTGGTCACGAGATTGCCCGCCGCGATCTCGACCGACAGCCAGGCCTCCCCGTTGGCGGTCCGGATGAAGTCGGTGGCGTCGAAGACGCCACCCAGGCTCGTCGAGCGTTCGACCATCGGTGAGGCGAGAGCGGTGGCCATCGACGCGGCGGCTTCGAGGTCGGTGTGGGGCAGCGGGTCTGCCAGGGGGTGGAGATCGGCGGCCGTGGGGTCGGCGCCGTACGTCATGGTCAGGTTCAGGGGAGCCGCCACGTGCTCGCGCAGCCACTGGCCGGGCCGCAGTCCCGTGGTCCGGCGCAGCACCTCGCCGACCAGCCAGCCGAACGTGACCGAGTGGTAGGCATAGGCGGTTCCCGGGGACCAGGCCGGCGCCTGCCGGGCCAGCGCCTCCGTCACCGGCTCCCAGGCGCGCAGGTTCTCCAGCGTCACATCCGCCTCGGGCGCCACCAAGCCGGCCTGGTGCGCGAGGAGTTGGCGTACCGTCGTCGTCTCCTTGCCGTTCTGGGCGAACTCCGGCCAGTACTTCGCCACGGGGGCGTCGAGGTCGATCAGTCCGCGCTCGGCGGCCATCAGCAGGCAGACGGTGGTGACTCCCTTACTGACGGAGAACACGACGGTGCGGGTGTCTGGCGTCCAGCTGCCCCGGGCGGTCTGACCAGCCCAGATGTCCACGACCGGGGCTCCCTGGGCGTACACCACGCAGGAGGCGGCTGTGTCGCCGCGCTGCCGGAAATTGTCGGCGAAGGCGTCCGCGATCGGTTCGAATCCGCTGTCCACGCGGCCTTTCACCTGTACTGCTGTCATGTCACGCACTTCCTCGTGTGGTGTTGTCCCGCGTCGCATCCGGGATCAGTTCGTGCACGGCCCCGGCTCACCGGTCAGCCGTACTGCTCTGCGCGCGTATCGCCTTCTCGCACCGGCTACTTGCGGTTGAGGGCGCTCATCGCCTGGGGCAGAAAGCGGCTCAGATCGTCGTAGTCGTAGAACCGCGTCCTCGTCGTCCCGCCCGGATGAGTGCCGTTGCCGTAGAACCAGGTGGTGACGGGCACCTCGGCCCGGTCGAGCGCGGCGACGAAGTTCTCGGCCATCTGGTGCACGAGGATTTCCAGCGGGGCTCCCGCGACGGCGCTCACGGCGTCGTCGTAGCGGCCGGGCAGCCCGTTGCCGCTGGCGACGAACAGGGACACTCCGCGCAGCTCGGCAGCCAGATCGACCGGGTTGTGCGCCTTCCAGTTGTCGGCCTGCAGGGTCCGGTCCCCGAAGATGCACGGGTCCCAGGCCAGGGAGATCAGCACAGGACTGATCGGGTACAGCGCGTCGAGGTCCACAGCGCCGGAGAAGGAGCCGGCGGCGACGAAGACCCCCGGGTTGCGGGCGGGGTACGCCATCGCGCCGAAGCCGCCCATCGAGCTACCGGTGATCGCGCGTCGGCCGGTGGTACGGAAGGTCTTGTCCAGCCACGGGAGCAGCTCGCGGATGTGGAAGGTCTCCCACGCCGGGGGCGGGAACGGCACCGGTCCGTTGAAGAGATCGCCGCCGGTGACGGGGGTGCCGTACCAGTCGGCGTAGAAGCCGGCCGGGCCACCGTCGGGCTCGACGAAGATCACGTCGTTGTCGCCCAGCACCTGCTCCGCCTCGCCGGCGGGCCAGGTGCTGGGCGAGTTGTTGGTGCCGTGCAGGTGCAGCATGACCGGGTAGCGCTTGCCGGGCGAGCGGTCGTAGTCGGCGGGCAGGATGACGCGCACCCGGACAAGCCCGTCGGACATGGCGTCGCCGACCGCCTTCGAGCGGAACGCGTACATCTGCGTACGGGCGTCGATGCGCTCGACCGAGATCAGGGTCAGTCCCACCTCGGGCTGCGTGGTCCGGGGCACGCAGAACGGGCTGTCAGCCGCCGAGGCCGGGCTCGGGGCTGTCACGCTGAGGAACAGGATGAGTGCTGAAACGAACATCGGCAGTACCCGCCGGGCTGCGGGTCGGGTCCGTGACCCGTCTCCTCCCTCGGCCATGTCACGCCCTCCCTCGTGCGGTGTTGTCCCGGATCTGGGTGACGATCTCGGGCCAGAGCGGGCGCGGAAGTTCGTGGCCCATCCCGTGGTGGATGGTCAGGTGTGAATCCGGGATCAGCTCGTGCATGACCCGGGACGCACCGGGATCGATCAAGCGGTCGCCGTCGCCGTGCGTGATCGTGGTGGGGACCGTGATGCGGTGCAGGTGAGCCGTGCGGTCGGGGGAGTTGTCGAGTGCCCCCACCTGGCGGACGACGCCGTCGGGATCGTAGCCCCGGTGGTACATCTGGCCGCCGAGTTCGCGCAGCCAGGCGATGTCCTGGGGGTATCCCGGTGAGGCGCACGCCGCTTCGTTGTCCAGGTACAGCGCGATGGCCTCGTCTTCGTCGGGGGCTCGGGGGCGCTGGGTGCGTTCGTCGACCAGGTCGCGGCCGGCGACGAAGTCGGTGCTGGGCGCCGTGTAGATCAGAGCGAGGCTCAGCACCCGTGTGGGGTGGCCGAGGGTGAGCTGCTGCGCGATCATGCCGCCCATCGACTGGCCCACGATGTGTGCTGCGGGGATGCCGAGGGCGGTGAGGAGGCCCGCGGCGTCGTTCGCCATGTCGGCCAGGGTGTAGCCGCCCTGCGGGAACTTCTGCGAGAGGCCGACGTCCCGGTTGTCGAAGCGGACGACGTGGAAGCCCACGTCGGCGAGTTGCCTGCACAGAGCGGCGTGCCAGCCGAGCATGTGGGCCCCGAGGCCCTGGATCAGCAGCAGCGGGGGGTGGCCGGGATCGCCGAAGGTGTCGTAGCAGAGCGTCACTCGCGTGGGCGTGGTGATCATGGGCATGGAAGGCTCCGTTCGGCTGTCGGATCGAGCGGATGCACATGGCCGGCGCATCGGCGACCAGGGCGTACGGGCCGCTGACGCTGAGCAGTGAGCCGTCGCCGCCGAGGCTGATGAGTGCGCCGGCGATGTGAGGAGTGGCTCACTCGGCACGACTCGGGCTCTTCCGGGAGTTGTGCTGAAGCGCTCCAGGTCGGGTGGGCGAAGACGTGACAGACACTGGAGGACCGGCCGCCGCCTCCGTCGGCGCAGTGCTGAGTTCTTGCCATCGGTGACAAGCGACGGTCGTGCCTGCCGGGGTCTGTTCGAGGGGTGGCCGTTCGCCGTGGCACAGCGGGGCCGCGTGTGGACAGCGGCTGGCGAAGGGACATCCCTCGGCGGAGACGGGGCCGGTGTTGTCACCCGTGCGCACGCGGCGCAGGCGGCGTTCTGCTTGGCGTACCGGGTCCGGGACGGGCGCTGCTTCGAGCAGGGTCCTGGTGTAAGGGTGCGTCGGCGTGGCGTAGACCATGTCGGCGGGGCCCTGCTCCATGATCTGTCCGCGGTACAGGACCATGATGCGGTGCGAGAGGTGCCTGACGACGTCCAGGTCATGGGCCACGAACAGGTAGCCGAGCGCGAACTCGTCCTGCAGCTCCCGGAGCAGGTTGAGCACCTGGGCCTGGACCGAGAGGTCCAGCGCGCTGACCGGCTCGTCGCAGATCACCAGCCGCGGTTGTGCGACGAGAGCCCGGGCGATGGCGATGCGTTGCCGCTGGCCGCCGGAGAAGCTCGACGGGTGCCGGTCCGCGGCGGTCGCGGGGAGTCCGACGCGCTCGAGCATGGCGACGACCCGGCTACGGACCTCGTCCGCGGCCAGTTTCTCCGCCCGCAGTGACTCGCCCAGCGTCTGAGCGACGGTACGGGTCGGGTTCAGAGAACTGTACGGATCCTGAAAGATCACCTGCAGGTCCCGGCTGAGCGCACGGCGCCGTCTGTGGTCGGCTCGGGTGATGTCCTCGCCCGCGAACTCGATCCGGCCGTCGGTCGGCGACACCAGGCCGAGCACGGCCCGACCGATGGTGGTCTTGCCCGAGCCCGATTCGCCCACGACGCCCAGCGTCTCCCGCTCGGCCACGGAGAAGCTCACCTGGTCGACAGCTCGCAGGACGGGCGAGCGGTGGCCGCGGCGGAAGTGCACCGACAGATCGCGGACTTCGAGGAGATTCGTCTCGTCGTTCACGTCACGCACCTTCGATCTGGTGGGCGTAGAGGCAGCGGGCCTCATGGGAGGCGCCGATCTCGAGGAGGGGGATCCCGCCGCTGCCGCACTGCTCGGTGGCGCGCGCGCATCTCGGCCGGAAGTGACAG
The DNA here is from genome assembly GCF_036898825.1 of Streptomyces sp. B21-083. Lineage (GTDB taxonomy): Bacteria > Actinomycetota > Actinomycetes > Streptomycetales > Streptomycetaceae > Streptomyces. The sequence goes on along the minus strand of NZ_JARUND010000002.1, from coordinate 522,712 downwards.
CCCTGCGGCCACGAGCCCGGCATGGGGACCGCACCCGGGATGGTGGGCAGCACCGCCGAGCCGTGCTGGTTGTGCGGATTCGAGGCGAGCAGTGCTCGGGTGTAGGGGTGGTGTGGGTTACCGAACAGCGCCTCCACGCCGGCCCGTTCGGCGATCTGGCCGGCGTACATCACCACGACGCGGTCGCACATGTCGGCGACCACGCCCAGGTCGTGGGTGACCAACATGATCGCCATGCCCCGGTCGCGCTGAAGCGCGCGCAGCAGATCGAGGATCTCCACCTGGATGGTGACGTCGAGGGCGGTGGTCGGCTCGTCGGCGATCAGGAGCTTCGGTTCGCCGGCAAGGGCACGCGCGACGACGACTCGCTGGGCCATGCCGCCCGACAGCTCGTGCGGGTAGCGGCGAGCCACGAGATGAGGCTCGGGGAGCTGCACCTGTTCCAACAGTTCGACGGCGCGTCTCCTGGACTTGGCGCGGCTCATTCCGGTGTTGGTCCGGACGGCTTCGGCGAGCTGCCAGCCGATCCGGAAGGCGGGATCGAGCGCGACCATCGGTTCCTGGGAGACGTAGCCGATCTCGGTGCCTCGGACAGCCTGGAGTTCGGACTCCGAGAGGGCCGCAAGGTCCCTGCCGTCGAAAAGGACGTGTCCGGAGTCGATCCGTCCGCCGCCGCCGAGCAGCGCGATGATGGCGAGGGCTGTCGTGGTCTTCCCGCAACCGGACTCTCCGACGACTCCGACGGTCTCTCCACGGGCGATGTCGAAGGACACACTGTCGACCGCAAGGATGGGGCCGGTGGGCGTGGCGTAGGACACCGTGAGGTCGCGGACCGAGAGCAGGCTGTCGGTCGTGCTCGCGGGAACGAGAGAGGCAGCTCGCGCGGGCGCGCTTCGGCGCTTGCCGTCAAGTGGGAGGGCGGACTTGGGAGACCAGCCCTCGGTGCTCGCGTCTCTGACCGCGTCGCCCAGAAGTCCGAACGCCAGAATCGTCAGCGCGATCGCCAGGCCGGGCGGCCAGATCAACCAGGGCTGCTGGAAGAGGGCGGCGACCCCGTCGGCGACCATGCCTCCCCAGCTGGGCTCCGGAGGCGCGGCAATGAGGGCGAGGAAGGCCAGCCCGGTCTGCACCAGCAAGGCAGTTGCCGCCAGCAGGGACGCCTGCACGATGATGGGTCCCATGACCCGCGGCAGCACGTGCCGGGTGACGATGTAGGTCCGCGACATGCCGGACACCCGAGCGGCGGCGACGTAGAGCTGTTCGCGTACCGGCAGTGTCGCGGCTCGCACGACGCGCACGAGACCTGGGGCGGCCAGGACACCGAGAGTCGCCATCGCGGCCGGCACGCTCTGTGGGAAGACCGAGAGCACGACGATGACCAGGATGATCGCCGGCAGCGACAACACGAGATCCGCCAGCCAGATGATCGCCCGGTCGGTCCTGCCGCCGACGTAGCCGGCCACGAGACCGATGGGGATGCCCAGCACCAGGACGACGGCCATCGCCTCGACGACGCCGACCAACGTGACCCGGGTGCCCACCAGCAGGCGCTGGAGAACGTCGCGGCCCAGGCTGTCGACGCCAAGGGGGTGAGCGGAATTCGGGCCGTGCAGGGCGGTTCCGAGATCGCCGGCCCTTTCGGTCCCGACATGCGGCAACAGCATCGGGGCACCGATGGCGATGACGACGAGGATCGCCAGGTACGCCAGGCATACGACGGCCAGCGGCCGGCGCAGCAGACGGCGCGCGAAGCGGGGGGTCACCGGGGATGATGCCGAGGGTTCGGCATCGGCCACAGTCACAGTCACGGTCATGCTGCGCTCACTCTCGGGTTGAGCAGCCCATAGGCGACATCGACCGCCAGGTTGACGACGATGACCATCACGGTGAAGAACACCGCGACCGCCTGGACCGTCGGGATGTCGTGGGCCAGGGCCGAACCGACGACGAGCGAACCAAGGCCCGGCACGGAGAAGACGTTCTCGATGAGAACCGTGCCGCCCAGCAGGCCGACGGTCTGGATACCCAGGACGGTGACGACCGGGATGGCGGCGTTCTTGAGGGCATGCCGATAGATCAGTGACGATCGGGACACCCCGTTGGCGGCGGCCATCCTGATGTACTCGCTTCCGAGCACGTCGAGAACGGATTCCCGGGTCTGCTTCAGCACGGCGGCGACGGAGCCGAGGGAGAGCGCGGTCACCGGCAGCACCAGCGATCGGGCCCAGTCCTGGGGTGATTCGGTGAACGGCACGTACCCGAGCGCCGGGAACCACTCGAGTTTGACGGCGAAGACGACGACCAGCACGGAGCCGACCCAGAAGACGGGCAGTGCCCAGCTGAGGAGAGCGAGCGCGTCGACCGCCCTGCCGATCACTCCACCACGGACGGCACTGAACACGCCGAGGCTGACGCCGGCCACCACGCTCACGAGCAGAGAGCAGCCGATGAGTGACATGGTGACAGGCACTCGACTCACGATCGATTCCAGGACCGGGCTGCCGTTGGTGATCGAATCACCGAAGTCACCCGAGACCGCATGGCTCAGCCAGTGCCAGTACTGCTCGTGGACCGGGAGGTCGAGCCCGAGTTGCCGGCGCAGCGCTTCGTACTGGTCCGGTGTGCCTCTGGCTCCGAGGATCTGGCGGGCGGCGTCTCCCGGGGTGAGCGACAGCAACAGGAAGTTGAAGCTCGACACGACCAGCAGCAGGGGGACTGCCGTCAACATCCGGTGGCCCAGCAGCGAGGTCAGCCTGCCGCCTCCGGTGCCGCGTCTGCGGATGGCGCGCCCGCGACGGGAGCGCGTGAGCGGCGCTCCCATCGCGTCAACCGACGAGTTGGCCATCGTCAGCCCTTCCAGCCGAGGTCGGCGCCGAAGACCATCCAGGAGCCCTTCTCGACTCCGGTGAGGTGCTCATTCATGCCCCACGGGATGTTGTACTCGTAGATCGGCACATTGGGGGCCTGCTCGGTGACCATGCTGTTGAGCTTTCTGAACGTCTTCGCTGTCTCATCGCCCTGCGCTGTCTGACCCTGGCGGTAGAGCGCGTCGATCTTGGCGTCCGAAGCACCGAAGGGGTTTATCGATGCCTTGGGGGCATACAGGAGCGAGTACGTGAGCGATGTCGGGGAGATGTCCGGAGTCCACTCGACCGCGGCGAACTTCTTCGAGAGCGCCTGCTGGACGAAGTCGGTGGTTGCCTGGGCGACCTTGACGTGGACGCCGATCTTTTCCCAGTCCTGCGCGACCGACTGCATCGTCAGGTCGCCCCAATTGCCGACCATGGCCCCCGGGTCGAGGACGTCCATGCTGAACCCGTCCGGGTAGCCGGCCTGGGCGAGCAGCGCCTTCGCCTTCTTCGGGTCGTAGGGGTAGCGATCTTCCAGGGCCGGGTCGGTGAACTCGGTCTGGTACTGGGATGTGGGCCGGCCGTACTCGCCGACCAGCGCCTTGGTGATCGGCTCACGGTCGACGGCGTAGTTCAGCGCCTGCCGGACCCGGACGTCGGCGAGCGGCTTGGTGGCTGTCCCGTTGCGGTCGAGGAGCGTCACCAACACGGTGCCGCTGCGCCAGTGCATCACCTTCACGCCCGCCTTCTTCGCCGCGGGCGCGGTGGACGGGTCCAGGTTGCCGAAGTCGATCTGCCCGGACTGGAACGCGCGCAGCATCGAGGACGGGTTGGAGATGATCCGGACGGTCACCTTCTTGAAACGGACCTTCGACGGATCGTGGTAGTACTTGCTGGGCACGAGGGTGTAGTGGTCGCCGACCACCGAGTCGGCGGCATCAAGGACATAGGGGCCGACGCCGTACGTGCCCTTCGCCAGGCTGCCGGGGTCGGCGACGGACTTGGGGCTCGAGATGGCGCCCCGGTTCGCGTACTGGGACAGGATCAAGGGCACGATCGGGCACGGCGAGGCGAGATTGAGCCGGACCGTGTACTCGCCCTTGGTCTCGACGGAGCCGATCGAGAGTGAGGAGGCGAACGGCCCGGGCTGCTTCGCGAAATAGTCCAGCCAGGTCTTGACCGCCGCCGCGTTCAGCGGACTGCCGTCGGTGAAGCGGATCCCCTTCTTGAGGGTGAACTCGAAGACCTTGTTCCCCTTTCCGACGTACTCGTAGTCGCTCACCAGACCGGGGCTGGCGGTGTAGTCGGCGTTCATGTGGAACAGGGACTCATTGGTCAGCGAACGCATCACGTTCTGCAATCCGGCGCCGTCCTTGGCCGGGTCGAGCGTGGCCGGCCCGGCCGAGAGGCCGATGCGCAGCTCATTCGCGCTGGTGCGCGCCGGTCCGTCCCCCTGCTGACTGCCGGCGCCGCATGCTGTTGTGCCGAGTGCCAGCGCCGATGCGGCGAGCAGTGCGATCAAGGGTTTGCGGTTCATGCGTGTTCTCCTGGAAGTCTCAACTGGGCCACGAGTCGCGTGTTGACCTGCGTCGGTCACTTGTGCGGGAACTGCGGCAGGCGTCGGCAGGTCTGCTCGACCTGGTCGCGGCGAGTGCCCGACAGCCGCATCAGAACGGGTTCGTGGCGCGAGCGGGCAGGCTCGGGAGTGCCGCAGTGGCGTGGCGCGGAGGTGTCGTGGTCACGAGATCCGGTTCGACGGGGGAGGCGAAGCGGCGGGGTGTCGTGTCGGTGGTGACGGGATCGTGTCGTCCATGACAGATCTCTCTTCGTGTGGATCCACCCCGTCGGCGCGCACGAACGCGGTGATCGGCTGGGGTGGGCGGCTCGGGCAAAACAGGTGCGGGGCGTCCCCCTACAGGCCATTGCGGCTACCGAAGCGGCGATCTAATACGTATTAGATCGCTGATCGCCGTACCGTAGCCTTTGTCGGAAGGTGTGGCAAGAGTTCGGGAGGGGCATTGCCGAGGATCACCAGCAAGGACGTGGCGCGAGAGGCCGGGGTCTCACAGACCACCGTGAGCTTCGTGCTCAACGGGAGGGACGAGCACGGTCTCTCCGCGGAGACCCGCCGCCGGGTGCTGGAGACGGCGGAGCGTCTCGGCTACGTACCGTCGGGAGCCGGCCGTGCGCTGCGCAAGGGCCGTAGCAACGTCGTGCTCTGCGTGGTTCCTGACCTTCCCGTCGCCGAGGCCATGGAGCGGTTCAAACTGGCTCTCGGCCGCTCACTGAGCGAGGCCGGTTACACCTGCGTATATCTGCACCACGCCGGTACGACCACGCCGCTGGCCGAGCTGTGGCAGCACGTCCAGCCGGCGGTGGTCGTCGCGTTCGGTGGCCTGCCGCCCGCCGATGCGCGGTCACTGCTTCGAGCTGAAATCCCGTTGCTCAATGGCGTGTTCGCCCCGGACGACACCAGCCTGACCGGACTGAGCCAGGAAGCTGTCGGACGCATGCAGATCGAGCACCTCGCGGCACGCGGGCACCGGCACATCGGCTACGCCGCGCTGGACGACCCCCGCGAGCGGCCCTTCTGCCTACCCCGTCTGCAGGGAGCCACCCGGGCCTGCAGCGACCTGGGTCTGCCATCGCCGCACGTGGTCAGCATGCGCTATTCGCGGGCCAGCGCCCAGGCAGCCGTCGCGGAGTGGACGCAGGGCGCCACCCCGGTCACCGCGGTCGCCGCGTTCAACGATCTGATCGCGCTCGCCGTCCTGGCGAGCTGCCGTACGCAGCACATCGCCGTCCCGGACGACCTGGCGCTCATCGGCGTCGACGACCTCCCGGTGAGCTCGCTCGCCGTACCGTCCCTGACCACCATCGGGATGGCCCTCACCGTGGCAGCCGGCAATCTCACCGCACGGATCCTCTCGATGGCCGGCGCCGCGGCCCCGGCAGCGCCAAGTGAGCCTGGCGCGGGCGACATCCTCGCAGTCGTAGAGCGCGAAACGACATAGCCGGCTGACGGCTCGGGTGCTTGTGGCCGAGGTCGCCCCGCCGGTAAGTCGCCCCGCTCGTAATGGGATGTGCGGGAGTTCGACGGCGGGGTCGGTCGCGGGCTCACCGTGGCAGGAGCCGCAGCGCGTGCAGGGCGGCGCCCAGGTCGGCCAGGGTGTTGGGTTCGGAGAGCGAGCGGCCCGTCAGCTTCTCGACGCGGCGCAGCCGGTAGCGCACGGTGTTGGGGTGGACGAAGAGCAGGTCGGCGGCCTCGGCGGCGACGCCCCCCGCGGCGAACCAGTGCCCGAGGGTCTCCAGCAGTCGCGCCCGCTCAGCTGCCGGCAGGTCCAGGACCGGCCTGAGTACGACCTCCACGAGGCGGGTCGCCTCAGCGGGCGCCGCGGCGACCAGCATGGCGAGGGGGCTGTCGTCGAAGCGGGCCACCCCGGGTCCGTCGCCCGGCAGCCCGGCGAGCGCCAGCCGGGCGAACCGCAGTGCCTGTGGAGTGTCCCGCAGCGAGTCGAAGCGTGGACTGACCCCCACCCGGGCGCGGCTTCGGCGCAGCGCCGGCAGGCTCACCGTCTCCGCGTCCCGGTGCAGGAGGGAGACCAGCCCGATCTGCTGGTCGGGCAACAGCCGCCAAGCCGAGGGCACCTGGACCTGGCGCAGCACGGCCTCGATGCCGGGCAGCGGCTCCTGGCCCGGGTCCGGCACGGACGCGGCGACGACCGCGTACGGGCCCCGCTCGGGCAGGCCGAGCTGCCTGGCCGCCTCCCGCAGCGTCGTAGGGTCCGCGAGCGCGCCCGTGAACAGCGCCTCGGCCAGCGCCGAACGGCGGGCCTCGCGGCGCAGCGCCAACTCCGCGCTGGCCTCCCGGTAGGCGGCCGCGACCGCCTCGGCGTAGCGGCCGAACAGCGCCCAGATCCGCGACGACCCTGCCACCAGCTGCGCGTCCGTGACCTCCGGATGCCTGCGAGCCTCCTCGACCATCTGCGACCAGAGGTACTCGAAGCCGACCCGGTAGGCGTGCAGCGTGTCGGCCAGGGGCACGCCCTGCTCGGCGCGCAGCCGCCCGGTCTCCTGCGCGGGCCGTACGTCGGGCTCCGCACCGGAGGCGAAATGCCGGAGCACCAGGTCGGCGTTGCTCTCGCAGGAATCCCGCAGCGAGACAAAGGGCGTGAGCGAGTCGTCCGTGTAGGACTCGACCTCCGCGCGGATGCGCTGAGCCATCCGCTCACCGAGTTCGGGAAGGCGCTCGCGCAGGGCGGCACTCACACCTGACAGATCCATCCTCGCAGCGTACGACGCCCTGTTTGTGCTCCGGAACAATCCCGGCCTGCGTCGGCTGTCCGCGCCGCCATGGACGGCCGCGATCGCGGCCGTCACCATTCCGTGAGCGTCGGAGGTGAACTCGGCCGGCGCCACGGAGCATGTGTGCAAGGAGGCATCATGGCCAATCTGGCGGAATTCCTGGCGGAGACGGCGCGTCGGCAGCCCGAGAGCCCGGCGCTGCGGCTGGGCACGGCGACCACCACGTACGCCGAACTGGACCGGCTGAGCGCACAGGCCGCCGCGCTGCTGCGTGCCGAGGGCCTGCGCGCAGGCGACCGTGTCGCACTGATGCTGCCGAATGTCCCCGAGTTCGTCGTCCTGTACTACGGCATCCTGCGCGCCGGCGGGATCGTGGTGCCGATGAATCCGCTGCTCAAGTCCCGGGAGACCGACTACCACCTGCGGGACTCCGGTGCCGTGCTGCTCTTCGAGTGGCACGCGGCGCCCGGCCAGGGCGCCGAGGGAGCGGCTGCCGCCGGGGTGCGGCACCGCTCGGTCGAGCCCGCGGCCTTCGCCGGCCTGCTCGCCGGGCAGGAGCCGCGGTACGAGGTCGCCGCCGCGGCCGGTGACGACATCGCCGTGCTGCTCTACACCTCCGGCACCACCGGCCGCCCCAAGGGCGCCGCGCTCACTCACGGCGGGCTGCGCCACAACACCGAGGTCAGCGCCGTGGACGTGGAGCAGCTCACCAGCGAGGACGTCATCGTCGGCTGTCTGCCGTTGTTCCACATCTTCGGGCAGACCTGCACGATGAACACCGCCGTGTTCAGCGGTGCCTCGCTCATCATCGTTCCCCGCTTCGATCCGCAGACGGTGCTCGACGCCATCGCCCGCGACCGGGCCACGGTCTTCGAGGGCGTGCCCACCATGTACGCGGCGCTGCTTCAGCATCCGGGTGCCGCCGAGGCAGACGTGTCGACCCTGCGTATGTGCATCTCGGGCGGCGCGTCCCTGCCGGTGGAGATCCTTCACAGTTTCGAACGGCGCTTCGGCTGCATGATTCTGGAGGGCTTCGGCATGTCCGAGACCAGCCCGGTCGTCTCCTTCAACCACCCTGGCCGTCCGCGCAAGGCCGGATCCATCGGCACCCCCGTCCGCGACGTCGAGGTGCGCCTGCTGGACGACGCCGGCCGGGAGGCGGCGCCGGGCGAGGTCGGCGAACTGGCGGTTCGCGGACCGAACCTGATGAAGGGCTACTGGAACCGCCCGGAAGAGACCGCCGCCGCCATCCCCGACGGCTGGCTGCGCACCGGCGATCTGGCCCGCCAGGACGAGGACGGCTACCTGTACATCGTCGACCGCAAGAAGGACCTCATCATCCGCGGTGGCTACAACGTCTACCCGCGCGAGATCGAGGAAGTCCTGCACGAGCACCCCGCCGTCGCCCTCGCAGCCGTCGTCGGCCTGCCCGACGAGCGCCTCGGTGAGGAGGTGGCGGCAGCGGTCGTCCTCCGTCAGGGAGCCGAGGCGACGGTCGAGGAACTCCAGGAGTTCGTCCGCGAGCGGGTGGCCGCCTACAAGTACCCGCGCCGCGTGTGGCTGGCGGACGCCCTGCCGATGGGCCCGAGCGGCAAGATCCTCAAGCGTGAGATCACGGCACCGGTGTGCTGAGCTGATGCTTCTCAAGGTGGCCCAGGCAGATGCGCGGGACGCCGACCCGTCGACACACCCAGCGGTGCGCGAGACTCCCCTCGGCTGCTCGGCACTGGACGTACGGCGTGGGACGCGGACCAGGTGGGGTGTCCGGCCTCCGGGCGCCCCACCTACCGGCTCGCGGACCGCAGGCACTTGCCCGAGGTGGTCCCGCAGCCAGGGCAGGGTCAGGGCGCGGGTGGTCTGCATGCCGATGTTGGCGACGCTGCCGTCGTAGCCGTGCTCCATGAAGGGGAGCTGGACGTACCGGTGGGTGACGCCGGCGGCGGTGAGCTGGTCCGCGAATGCTTTCGAGTGTTCTGCGAAGACGAGGTGGTCGGCGCCGCCATGGAGGATCAGTGCAACTGGACCTGGGTGGGCGCCCGGCGCCCGACAGCGGCAGGCGGGCGGTGTAGACAAGGCCGTCAGGGCCCCCGGCGGTGTCGTTGTTTTTCCAGTTCGACCGCAGAGTCACGGCGGTCGGCAGGGCCGCGAAACGCGGATGAGGTGGCTCTGCCGAGGTCTTACGGACCTGTGACGGCATGGGCGTGGTGCTGCCGCGCGGTGCGTGTCTGCTCCTAGCGTTTCGGTCATGCGAGTACTGATCACCGGCGGAGCCGGGTTCATCGGGTGTCATGTAGTGGAGGCCCTGACCGCGCGGGGCCACCAGGCGATCGTGTTCGACCTGCGTGACGGCCTGGACGTGCGGGACCCCGACTCGGTCGCCGCCGTACTGACGGGCGTCGACGCCGTCTGTCATCAGGCCGCGATGGTGGGCCTCGGGAAGGACTTCGGTGACGCGTCGGAGTACGTCTCCCACAACGACCTGGGTACGGCCGTGCTGCTCTCCGCCATGGCCGACGCCAAGGTACGGCACCTCGTGCTGGCCGGGTCCATGGTCGTGTACGGCGAGGGGGCGTACGCCTGCGAGAGGCACGGGCCGGTACGGCCCGGCCCGCGGACCGTGGCGGATCTGGACGCGGGACGGTTCGACCCCCGGTGCCCGCGGTGCGGGGAGCAGCTGAACCCGGGGCTGGTCGAGGAGGACGCCCCCGTCGACCCCCGCAACGTGTACGCCACGACCAAGCTGGCCCAGGAGCATCTGGCGGCGGCATGGGCCCGGTCGACGGGCGGCTCGGCGATTTCGCTGCGCTACCACAACGTGTACGGGCCGGGCATGCCGCGCGACACCCCGTACGCCGGCGTCGCGTCCTTCTTCCGGTCCGCGCTCGCCCGGGGTGAGGGTCCGCGCCTCTTCGAGGACGGTGGGCAGCGGCGTGACTTCGTCCATGTGCGTGACGTGGCGGCGGCGAACGTGACGGCCCTGGAGGCGGAGGCCCGAGCCGGGGCGCTGGTCGCGTACAACACCGGCACCGGGGAGCCGCACACGGTGGGGGAGATGGCGCGGGCGCTGGCCTCCGCGTACGGCGGGCCCGAGCCGGTGGTGACCGGGGAGTACCGCCTGGGGGACGTCCGCCACATCACGGCGGACTCGTCCCGGCTGCGAGCCGAGCTGGGCTGGAAGGCCGAGGTCGGGTTCGAGGAGGGGATGCGGGAGTTCGCGAGAGCGAAGCTGCGCGGGGAGTGACTCTCGCCCCCCCGCGCGTCCCCGACCGAACTGATCTGACTGATCTCCTAGGTGAAAGTCGTGATGACCCCTCCTGAGTCCCCTTCCGCATCCCCCTCCGCATTCGCATCCGCAGCCGCATCGGTGGCGGAGACCATCGCGCCTGTCGACGTGGTCCTTCCCTGTCTGAACGAGGTCGAGGCCCTGCCCTGGGTGCTCGCCCGTATCCCGGCCACCTGGCGTGCGCTGGTGGTGGACAACGGTTCCACGGACGGTTCGGCGGAGTTGGCCAGCGCTCTCGGCGCGACCGTCGTGCGGGAGACCCGGCGCGGCTTCGGCGCCGCCTGCCACGCCGGGCTGACCGCGGCCACCGCGGACATCGTGTGCTTCTGCGACTGCGACGCCTCACTCGACCCGTCCCTGCTCGAACCCTTCGTGCGCGAGGTCCGGGAGGGCGAGGCCGACCTCGTACTCGGGCGCCGCCGCCCGCAGGGCCGAGGCGTCTGGCCCGCGCACGCCCGCGTGGGCAACCTCGCGCTGGCACGGATGATGCGCCGCCGCACAGGGCTGCGCCTGCACGACCTCGGCCCGCTCCGCGCCGGGCGCCGCGAACAACTGCTCGACCTCGATCTCACGGACCGGCGCAGCGGCTACCCGCTGCAGATGGTCGTCCGAGCCGCCGACTCCGGCTGGCGTGTCGTCGAGCACGACGTGCCGTACCTGCCGCGCACCGGTGCCTCCAAGGTCACCGGCACGTGGCGTGGAACCTGGCAGGCGGTACGGGACATGGGCCGGGTCCTGTCCGAACCGCCGGTGGCCAGGGAAGAGGCTGTCGCCGGCCCGGTCGCCGTACTCCCAGGAGGAATCGCTCAGTGAACCACCCAGTGAACCGCATAAGGAACCGCTCAGTGACCACACTCCTCGTCATCGCCAAGGAGCCGAGGCCGGGTCGGGTCAAGACCCGGCTCACCCCGCCCTTCACACCCCAGGAAGCGGCGGCGCTCGCCGAGGCCGCGCTCGTGGACACCCTGCGGGCAGTGGCGGCCACCCCCGCCCGGCGTCGCGTACTGGTGCTCGACGGTGTTCCGGGCCCCTGGTTGCCGCCCGGCTTCGACGTCGTCCCGCAGTGCGCGGGAGGTCTGGACGAGCGCCTGGCCGCCGCCTTCGCCGGTTGCGACGGACCCGCGCTGCTCATCGGTATGGACACCCCGCAGGTGACGCCCGCGCTGCTCACCGTGGACTTCGCCGACTGCGACGCGTATTTCGGCCCGGCCGAGGACGGCGGCTTCTGGGCGCTTGGCCTGGCCCGCCCCGACCCCGAACTGCTGCGGGGTGTGCCGATGTCGACGCCCACGACAGGCGCCGTACAGCATGAGCGGCTCGTCATGGCGGGCCTGCGGGTGCGCGAGCTGCCGCGCCTCCGGGACGTGGACACCGCCCGCGACGCGGAGGCGGTCGCCGCGTCGGCCCCGGACAGCCGGTTCGCCGCCGAGCTGGGGCGCCTCGGGGTGGCCGCCGGCCGATGAGCACCGCACACGAGATCACCTCGCCCAGGACGACCGGCTCGGACTGTCCCGCGACTGTCACGTTGCCCGGCACCCAGCGCCCCTGGTCCGCCGACCCGTACTCCGAGGCCCTGGTCGAAGGCCGAGGGCCGCTCTTCCTGCGTCGGTCCGACGGCTGGCTGCTGCCGCTGGAAGTGGAACGCTGGTGTGCCGGAGCCGACGCGGCGGACATGAGGGTCCTGGACCACTGTGAAGGGGCCGTACTCGATGTCGGATGCGGGCCGGGGCGGCTCGTCGCCGAACTCGCCTCCCGTGGCCTGCCCGCCCTAGGCGTCGACATCAGCGAAGCCGCCGTCACCCGCACCGTGCGGCTCGGCGGCCAGGCGCTGCGCCGCTCCGTCTTCGAACCGCTTCCCGCCGAAGGACGCTGGGACACCGTCCTCCTCATCGACGGCAACATCGGTATCGGCGGCGATCCGGGCGCCCTCCTGCGGCGGATGTCCCAACTCCTCGGCCATGGCGGCCTCCTGATCACCGAGACGGCCCCCGACAGCGAGGTCGGCGAACGCGTCACCGTCCAGGTCGTCCGACTCACCGCCGACGCTCACGGGTCCGCCGGGCCACCCTTCCCCTGGGCCCGCCTCGGCACTCCCGCCCTCCTCCGGCTCGCGACGCACGCGGGCTGGCACCCGGAGCGCCAGTGGACGACCGGCGGCCGCTCTTTCGTCGCCCTGCGCAACCGCGGTGACCGCAGTGACCAGAGGGGGATCACCACCGTGATCAGCAGTCGGCAGGACAGTGACCTGTCGCCGGGCAGGGTGGTGGCAGGGAGATGAAAAAGGCTCTCCCCCCTGTCTCCTCAACCGCACCTCCCGGCTCGGGGAAGACAGGGCCCGAGACTCATGACGAAACCCTGACGCCCTGGCTCGCCAGGGCCATGTCCGGCCCGCCCCGGCCTAGCGTGCCGGGTGTGAACCGCGATCTTCTCCGGGACCTCTACGCGGTCCTGACCGCAGCCCTGCTCGTCACGACGGCCGCTGTGATCGGTACCGCCATCGAGCACCGATACGGCACCCTTCATGTCAGCTTCCCGCCCCTGTACGGCCACTGGGAGCCGCACCTCGGCCCCGGCACCCCCGCCGCGATCATCGTGGCCGTCACCGTCGTCGCGTACGGGCCGCTCCTCGCCGCCCGGCTGCCCTGGCGCGCCCTGCTGGTCACCGCTTACGGCACCGCCACGGCGTGGACGTTCTCGCTCGCCCTGGTCGACGGCTGGCAGCGCGGGATCGCCCGGCGACTGACGACCAAGTACGAATACCTGCAGGTCATCGACCCCGTCAACCGCTTCCACGACATTCCCGCCGCCCTACGGGACTTCACTCACCACATTCTGATCCACTCACCCGGCGCCTGGCCCGCGCACGTCGCCGGACATCCCCCCGGAGCCACCCTCACCTTCGTCCTCCTCGACCGCATCGGGCTCGGCGGCGGCGCCTGGGCGGGCGTCTGGTGCGTCACCGTCGGCGCGACAGCGGCCGTGGCGGTTCTCGTCACCGTGCGCGTCCTGTGCGGGGAGGCGCTCGCGCGCCGGGCGGCCCCCTTCCTCGTCCTGGCCCCGGCAGCCGTGTGGATGGGCACCTCCGCGGACGGCTACTTCGCGGCCGTCGCCGCCTGGGCCCTCGCCTTCCTCGCCCTCGCGGTCACCGGACGCCGGCCCCGGTCGACGGGCCTCGCCTCCGGGCTCCTCCTCGGCCTCACCGCGTATCTCTCGTACGGCCTGACACTGTTCGCCGTGATCGCCGCAGGCGTCGTGCTGCTCGGCTCCCGACGCCTGCGCCCGCTCCCGTACGTCCTCGCCGGACTCGTGGTCGTCCCGGCCGCTTTCACCTTCGCCGGCTTCAACTGGTGGGAGGCGTACCACCTGCTCGTCACCCGCTACTTCCAGGGGGCCGGCGGTGTCCGGCCGTACGGCTACTGGGTGTGGGCGAACCTCGCGTGCACGGTGCTGCTGGTGGGGCCGGCGACGGTCGCGGGCCTGCGGCGAGCCGGCGCGGCGCCGGTTCGCAAGGGGCTTCGTGGGCTCCCTCGCGCGAGCGTCGACGCCCCCGAATCCCGGCTCGCGGTGCTCGTGTTCGCCGCGCTGCTCGCCCTCCTCGCCGCCGACCTCTCAGGCATGAGCAAGGCGGAGACGGAGCGTATCTGGCTGCCGTTCGCACTCTGGTTGCTCCCCGCATGCGCGTTCCTGACCCGCCCACGCGCCTGGCTGGCCGCACAGGCCACCCTCGCTCTGCTCCTCAACCACCTGCTGCTGACGGGGTGGTGACAACTGACAGCGATGCCCGCTCGATCGAGCCCCACGGGCGGCGGAGCCAGGTTCTTACGAAACGCGGACGTGCGGACGGCCGTGCCGCACGGAATCGAGGCAGGTGGGAAACTGGAGGCATGCAGCAGTCGCACGAATCGGCGGGTTCCGAGCTTCCTCCACGTGGGCGTGGAGGCGCCATGCGCGTCCTCGTCGTGGACGACGATCCGACGGTCGCCGAGGTCGTCTCCGGCTATCTCGACCGTGCCGGGTACGACGTGGACCGGGCCGGGGACGGGCCGTCAGCGCTCGTGCGGGCCGCCGCGCACCGGCCGGACCTGGTGGTGCTCGACCTGATGCTGCCCGGCATGGACGGCCTGGAGGTGTGCCGCCGTATCCGGGCCCGCGGGCCTGTGCCGGTCATCATGCTCACCGCCCGGGGCGACGAGGGCGACCGGATCCTGGGCCTCGAAGTGGGCGCCGACGACTACGTCACGAAGCCCTTCAGCCCCCGTGAGCTGGTCCTGCGGGTCGAGTCGGTACTGCGCCGGTCCCGGCCCGCCCCAGCGGCTCACCCGGTGCACGGGGCAGGCATCACCGTCGACCCGGCCGCCCGACGCGCCACCAAGAACGGCGCCGAACTCAGCCTCACACTCCGCGAGTTCGACCTCCTCGCCTTTCTTCTGCGCAACCACGGGCGTGCCTACAGTCGCGAGGAACTGATGAAGGAAGTGTGGGGCTGGGACTTCGGCGATCTGTCCACCGTCACCGTCCATGTACGTCGGCTGCGGGGCAAGGTGGAGGACGATCCGGCCCGGCCGCAGCTGATCCAGACGGTGTGGGGAGTGGGCTACCGCTTCGACGCCACCCCGTTCGAGGAGGCGGTATGAGCGTGCGTGACCTCCTGCTGATCGCCCTGTTCGCCTTTCTCGGCGCTGTCGCGGCCGGGCTGCTCGGGGCGGGCGTCCTGTGGCTGATCAGGCGACGCTCGCTGACCACGTCTCTCGCTGTGGTCGCGGCCGTGGCCGTGACGGCCATGCTGGCGGGCACGCTGTCCGTGGCTAGGGCCATGTTCCTGTCCACGCACGACCTGACCGTCGTCACGATGGTCGTCGCGATGGCGGCGGTCGTCTCCCTGGCCACCGCCCTGCTGCTCGGCCGGTGGGTCGTCGCCGGCAGCAGGGCGCTCACCGCCGCTGCCCGTTCCTTCGGCGACGGCGGCCACTTCGCGGCTCCCCACGGCTCGGCGAACGCCGAACTCGCCGAGCTGAGCCGGGAGTTGGCCAGCACCAGTGCGAAGCTCGCCACGTCCCGCGACCGTGAGCGCGCCCTGGAGACATCGAGGCGCGAACTGGTCGCGTGGATCTCGCACGACCTGCGCACCCCACTCGCGGGACTGCGCGCCATGTCCGAGGCCCTGGAGGACGGAGTCGCCGCCGACCCTCAGCGCTACCTCCGGCAGATGCGCACGGAAGTCGAACGTCTCAACGACATGGTCGGGGACCTCTTCGAACTCTCCCGCATACACGCCGGGGCGCTCGCGCTCTCCCCTTCGCGCATCTCCATGTACGACCTGGTCGGCGACGCCCTCGCCGGAGCGGACGCTCTCGCCCGAGAGCACGGCGTCTGGCTGATCGGCGATCGCATCGAGCCGGTGCCGGTCGAGGTCGACGGCAAGGAGATGAGCCGGGTACTGAGCAATCTGCTGGTCAACGCGATCCGCCGGACGCCCTCGGACGGCACGGTCGCGGTCGCCGCCGAGCGATCCCCGGACGGTGTCGTCGTGTCCGTCACCGACGGCTGCGGAGGCATCCCGGACGACGACCTGCCGAGGGTCTTCGACACCGGCTGGCGCGGCACGCATGCCCGTACCCCTCCGGCGGGCGCGGGGCTCGGCCTCGCCATCGTCCGGGGCATCGTCGAGGCACACCGTGGACAGGCCGCCGTGCGCAACGTACCCGGCGGCTGCCGCTTCGAGGTGACCCTTCCCCTGGCCGAGGCCTGACCCGACGCGGTCGAACCGTCCGTACGCGGCCGGGCTCCGGCAAGGCGTGCGTCGACCGCACACCGGCCCGAGGGAGCGCGAACCGCGCGGAGTCCCCGTGCCACCACCCGGCCCTTCTCGGGCGCAGGTCCACATCGTCGCTGCTCGGCATGGACCGACGTCCGCCCGCCGCTACGCCCCCGGGTGCGGTCCGAGCGAGCCGGGGGTGGGGTCGCCCTTGACCTCGCCGAAGTAGAGGGCGAAGGTCTGCTTCCAGCGTTCGACGGCAGCGCGGTCGGACATGAAGCGGGGGAAGCCGTCGACGTGGGCGTCCGGGTACTCCCAGATCGGCTTCAGACCGGCCGGGGGTGTGATGTCGGTGCGGACGGACCAGCCGTTGAAGGAGTTGTTCTGCGTCTCCGTCGACAGCTGCCAGTTGAAACTCCCGCCCGGCGGACGCCTCGTCACCGCCGCGCGAGGCCGCCGCCGAAACAATCGTGCGGCGCGCGCGGCATCTTGACGTCACGCGAGACGAGGGCGACCCGGCGGTGTCGGCCGACGCGGTCCGCGAGGGACGCGGTCCGCGAGGGACGTGCTCCGCCGGCGCGTTCGGAGGGCGTCCGCTTCATCGAACACACCGACGGGGTGTACGTCTGCCGGCTGGCGTCCGGGCGCTGCCGCGTCAACGCCCGACTCCGCTGACGGACCCCCGCCGACCGGACGCGCGACGCGGCTGCGGTGCCCCTCGGCACCGCAGCCGCCAGCGAAGCGTCAGACAGGGAGCCACTGCTGGTTCGCGCCGCTGTTGCAGCTCGACTGGTTCAGGGTGGCTCCGTTGGCGGTCGACCCTCCGGTGACCTGGAGACACAGTCCGCTGGTGACATTGGTGAAGGTGACATAGCCGCCGATCACCGATGTCCTGCGCCAGAGTTGGTGTGTGCCGCCGTCGCAGGTCCACTGGTCGGCGGTCGCACCGTCGGCCGTGGCGCCGCCCGGGATTTCGAGACACTTGCCGCTGTTGACGTTGATCAGACGGAAGTTCGACCCGGATGGGCTCAGCATCCACTGCTGGTTGGTTCCGGCGTTGCAGTTCCCGGAGTTGACCGACGCACCGTCGGCGCCGCTCGCGAACCAGACGTCCGCGCACTTGGCGCTGTTGCGGTTCAGTAGGTGGTTGTTCGCGGAGCCCAGCGGGGCGGCGAGGACGGGCCAGCCCCCGGCGAAGGTGACCTGGCGGATGTCCAGTGACTCCTGCCCGTTGTTGTCGCCGTCGTAGTAGTGGTAGGCGAGGAACTTCGACGCGCCGTCGTCGAAGGCGTCCGCGCCCCCGGCCGCCACCTTGGGGTACGCACCCGCGAGCACCGTCGTTCCGCCGCCGGACGCCATGTCCGTGCCGGCCTGGTCGAGGTAGGGGCCGGTGATGGCGGTGGACCGTCCGACGACCGTGTAGTAGGTGCTGTTGGTTCCGCTGCAGCACAGGCCCTTGGAGCCGAAGAGGTAGTAGTAGCCGCCGTTGAGGATGATCGTCGGGTTCTCGATGCCGACGGCGATGTGCCACAGGTTGTTGTCCGTGGTGGACAGCTTGCCGGTGGACTCGTCCAGGACGTGCATATAGGTGCCGGAGCCGGTCCAGGAGCCCCAGGAGACGTACAGCCGGCCGTCGGGTCCCCAGTCGACGTTGGGGTCGATGGGGTAGTCGACGTCGGTGACCATGCCCTGGTCGGTCCAGGGGCCCTCGATGCTGGTGGCGGTGGCCAGGCCCATCACCGCGTACGAGGTGCCCCAGCGCGAACCGGCGTAGTACAGGTGGTACTTGCCGTTGAAGTACTTGATGTCGGGGGCCCAGATGTTCGGCGGCGTCGCACCGAGCTTGGTGGTGATCCAGGACGGCGTCGACTCCCAGATGTTGCCGATCTTGGTCCAGCCGGTCGCCGCCGTGGCGTCGCATGTCCGGCGCTCGGTGATGGACCCGCTGGGATTGAGCGGGTCGTTCTCGAACCCGGTGGAGAAGCCGTAGGAACAGTTGCCCACCTTGATGACGGACGGGTCGTGCATACGGATGTCACCGCCGAGCGCCTGCGCTCGGCCGGCCGCGATCAGACCGAGAACGGCCAGGGTGGCGGCCAGCAGAGCGGCGAGGACGGGACGGTGCCGTCGTCCGGGTATCCGGAGGAGGATGCCTTCGGCATGCGGGGTGGTCACACGAAACTCCTTTGTATCGGTGAGGTGTTGCTAGGGGCAGTGCTCAGCCCTTGACCGCCCCCGCGGTCATGCCCGCCACGATCTGCCGGTTGAAGAACAGGAACATGACCAGCGGCGGGATCGTGATGAGGAGGATGTCCATGAAGAGGAGGTTGTAGCTGGTGCTGTACTGGCTCTGGAAGTTGAAGAGGGTCAGCTGGACGGTGGCGTTCTGCTCGCCGGGCAGGAAGTACAGCGGGTTGGTGAAGTCGTTGAAGACGGCCACCGACTGGACGACGATCACCGTCACGACGACCGAGCGGAGCATTGGGAGGACGACCCGGAAGAAGAGCCGCAGCGGGGAGGCGCCGTCGATGATCGCGGCCTCGTCGAGTTCGCGCGGGATGGTGGCGATGAAGGCGCGGAACAGCAGAATGGAGAAGGAGAGTCCGAAAGCGATCTCCACGAGGATCAGCCCGGGCAGAGTGCCGAACAGTCCGGCCTTCTGCAGGACCCAGATCGTCGGGACGACCGCCGGCGGGATGATCAGCCCGGACAGGACCAGGAAGTTGATCAACCCTGTCCACCGGGTGATCCGGCGCTGCAGCACGAAGGCGACCATCGCACCGAGCACGACCATCGCCGTCACACTCGCGACGGTCAGGACCATGCTGTTGACGAACGCGATGACGAGGATGTAGTCCCGCGCCTCGATCACCTGCACGAAGTTGTCGACGAGTCGGAAGTGGCGTGGCCAGGAGAAGTCGAGCTGCGCGGCCTGCTGCGGGTCCTTGACGGCGGTCAGCACGATGAACGCGAACGGCACCACGAAGACGACGATGCTGACGGCGACCGAGAGGACTCCCAGCCAGGTGCGGGTGGGGTTTCTCATCGCTGCACCTCCTTGCGGGCCAGGAAACGCGACAGCGGGACGATGATCGCCGTCACGACCAGGAAGAGGATGACGTTCCCGGCGGTCGACAGACCGTAGAAGCCCGCCTGGTACTGCTTGTAGATGACGGAGGCGACCACGTCGGAGCTGAAGCCGGGTCCGCCGCGGGTCATCGCCCAGATGAGGTCGAAGGAGCGCAGACCACCGATGAGGGACAGGATGATCACCGTGGAGGTGGCCGGCCAGCTCAGCGGCAGGACCACGTTGCGCAGCAGCTGCCACGCCCCCGCACCGTCGAGCTTCGCCGCCTCGTAGTACTCGTCCGGGATGGACACGATGCCGGCGATGTAGATGACGGTCGCCAGGCCGACGCCCTTCCACACGTCGACGAGGGCCACCGAGAACAACGCGAGCGACGGCTCGGTCAGCCATCCGGGGCCGTCGATGCCGATCGTGGCGAGGGCCTTGTTGATCGCGCCGGTGGAAGGATCCATGAAGGCGGTGAAGGTGATGCCGACGCCCACGGTGCTGACCAGCACGGGGAAGAACACCACTGAGCGCAGATAGCCGCGCGCTTGGATCTGGCTGGTCAGCAGGATCCCGAGGGCGAGGCCGATGACGACCTTGAGTCCCGAGGTGACGACCGCGTAGAGGAACGTGTTGACGAAGCCCTTGACGAGGGCGGGCTCCTGGAAGAACTCGGTGTAGTTGTCCAGCCCGATGAAGGTCGACTTGAAGATCGTCCACCTGGTGAGGCTGAAGTAGAACGACGCGAGGGTGGGGACCAGGAACAGCACCCCGTAGACGGCCGCCGCGGGAAGGTAGAACCAGGTGGGATAGGAACTGTGAGTTCCGCGGGACCGGTGTGCCCTGCCCGGTGCTTTCGGCTGCTCGGCCGTCGGGGGCCCGGTCGGTACAACTGTGGTCATCGTTCGACCTCTCTCGGGTGCCACCCATTCCCACTTTTTTCCTTCGGTGGGGGCGGGGAGGCACTGACGTGCGTTCCTACCAGCCCGGCAGACCGAGCTGCTGAGCCTGCTTCCTGGTGTCCTTGTCGTACTGGGTCGCGCCCGTCTTGGCGTTGGTGATGCCGGAGCCGACCTGGACGCTGATCTGGTCGAGGCTCGGCCCCTTCACCGGGGACAGGAACTCCAGCGCCGGGCTCTGGGCGCCGTCCGTGAAGTAGGCGGCGACGTCCTTGGTGATCGTCGGAACGTCCGTCGGCAGGGTGCAGCCCTTGACCAGGTAGGGCCCGGTCGGCGTCGACGCCTTGGCCTGGGCCGCGCAGCCGGCCGGGCTGGCGGCGAACGCGAGGAGTTTCTTCACCGCGGCGAGCTTGTCACCCGTGGTGGTCTTCGGAACGTAGAGGGCGTTCGGGAACCAGGCGGTCAGCCCGTTGGCGGCGGCGTCGTCCCCGGGCAGCGCGAAGAAGCCGATGTCGTTGAGCTGGTCCGGGTTGCTCGTCCTGATGGCGCTGATGACGGTGGAGAGCATCGGGTACTGGGCGCCCTTGCCGGTGGCCAGCATCTGCAGACCCTTGACGAGGGTGGCCGACGCGTAGTCGGAGTTCTGCAGCTTCAGGTCGTGGATCTGCTGCAGGTGCTGGAAGCCCTTGAACGCGCTCGGGTCCGTGGAGTACTTCGCCTTGTCGGCGGTGTAGTCCTTGACGAAGTCCGGCCGCGCCGCCGCCACGTTGTGGAAGTCGCCCAGCACCAGGAGCTGGGAGGTCCAGGTGTCCTGGTAGGTCTGGATGACCGGGGCGATACCGGCCGCCTTGATCTTCTCGCTGTTGGCGATGAAGTCCGCCCAGGTCCTGGGCACCGTCAGACCGAGGCTGTCGTAGACCTTCTTGTTGTAGAGGACGCCGCCGCCGAGAGCCGAGCCCAGCGGGACGCCGTAGGTCTGGCCACCCACCGTGACCTGCGGGAGGAAGGACTCGTCGAGGTTCTTGACATACGGGTCCCGGGTGATCGGCGTGAGCGTCTTCGTCGGGTCGATCTGCTGGAACAGGGAACCCACGTTGTAGACGAAGAGATCGTCCATGCTGTCCGTCTGCAGCCGGGTCTTGATGAGGTTGTCGCCCTCGGTGCCGCCGGGACGTGTCTCCACGCTCACCTTGATCTCCGGGTTCTTCACCTCGAAGGCCTTGGCCAACTGCTGGGCGGACTGGAGGTTGTCGGGCGCGTTGTCGACGAGGAGCTTGATCGACGTCGCAGCGCCGTCCTCGCTGGACGAGCCGAGGGATCCGGCGCTGCAGGCGCTGAGCACGAGCGGCATGACGACGGCCGCGGCCACCACAGCCCTTCTCTTGGCGAGAGTGCTTGACCTCATGGAAGTTCCTTCGTTCGAGCGTCGATGAATCGTTTCAGTCAGGAATCGGGGCGACCGGGCGCGGAGTGGTGCGGCTCGATGCCGGATCGGTCTGCCTTCCGTCGCGGCCGATTGTCGGGTCCCGGGAGGTCCGCTGCGATGTGGCTGTCCGCCGGGCTTGTCGTTCCAGGCCCTTCGTGTAACGTGCCACAAAGGGAATGCCCAAAGATTGAGGCGCACCGGCGGAGCCGTCAAGTCATCTGCGGGTAACGTTCCGGAAACGCCGAAGTGGGGCGTGTGGTGCACGACAGCGGAGGTGGGGACCCCATGCGTCCAACGGGCGGCTCGAAGAGAGTAACCATCGCCGACGTCGCGCGCAGTGCTGGAGTGTCGACCTCCGCCGTGTCGAAGGTGCTGACCAACGCCTATGGCGTGAGCCCGGCCATGCGTGAGCGGGTGCGGGCCGCGATGGCCGAACTCGGCTATCGCCCGCACGCCGCCGCCCGTGGCATGCGGGGCCGTACCTACACGATCGGCGTGCTGCTCGCGAGCATCCGCAACGCCTTCTACGCCGACCTCCTGGAGGGGGTCGACGCGACGCTGCGGAACACCGAGTACGCGGTGTTCATCGGCTCCAGCGGCTCCGCCGAGAAGGACGACCAGACGAAACTGATCCACGCCATGGTGGACCGGCAGATGGACGGCCTGATCCTGATCGCCCCCGCCGTCCCCCGTGCGGAGGTGGTGCGTGTCGCCGCCGACGTGCCGACGGTGGTCCTCGGGCATCACGACCCCTCGCCGGCGTACGACTGCGTGGTCAACCAGGACGGGATCGGCGTCGATCTCGTGGTGGACCACCTCGTCGGCCTGGGGCACCGGGACATCGCCCATCTGTCGCACCCCACGGTCCGCGGCATCCAGTGGCAGCAGCGGCCGGAACACCATGTCCGGGCCGCCTACGGCGAGGCGATGGCCCGGCACGGTCTGGCCGACCTGGCCCGGGTCGTGAACTCGGGGTACTCGGACGAGGGCGGCTACCGCGGTGCCATGGAACTGCTCACCTCCGCACGTCCGCCCACCGCGATCTTCGCCGGCGCCGACGTCGCCGCGACCGGCGTCTTCCGGGCCGCGGGCGAGCTGGGCCTGCGCATTCCCGAGGATCTCTCGCTCGCCGGATACAACAACACGTCCGTGGCCGCCCTCGCTCCGGTGAACCTGACCAGCGTGGACCAGGCGGGCGCCATGATGGGCGGCACCGCGGCCCGGCTCCTGCTGGAACGGATCGAGAACCGCCGCGACCGTGCCGTCGTCATGGCGTCGACACCGCACCTCGTGGTGCGCGGCAGCACCGCGCCCCCGTGCCCCTGAGTCGATCCGACGCACGGATTTCCTTCCCGTCCCCTCTTGACGTCCCGTCCTCTCCGGCTCATGGTTGAGTCGTTTCAAACATGGAACGTTCCACATCGAGGGAGGGACGGGTATGCCCCTGCAGCATCCGGAGCCCAGCACCACCACCGTTGCCGCGATCCGCTTCCAACACCGGGACGATCCGCTCGGTGTGGGCACCCCGACGCCACGGCTCTCCTGGCAGGTGCGCACGGACGACCCCGAGTGGCGGCAGACGGCGTACGAGGTGGAGTTGGACGGCGCCGACGTCGTCCAGGTCGAGTCGGACGAGCAGATCCTGGTGCCCTGGCCGTTCGAGCCCCTGGGTCCCCGCGCTCAGGCGACCGTTCGGATACGGGTGGCCGCCGGGGAAAGCTGGAGCGGGTGGAGCGAACCCGCCACCGTAGAGACGGGACTGCTGCGGCCACAGGACTGGAGCGCCAGGTTCATCACCCCCCGCGACCACGGCGGCCTGGACTCACCCGCCCCGGAACTCGTCCGAACGGTCGTCCTGCGCTCCGGGATGGTGAGCGCACGGCTGTACGCCACCGCCCACGGCGTCTACGCCGCCTCCCTCAACGGCACCCGGGTCGGCGACGAGGTCCTCGCACCCGGCTGGACCAGTTACCACCACCGGCTGCGCTACCAGACCCACGACGTCACCGCGTTCCTGACAGAGGGCGCGAACACCGTCGCCGTCCTGCTCGGCAACGGCTGGTTCCGCGGTCATCTCGGCTGGTGGCGCGCCCGCGCACTGTACGGCGACCGCCTCGCCCTCCTCGCTCAGCTCGAAGTCCGGTACGCCGACGGGTCGGTGGACGTCTTCGGCACCGACGAGGAGTGGCGGGCCAGAGACACCGGTGTCGTCGCGGACGACCTCTACAAGGGCCAGCGCACCGATCTGCGCTTCACACCCGGCCCGGCGACCGGCCCGGTGGCGCTGCTGTCCGAAGAGGACGCGGCGCTGTCGCGGCTCGTCGCCCCGGAGGGCCCGCCCGTACGCGTCACCGAGGAGCTGCCCGCGCTGAGGGTCTGGCAGTCGCCGTCCGGCCGTACGCTCGCGGACTTCGGTCAGAACGTCGTCGGCTGGGTGCGGCTACGGGTGCGCGGCGCCGAGGACGGCCGGGAGGTCACGGTCCGGCACGCCGAGGTACTGGAGGACGAGGAGCTGTGCACCAGGCCGCTGCGTACGGCCGACGCCGTCGACACCTACCTGCTGGCCGAATCCACCGAGGCCGTCCTCGAACCCTCACTCACCTTCCACGGGTTCCGCTACGCCGAGATCACCGGGGTGCCGGACCTGAGGGCCGAGGATCTGCACGCCGTGGTCGTGGGGACCGACCTGCGCCGCACCGGCTGGTTCTCCTGTTCGGACCCGGATCTCGAACAGTTCCACGAGAACGTCGTCCGTGGCACGCGCGGCAACTTCCTCGACGTGCCCACGGACTGTCCGCAGCGTGACGAACGGCTCGGCTGGACCGGAGACATCCAGGTCTTCGCGCCCACCGCCTCCTTCCTCTTCGACTCCGCGGGCTTCCTCTCCTCGTGGCTCGCCGACCTCGCCGCGGACCAGCATCCAGACGGCGCGGTGCCCTGGGTGATCCCCGACGTCCTGGACGTCGACACGCCGACCGCGGCGGCCTGGGGCGACGCGGCCGCGGTGGTGCCCTGGGTGCTGCACGAGCGGTACGGCGACCTCGACGTCCTGCGGCGTCAGTACGCCAGTGCGCGCGCCTGGGTCGACAAGACGGTTTCGCTCACCACCGACGGCGTGTGGGTGGGCGGCTTCCAGTTCGGTGACTGGCTGGACCCGGCCGCACCGCCGGACGACCCGTTCGCCGCCCGCACGCCCGCGGACGTCGTCGCCACCGCCTGCCTGGTCCGGTGCGCGGACGTCGTCGCCCGTACCGCCGAGGTGCTGGGCCGCGCGGAGGAGGCCGGAAAGTACCGTGCGCTCGCCGCCCGGACCCGGGACGCGTTCGCCCGCGCGTTCGTCACACCGGCCGGCCGGATCGTGGGCGACTCGCCGACCGCGTACGCCATGGCCCTGCAGTGGGAGCTGCTCGCCGGGTCCGAACAGCGTGCGACCGCTGGACTCAGGCTTGCCGACCTCGTTCGCACGAACGGCTTCCGGATCGCCACCGGATTCGTCGGCACCCCGCTGATGACCGACGCCCTCACCTCCACCGGCCGCCCGGACCTCGCCTACCGGCTGCTGCTGGAGAAGGGCTGCCCCTCCTGGCTGTATCCGGTGACGATGGGCGCCACCACCGTCTGGGAACGCTGGGACAGCATGCTCCCGGACGGCACGGTCAACCCCGGCCAGATGACGTCCTTCAACCACTACGCGCTCGGAGCGGTCGCCGACTGGATGCACCGCACGGTGGCGGGACTCGCCCCCGCGGCTCCCGGATACCGGGAGTTGACCGTACGTCCGCTGCCGGACCGGGCACTCACCCATGCCTCCGCCCGGCACATCACCCCGTACGGGGAGGCTTCCGTGAGCTGGCGGCGCGAGGCGGGGCGCTTCCACCTGGAGGTGACCGTGCCCGTGGGGACGCGGGCCACCGTTCACCTGCCCGGCGAGGGGCGGCCGACCTTGGCCGCGACACACGGCACACACACCTGGACGACCGAGGACCCCTGCCTGCCGGCGACGGCCACGGTGGCGACCGTACGGGACCTGATGGACGTCCCCGGTCTGTGGGAAGCCACCGTCGGTGTCCTGGCCCGGCACGGCCTCGGCACGGACCCCGCCCGGCTGGCCCGGCGACTGGAACCGTATCTGGACGTGCCGGCGCGTGAGCTGCCCACGCTGGCCGACAAGGTCCTCTTCGAGGACGGCGGCGCCGGTGCCGCCGCCGACCTGGAGACGCTGCTGAGCGGCGTACAGGGCTGCTGACAGCCGCGCCGGTCCCAATCCTTCCCCACCGCCTTCCGAACCCGTACTTCTTCATGAACGGAACACCCGATGCGACAGCTGAGCCGCAGGTCTGTCCTCCGCACCGCCACAGCCGTGGCGCTCGCCCCCGTGCTGGGCTCCCTGGTGCTGCCCACCCTCGCCCCGACGGCCGCCGCCGCGGACCCCTGGACGGCCAAGTGGATCTGGGCGCCGTCCACCACGGCGAACCAATGGGTGGCCTTCCGTAAGTCGTTCGACCTGGCCGCCAAGCCGGGCAGCGCCGTCACGCGGATCGCCGCCGACTCCAAGTACTGGCTGTGGGTGAACGGGACCCTCGTGGTCTTCGAGGGCCAGCTCAAGCGCGGCCCGAACCGCACGGGCACCTACCACGACGTGATCGACCTCGCCCCGTACCTGACCAGCGGCACCAACACCGTCGCACTTCTGGTGTGGCACTTCGGCAAGCAGGGCTTCTCGCACAACAGCAGCGGCAAGGGCGGACTGCTGTTCCAGTCGGACATCACCACCGGCTCCACGACCACCCGGATCGTCAGCGACACCAGCTGGAAGCACACCGTGCACGCCGGCTACTCGAACAACACCGGCGGTTCGCAGGCGAACTTCCGGCTGCCCGAGTCGAACATCTACTACGACGCCCGCAACGCCACCGCCCTCGCGGGCTGGCAGTCACCCGGCTTCGACGACAGCGGCTGGAGCGCGCCCACCGACTTCGGCGCCGCGGGAGCCGCCCCCTGGAACGACCTCGTCCAGCGGCCGATCCCGCTGTTCCGCTACTCCGGACTCACGTCCTACTCCAATGCGGCGTCGCTGCCGTCCACCGGACAGGGCAGCACCGCCATCTCCGCCACCCTGCCGTCCAACCTGCAGGTCACGCCGTACCTCAAGGTGGACGCCCCGGCCGGCACGGTGATCGGTATCCAGACCGACCACTACGACGACGGCAAGGGACTGGTCGGCATCGACCAGAAGACCATCTTCAACGTCCGCGCCACCTACGTCTGCACCGGCGGGGTCCAGGAGTTCGAGGCGCTGGCCTGGATGAGCGGTACGGCGGTGCGGTACACCATCCCGGCGGGCGTGACCATCGTGGATCTCAAGTACCGGGAGTCCGGCTACGACACCGACTTCGACGGGTCGTTCACCAGCAGCGACGCCTTCTTCGACACCGTGTGGACCAAGGCCGCCCGCACCATGTACGTCAACATGCGGGACAACTACATGGACTGCCCGACCCGTGAACGCGCCCAGTGGTGGGGCGACGTGGTCAACCAGCTGAAGGAGGGCTTCTACACCTTCGACACCAGGTCCCACGCCCTCGGCAAGAAGGCCATCTCCCAGCTGGCCTCCTGGCAGAAGGACACCGGGGCGCTCTACTCCCCGATGCCCTCGACCATCTGGACCGCCGAACTGCCCAACCAGATGCTCGCCTCGGTGTGGTCCTTCTGGACGTTCCACCTCTACACCGGCGACACGAGCACGGTCACCGGCGCCTACCCGGCGGTGAAGAAGTACCTGGACCTGTGGGGCCTGGGCAGCGACGGCCTGGTGACCCACCGCGCCGGCGACTGGGACTGGCAGGACTGGGGCAGCAACATCGACACCCGCGTCCTGAACAACTGCTGGTACTACCTCGCCCTGGACACCGCCGCCAAGCTCGCCGATCTCAGCGGCAACACCGGCGACGTCGCCGGATGGCAGGCCCAACGCGCCAGCATCAAGGCCAACTTCGACACCCTGCTGTGGAACTCCACGAAGAACGAGTACCGCTCGCCCGGCTACAACGGCGACACCGACGACCGGGCCAACGCCCTCGCCGTCGTCGCGGGCCTGGCCACCCCCAGCCACTACCCGGCGATCACCGACGTGCTGCGCACCCACCTCAACGCCAGCCCCTACACGGAGTTCTACGTCCTGGAGGCGCTGTACCTGATGGGTGCGGCCACCGTCGCCGAGGAGCGGATGCGCAACCGTTACGCCGCCCAGGTCGCCGACCCCGCCTGCCACACCCTGTGGGAGGTGTGGGTCAAGTCGGAAGGCACCGACAATCACGCTTGGAACGGCGCCCCGCTGTACGCCCTGTCCGCCTATGCGGCGGGTGTGCGCCCCACCACGGCAGGCTGGGAGACGTACGAGGTGATCCCTCAGACCGGCACCCTCACGAAGATCAACGCCGTGACGCCCACCGTCAAGGGCGACATCCGCTTCGGCATCACCCGCGACGGCACGACGGTCACCCTGAACCTCACCTCGCCGAGCGGCACGACGGCCCGCGTGGGCGTACCGACCTACGGCGGCTCCCAGCCTGTCATCAAGGCGAACGGCACCACCGTCTTCACCGGCGGCTCCTCCACGGGCAGCGTCAGCGGTCTGAGCTACACGGCCAAGGACTCCTCGTACGTCTACTTCACCCTCCAGCCGGGGACCTGGACGTTCACCGTCACCGGCGCCGGCCGGCTCGACAACCTCGCCCTCGGCCGGACGGTCACCAGCAACAACAGCCTGGAGAACGGCAATTGGGGCAGAAGCCGGCTCACCGACGGCAAGCTCACCAGCGCGACCGGCGCCCGGGGTTACACCAGTAACGAGTTCACCTCCGCCGATGTCAGCGCGAATCCCGTCTGGGTGGAGATCGACCTCGGTGCCGACACCGACCTCGACGCCGTACGCCTCTTCCCCCGCACCGACACCCCCGCCGCCGGTGGCGGAACGGCGGGGTTCCCGGTGGACTTCACCCTCCAGACCCGCGCGGACGCTGCCGCCGCGTACACGACCGTCCGTACCGTCACCGCCCAGCCCGATCCAGGCGGCCTTGTGCAGACCTACGGGTTCAGGACCACCGTCGCTCGCTATGTGCGCCTGCAGGCCACCAGGCTCGGCGCCCCGGCCGCGGACGAGCCGGCCAAGTACCGGCTGCAGCTGGCCGAACTCACCGTCCCCACCGCCGCGACCTCGGTGACCAGCAACTGCACGCTGGAGAACGGTGATTGGGGCAAGACGCGGGTGCTCGACGGCACCACGGTCGGCGTGGCCGGTGCCAAGGGGTTCACCAGTATCGACTTCACCTCCGCCGACGTCAGCGCCACACCTGTCTGGATCGAGGTCGACCTGGGCGCCGACCGGGCGATCGGCTCCGTCACCCTCCACCCCCGTACCGACATCGGTGCGGTCGGCGGCGGCACGGCGGGCTTCCCTGTCGACTTCACCCTGCGGACCCGGGCGGAGGGTGCCACCTCCTACACCACCGCGCGCACGGTCACGGGCCAGGCCAACCCCAACGGCACCGCCCAGACCTACACCCTCACCGCAGCCACCGGCCGATACGTCCGACTGCAAACCACCAGGCTCGGCGCACCGGCCTCCGACGAGAGCACCCTGCGCCGCCTCCAGCTGGCGGAGATCAGCATCAAGTAGAGGAAAGAGGGACGGGGCGGCAGGCGCCGCGCCTGAAGTGGCGGGCGGATCACGACAGTTGCTCGGTCCGGGCGCCGGTGCCGTCGAGGCGGGTGAGGCCGGGCGCCCCGAGGTTCGCGACCGTCGCCCGGACAGTTGGGTGGCGGTACAGCTCCCGCAGGCGGAGGGCCGGCAGACCCCGGGCGCGCAGGGCGGCGCTGATACGGACCGCGAACAGGGAGTTGCCGCCCAGTTCGAAGAAGTCGTCGTCCAGGCCGACGGGCACGCCCAGGACCTCGCTCCAGATGTCCGTCAGGTTCGCGGTGAGGTCGTCGGGGGAGGTGACGACCGGGCCTGCGCCCAGTTCTCCCCGTGTCCGGCGGGCCGTCGGCGCGGGGAGCTTTGCCGCGTCCAGTTTGCCGTTGGGGGTCAGGGGGAGTGCGTCCAGCGCGCTGACCGTGGCCGGGAGCATGTACTCGGGCAGGATCCCGGCGGCCCGCTCGCGGACCGCGCGCGGATCGCCCCCCGGCGACAGAACCACGTACGCGTCGATCCTGGCAGTGGCCGAGTCGTCCGGGTCCTCACGGCGTACCACCACGGCCGCCGCCCGGACGTCCGGGTCCTCCAGCAGCACCGAGCGGATCTCGTCCAGCTCGATCCGGAAGCCGCGGATCTTGACCTGGCTGTCGATCCGCCCCAGGTGTTCGAGCCGCCCGTCGGGGCGAAGTCGCCCGAGGTCACCGCTGCGGTACATGACGGTTCCGGTGACGGGGTCCGGCACGAACCGCCGGAGTGTCAACTCCTCCTGGCCCAGGTAGCCGAGCGCCACCCCCACGCCGCCGACGCAGATCTCGCCGGCCACCCCCGGCGGCAGCAGCCGTCCGGCCGGGTCGAGCACGTACAGGTGCCAGCCGGGCAGGGCGTGTCCGACGGAACGGGTGCCGGCCAGGGCCAGTTTCCGGGTGAGGGTCTGCTCGGTGACGTGGACGGTGGTCTCCGTGATGCCGAACATGTTCACCACCCGGCAGAGCCGCTCGGGATGCCGGTCGAACCAGGGCAGCAGCATGCGCGCGTCCAGCGGTTCACCGCCGAAGACGACGAGCCGCACAGCCACGTCGGCATGGTCGACGTCCAGGAGCTGGGCGAAGGCCGACGGGGTCTGGCTGAGCACGGTGACCTGCTCGGCGACGAGCAGATCACGGAAGCGGTCCGGCTCACGGGACACCGAGTACGGCACCACGACCAGCCGTCCGCCGGTCAGCAGACAGCCCCAGATCTCCCACACCGAGAAGTCGAATGCAGCGGAGTGGAACCACGTCCACACGTCCTCCTCGCCGAACCCGTACTCGTCGCGGGTCGCGTCGACCAGGGCGACCACGTTGCGGTGCGGTACGACGACGCCCTTGGGGCGGCCGGTCGAGCCGGACGTGTAGATGACGTAGGCGTCGTCGTCGGGCGAAGGGGACGGAAGGTTCGCGTGCCCCTCCGGGGTCCAGGTGTCCGTCAGTTCGTCAGGCGTCACCCGTACGCAGTCCGCCACCGCCGGGAACTCCGGGAGCCGGGTGACCACCACGCCCAACTCCGCGTCCAGTGCCGTGTGGGCGAGCCGGTCCGCCGGGTAGGCGGGGTCCAGGGGCACATAGGTGGCGCCGGCCTTCAGTACGGCGAGGAGAACGACGACGAGTTCGGCGGAACGCTCCAGGCATACGCCCACCCGGTCGCCGCCGCCGACTCCGCTTGCCCGCAGTCCTGCTGCCAACCGGTCGGCCCGCGCGTCGAGTTCGCGGTACGTCAGGACGGCCGGGCCATCGGTCAGCGCGACACGGTCCGGCGTCGCCGCCACGAGCCGGTCGAGTCCGGCGGGCACGCTCGCGGGGGTGGGTGCGGTGGCCAGTGCACGGGACGGGCGGCCGAGCGCCGCCGTGCGAGCGCGCTCCGCCTCGTCGAGCAGCTCGACATCGGCCGGCGGAGTGCGCGGGCGGTTCAGTACCTGTTCGTGTACGTGCACCAGGTGCCGTACGAACTGTGCGGCGATCTCCGGGGAGAAGTGGCTGCCCAGATAGTCGCAGCGCAGATGCCACCCGCCCGAGTCCCGGAAGCCCGAGTCCCGGAAGACGGACACGGTGAGCGGGAACGGGGGCGCGAGGCAGGGCACGTACTGGCTCACGCCCTCGGTGTCGCCCTCATGCTCGTTCTGGGTGGCGAAGAGGAGGCCCGTGAGGGCGGGGCTCGTCGCGGGGGAGGGCTTCGACTCGCCGAGCGTGGCGGCCTGTTCGACGGTGAGGCCGCCGTGGTCCGTGCCGATGACCGGCGGGACGTCGGGATCGTAGCGGCGCAGGGTTACGGCCAGTGCGGTGAGCCAGCTCGCCTCGTCCCCTGCCTGTCCTTCCTCACTCCTCTGACCTCGCTGAGCGAGGGCGACAGAGAAGCCGGCGGCAGGACCGTCGCCGCCCAGACCCCAGGCGGGAGGGGGCGCGGCCGGCGGCCGGTCCACGGGCGTACGGTCATGGCCGCCGCGTCGGCTCACGACGATCAGGTCGGACACGCCGTCGGCGTACCGGAGCAGAACCCTGCGTATGTCGTGGGCCGGACGGGCGAGTTCGATGGCCCGACGGCGCTCGGCGAGGGGGTCCGTGGCCGGAACGGGCACGTCCTCGATCCACAGTTCCTGGTCGCCGACGGACGCCGGGAAGTGCGCGGACCGGACGCGGATCGCGTGGCAGCCGGTGGGATCGGGCGGTGAGGCGTTCACGGGCCGTACTACTCCTTGGTGCTCGGGGGAGCCGGACTCAGCGGATGCTGAAGCCGCCGTCCACGGTCAGAACGGACCCGGTGATCTGGCGGGAGTCGTCCGAGGCGAGGAAGACGATCGCGGCGGCGACGTCCTCGGGTTCGATCAGCGCGTTCATGGGCTGCGCCTCGACGAAGGTCTTCTCGTGTTCGTGGACCGGTACGTCCAGTGCCCTGGCGATCTCGGCGAGCATCCGGCCCTCGGCCTGCGCGTCGTCGCGCACCGACCCGGGGCAGACCGCGTTGACGCGTACCTTCGTCGGTGCGTAGTCGAGCGCGGCGGCCTTGGTGAGGCCGACGACGGCGTGTTTGGCGGCGACGTAGCCGGCGAAGTGCCGGTAGCCGACGAGTCCGGCGGTGGAGGCGACGTTGACGATGCTGCCGGCGCGCCGGGCGCTCATCGCTTTGCCGACCTCGCGGATCACCCGCCAGGCGCCGGAGAGGTCGACGTCGATCATCAGGGACCACTCGTCCTCGTCGATCTCGTGGACCGGTTTGCCGGAGGGTGCGGCGATGCCCGCGTTGTTGACGGCGACGTCGATCCGGCCGAACCGGTCCTCGGCGAGGGTCACCGCCTTGCGGATGGCAAGGAGGTCGCGGATGTCGGCCTCGGTGGTGAGGACGGCCGCGCCCGCCTCCCGGCACAGGGTGGCCGTGTGCTCCAACTGCCCCGGGGTGCCCAGCGGGTAGGGCACTCCGGGCAGGTCGGCGCAGATGTCCAGCAGGGTGAGATCGGCGCCCTCGGCGGCGCAGGCGAGCGCGGTGGCCCGGCCCAGACCACGGGCGGCGCCGGTGACGAAGACCGACTTTCCGTGCAGACGCATCGGGAACTCCTTCAAGAAGCGAGCTTTGGGGCGAGTTTCGGGGCGAACTACGAGGTGAGTTTCGAGGCGATGACATGAAGGAGGGCGGGCGCGACCTCCGTCAAGTACATGTGACCGCCGGGGAGTTCGACGTAGGTGAAGTCGCGGGCGGTCGACTTGCTCCAGGACACGGCGTCGTCATGGTCGACCAGCTCGTCGTCCTGGCCCCGGAGGACCGTGAGGGGCAGGTCCAGGGGGAGTTCGGTCGACGGGGTGTGGTTCTCGTGCATCTCGACGTCCGCGCGCAGGGCGGGCAGGAGCAGCTCGCGCATCTCCGGGTCGTCGAAGGCGGGGTGGCGGTAGCCCGCGAACTCGCCTACGCGGGCGAGGAATTCGTCGTCGGACAGCCCGGTGGCCCGACCCGCACGCCCCTTGCCGGGCGCAGGTGACCCGCTGACGAACAGGTGCACCGGCTCGACGCCGGGCTCGGCGGTCAGCCGGTGGGCGAGTTCGTAGGCGAGCACCGCGCCGAGGCTGTGCCCGAAGAGGGCCACCCGGCCGCCCTCGGCACCGAGGCGTGCCCGCAGTTGGGCGAGGAGCCCGTCGACCGCCCGGTGGACGTCCGTGTACGGCTCCTCGTCGATCAGCCGTTCCCGGCCCGGGAGTTGCAGCGCCACGATTTCCAACTCGGCGCCTGCCAGGGCGGTCCAGGGCCGGTAGAACGAGGCGCCCGCGCCCGCGTACGGAAGGCACACCAGCTTGGTCGTGTCACGCATGGTCGTCGATGTCTCCATGTTCTTCGTTCTTCGCGTGGTTACTTCGCGCTGTTCTTCGTGTTGTCCGTGCTCACTGACCCATGGCCTCGACGAGGCTTTTGGGGCGCATGTCGGTCCAGTGCTCGCCGACGTGGTCCACGCAGGACTGGCGGCTCGCCCGGCCGTGGACGACGGTCCAGCCGGCTGGGACGTCGGCGAACGCGGGCCACAGGGAGTGCTGGCCCTCGTCGTTCACCAGGACGAGGTGCTCGATGGTGTCGTCGTCGAAGGGGTTGGTGGTCATACCTGGTTCCTCCTGAGGTGGCTGTTCAGCACCGGCCCGATGCGGTCCAGTGCCGCGGGCCGGGTCAACTCCCCGTGGGAGCACGGGAGATCGTGATTGTCGACGCGGCCCGAGATGTACGGCCGCCAGGCGCCGTGCCGGTCGGGGACCGCGTCCGGATCCTGCGCGGCTGTGAAGAACAGCAGGTCACCGTCGTACGACGTGGGGGCGAACTCGCCGAGCAGACGCCGGTTGTTGGCCGTCACGTCGACCAGGGCGGCCAGTTCGGCGTCATCGAGACTGCCTGGCATGTCGGCCACGCGACGGACCAGCGCCGCGAACCGCGCGTCAGTGAGCGGCTCGTCGTCGTCCCCGCACACTGGAGCCTCGCGGCCGAGAATGCTGAGGAGACTGCGCAGCAGTGCCGGGCGGTCGGACGGGGCGGGACCCTGCGAGGTCCAGGCCCCGGGAAAGGCGTCGAGCAGCGCGAGCAGTGCGACCTGTTCTCCGGCCGCCCGGAGACCGACGGCCACCTCGTACGCGACGAGACCGCCCATGGAGTAGCCGAGCAGGTGGTACGGGCCGTGCGGCTGGATCTCGCGGATTCGGGCGGTGTGCTCGGCGACCACCTCGGCGAGGGTGCCTGCCGGTTCCTGACCCGGGACCAGGCCACGGGACTGCAGTCCGTACAGCGGGCGGTCCGGGGCGATATGGCGGGCCAGTCCGGCGAAGCCCCAGGACAGGCCGGAGGCCGGCGGCAGGCAGAAGAGGGGTTCGCGGTGACCACGGGTACGGAGGGGGAGCACCGGGCCCAGCGGAGCCGCGCCGGTGTCCGCGGCCCGGTCGCCGTCGCCCGCCCGGCGGGCCAGCGCCGCCACGGTCGGAGTGTCGAAGAGGACGCGCAGGGGCAGGTCGGTGCCGAGTTCGGCGCGGATGCGCGAGGTCAGGCGGGGAGCCAGCAGGGAGTGGCCGCCGAGGTCGAAGAAGCTGTCGTGGACACCGACCTGGGCCGGATCGAGACCGAGGATCTCCGCGAAGATGCCACGCAGTGCCTCCTCGATGCTGGTACGTGGAGCCGCCTTGGCGCCGTGGGGCGTCGCGTCGGGGGCGGGCAGCGCCTTACGGTCGAGCTTGCCGCTGGCGGTACGGGGGAGGACGGCGACCGTGACGAAAGCCGAGGGGACCATGTGGGCGGGGAGAGTGCGGGCGAGGTGGTCGCGGAGCCCGTCGGGGGACACGGCCCCGCCTTCCGGTTCCTCGCCTGGTGCTGGTGCCGGTGCTTGCGTGGGGACGACGTACGCGACGAGTTGCTTTCCGCCACGGCCGTCCTCCCGCACCGCCGCTGCCGCGCCCGCGACGGCCGGGTGGGCGGCGAGTACGGCCTCGACCTCGCCGAGTTCGATACGGAAGCCACGGACCTTCACCTGGTGGTCGGCCCTGCCCAGGAAACGAAGTTGCCCGTCCGGGGCGCGGACAGCGAGGTCGCCCGTGCGGTACAGGCGTTCCCCCGGTTCGCCGAACGGGTCGGCGACGAACCGCTCGGCTGTGAGGGCGGGCCTGCCGAGGTAGCCGCGGGCGGGTCCGCCGCCCGCCACGTAGACCTCCCCGACGGCTCCGTCGGGGACGGGGTGCAGGGCGTGATCGAGCAGGTGGACCCGGTTGCGGGCCAGGGGATGTCCGATGGGAGGCGCGGAGCCGACGTCCGGGTGCAGGTCCGACTGCCAGGCGGTGGCGTAGATCGTCGCTTCGGTGGGGCCGTAGAAGTTGACGAGCCGCACCCCGGGAAAGGCGGCCTCGATGTCGGCGCGGAGCCGCCCGGGGATCGGTTCGCCGCCGAGGGCCACCGTGTGCGGTGAGACGGCCGGTCGTTCCGCGAGCACACCGGCCATGACCGTGGGCACGCCGCTGATCAGGCTGGCGTCGCGAGGGGTGCCGTCGGTGAGCGCGAGGAGGTTCTCGACGATCTCGACCCGGCCGCCGCACAGGAGAGGGGAGAAGATCTCGAACACCGACACGTCGAAGTTGAGGGAGGTCGAGAACAGCACCTTGGCCAGCCGGTCGTGCCCGAACTCGCGGTGCGTCCACTCGACGAACTCGACGGCGTTGCGGTGGGTGGCCAGCACACCCTTGGGGCGACCGGTGGAACCGGAGGTGTAGGTGATGTACGCGAGGTTCTCCGGCCCCAACTCGGCTTTCTGATCTGGTTGCTGATCTGTCGTCAGCTCGCCAGCGACGTCAAGCGTCGGTGTGTCCTTCGGGAGCGCTCCGGTGGTCTCGGCGGTCGTGAGGACGACGACCGGACGGGCGTCGTCGACGATGTAGGCGAGGCGGTCGGCCGGATAGGCGGGGTCGAGGGGCAGATAGGCGGCGCCTGACTTGAGTACCGCGAGGACGGCGACGACCAGCTCGGCCGTTCGGGGGAGCGCGATGCCCACGACACGTTCCGGGCTCGCACCGAAGGCGGTGAGGCGGTCGGCCAACCGCTCGGCGCGGGCGTCCAGTTCGCGGTACGTGAGCCGGGTGCCCCGGTCGAGTACGGCGTCGGCGTCCGGGGTGGCCGCGACCTGGGCCGACCAGAGGCCGGGCAGGGTGTGGGTCGCGGCCGGCGGGAGCTGGACCCGCTGGGGGAGTTCGTACGGCGCCAGAATGCCCAGGCGTCCCTGCGGGAGGTCCGGGTCGGCGGCCATGGCCTCCAGGATGCGCACCAGACGGGCGAGCGTGGCGTCGGCCCATCCGGCGTCGAACAGCCCGGGGCGGTAGGCCAGCCGGAAGCGGGGCCGGGATCCGGGGACGGCGACGAGGGTCACCGGATAGTGGGTCGCGTCGCGCCCGCTCGATCCGGTGACGCGGAGCCGACTGCCGCTGCCCGTATCACCGTCGCCGGTCGCCTCGGGATCCATCGGGTAGTTCTCGAAGACGAGGAGGGTGTCGAACAGCTCCGGCACGCCGGCCGCCCGCTGGATGTCGGCCAGGCCGAGATGGTGGTGGTCGAGGAGGTGGACGTAGGTGTCCCGGACGTCGTGGAGCAGACGGCCGAGGGAGTCGGCCGGGCGCAGCCGGACCCGGGTCGGGACGGTGTTGATGAACAGGCCGACCATGGACTCGACGCCGGGCAGCTCGGGCGGCCGGCCGGAGACGGTGGTGCCGAAGACGACGTCGTCGCGGCCGGTCAGCCGGCCCAGGAGGAGCGCCCAGGCGGACTGGACCAGGGTGTTGACGGTGACGCCGAGGCTCCGGGCGCGTGCCGTGAGGGCGGCCCCGGTCTCCGCCGACAGTTCGGTGCGGGCCTGCACCAGATCCAAGGCGTTTTCGGCGTCCGAGGCGGCGCTCGACGGGGTGTCCGGGGCCAGCCGGGTCGACTCCGTCACGTCGGCCAGCGCCTCCCGCCAGGCGGTCTCGGCGGCGGCACGGTCCCGGCGCTCCAGCCACTGGAGGAAGGCGCGGTACGGCGGAGCGGGCGCGAGCACCGCCGGGTCACCGTCGGCGGCGTACAGGGCGAGCAGTTCCCGCAGGAGCACGGAGACCGACCAGCCGTCGAGCAGGATGTGGTGGTGGGTGATGAGCAGCCGGTGGCGGTCGGCTCCGGTGCGGACCAGGGTGCAGCGGAGAAGGGGAGGGGTGGCGGGGTCGAACCCCTGCTGCCGGTCCTCGTCCAGAAGGGCGTCCCACGCCTTCTCGACGTCGGCATCCGGCCCCGTCACATCGGCTTCCGCCCACGGCAGCGTCGCCCGGAGCGGGACGACCTGCACCGGCTGGCCGCCCCGGCGTCGCCGGAAGGCCGCCCGCAGGTTCGGGTGGCGGTCCAGCAGCGCCTGGGCGGCGGCGCGGAGGCGTTCGGAATCCACCGGGCCCTCCAGTTCGAAGACCAACTGGACGACGTACACGTCGGGGGCGTCCCGTTCGTGCTCGTACAGGGCGTGGAAGAGCAGGCCCTCCTGGAGAGGGGTCAGGGGGAGTACGTCGGCCAGCGCGGGCTGCGTCATGTCGTCTTCTCGTCTCGCTGTTTCTTCTGCTTCTCGGGCCCTTCGGGGTCAGCCTTCGAGGCCCGCCGCCAACTCGTCGAGCTCGTCACGGGACAGGCCCGCCACCGACAGGCCGGACCCGGACCCGGTGCCGGCGTTGTCGCCGGTCCGCGACACGAGGGCGGTGAGGGCGGCGAACCAGGACTCGGCCAGCGCCCGCACCTCGGGTTCGGTCAGTACGCCGTCGGGCCACGACCAGTCGGCCAGCAGATGCGGCCCGGTGTCGGTGTCGTGGACGACGGCGTTGACGTCGAGGGCATGGGCGGCGGCGAGGCCGGGGTCGGTGCCGGAGCCGAGTGCCGACGACTCGGGGGCGAAGGCCCACGGCTCGGCGCCGGTGGTGGTGGGAGCCGTGAACCGGCCGAGGTAGTTGAAGCCGATGGACGGAGCGGGAGCCTTCGCCAACTCGGCCGCCGTGCCGGGGTTGAGGTGGCGCAGGAGGCCGTGACCCGTGCCGTGGTCGGGCAGTTCGCGCAGCCGTCCGGTGACCCGGCTGGTGGCGAGGTCGAGGGCGGGTCCGGCGGCCAGCGCGTCGGCCACGTCCACACCTGCCAGGTCCAGATGGACCGGGTAGAGCGAGGTGAACCAGCCCACGGTGCGCGACAGTTCGAGGCCGGCGACCAGCTCCTCGCGGCCGTGGCCCTCGACGTCGAGGACGACGTGCGGGGAGCCCTGGTGGTCGGCGACGGCCAGCGCGAGACCGGTCAGCAGGACGTCCTGGACACCGGCACGGAAGGCGGCCGGGACGGTGGTGAGGAGGGCGCCGGTGGTCTCGGGCGGCAGGGTCAGCCGCAGCGAGCGGGTCGTCGCGGCGGTGTCCCGGTCGGGGTCGAGCGGACGCGTGCCCAGCGGGGTGCGCGGTGCGTCCGCGACGCCGTGCCACAACTCGGCCTCGGCGACCCTCGACGCGGTACGCGCCTGCTCGCCCAGCACCATGGCCCAGCGGCGGAACGACGTGCCGACAGAGGGCAGTTCGGGCCGTCGGCCCGCCGCGACAGCCGTCCAGGAAGCCTCCAGGTCGGGGACGAGGATGCGCCAGGACACGCCGTCCACGGCCAGATGGTGGACGACCAGCAGCAGTCGCCCCGGCCGGTCCGGTCCGGCGTCGAACCACACGGCCCGCGCCATCGCCCCGGCCGCCGGATCGAGCAGGCCCACGACCCGGTCGAACTCCTCGGCCACGGCCGGGCGGAGATCGTCCACGGCGGATACGTCCCGGCGGTCGAGCAGCTCGGCGGCTCGGACGGTGCCGGCCGGGCGTACGTCGAGCACCGGGTCCGCACTCGCGCCAGGGCCGGTGCCGAGACGGGCTCGCAGCATGTCGTGGTGGTCGAGCAAGGCCTGCAGGGCGTCGGCCGGTTGCGGCAGGCCGGCCGCCGGCGGCACCGTCAGCAGGACGGACTGGCTGAAGCGGCCGATCGGGCCGCCGCGTTCGAGCAGCCACCGCATGACGGGGGTGAGCGGGACCGACCCTGTTCCGTCGCCGGGGATGTGGGCGAGGGCCGGGCCGTCGTCAGCGGCGGTCGCCCCGCCGACCGGACCGCGTGCCACCGCCGCCAGCTCCTTCACCGTCTGGTGCTTGAAGACGTCCCGCGCGCTGATCACGACCCCGGCCTCGGCCGCCCGGCTCACCAGCCGGATCGAGGAGATGCTGTCGCCGCCGAGGGCGAAGAAGTCCTCGTCGAGCGGGACTTCGGGGAGGTTGAGCAGTTCACGGAAGAGCGCGGCGAGGACGCGCTCGGCCGGGGTCGCGGGCTCCTGCCCACCGGTGACCGCAGTCGTCGTCGTGGGCTCTGTCTCCGGCAGGGCGGTGCTGACGGGTGCCCGGAAGAGCTCGTCGTCCCCGAGGAGGTCCACGTCCTCGATGCGCAGGCCGGGGTCGGCGGCGACGGAGGTCAGCAGACGCACCAGAACCCGGGTGAGCCGCTCGACCGTGGCCGGGTCGAACAGGTCGGTGCTGTACTCGGCGATGCCGTCGATGCCCGCCGGGCTGCCGTCGGTGTCGCGGCGCTCGCTCAGATAGAGGGAGAGGTCGAAGCGGGCGGCGCCGGTCTCCACGGGTTCGCGGGTCACGCCCAGTCCGGGCAGGGAGAGACCGGGGTGCGCGGAGTGGCCGGTGAAGGCGATCACGACCTGGAAGAGGGGGTGCCGGGCGAGGGTGCGTTCCGGGCTGAGGGCGTCCACGAGGAGGTCGAACGGCACATCCTGGTGGGCGTAGGCGGCGAGGTCGAACTCCCTTACGCGGTCGAGTAGTTCGCGGAACGTGGGGTTGCCCGAGGTGTCGGTGCGCAGGGTGAGACTGTTGACGAAGAAGCCGACCAGATCGTCCAGTCGGCCGTCGGGGCGTCCCGCGACCGGGGTGCCGAGGGTGATGTCGGTGCCCGAACCAAGCCGGGTCAGCAGCGCGGCGAGCCCCGCCTGAAGCACCATGAAGAGGGTGACCTTGGAGGCGGCGGCCAGGTCGGCGAGTCCCGCGTGCAGCTCCCCGTCGATGGTGAGGGCGGCCCGGTCACCGTCGCCGCTGGGTTCGGCGGGCCTCGGACGGTCGGCGGGAAGAGGCAACTCGCCGGGAGCACCGGACAAAGCCTCGCGCCAGTAGGCGATATGACGGCCTATCAAGCTCTCGGGCGATGCTGCTACGCCCAGCAGGTCGCGCTGCCACTGCGCGAAATCGGCGTACTGGACCGGCAGTTGGCGAAACTCCGGGATGCTCTCGGTGCTTCGTGCCGCGTACGCCGTCTCCAGGTCGCGCATCAACGGTGCCATGGACCAGCCGTCGACAGCGATGTGGTGGGCGAGTAGCAGCAGGACGTGCGTGTCGGCGTCGAGCGTGTACAGGGTGGCGCGCAGGGGGAGTTCGGACGACAGATCGAAGCGATGCCGGGCGGCGGCGGTGAGCAGTGCCGGGAGTTCGGCCTCGGTGGTCGCCGCCACGGCGAGGTCAGGCCGGCCCGCCTCCGGGTCGAGGACGCGTTGGTACGGGGTGCCCTGGAAGTCGGGGTAGACCGTACGGAGCGGTTCATGCCGGGCCACGAGGTCCGCGAGGGCGGCCTGGAGTGCTGATCGGTCGAGGGGGCCGGTGAGCCGTAGGGCCCAGGGGACGGTGTACGTGCTGTTTCCCGCGTCGAGGCGGCTCAGGAACCACAGGCGCTGTTGGGCGTACGACAGCGGAATCGGGGCCTGGCCGCGTACGTACGGTGTGAGTTCGGGGCGTCGTACGGTGTCTTCGGCGCTCAGGCGCTCGGCCAGTCCGGCCGGAGTCGGTGCCTCGAAGACCGCGCGGACGGGCAGTGCGGTGCCGAGCGCGCCCCTGATCCGGTCGGTCAGCCGCATGGCGAGCAGGGAGTCGCCGCCGAGGTCGAAGAACCCGTCGTCCACGCCCACCCGGTGTGCCGCCACGCCGAGGACGTCGCCGAACAGACCGCAGACGATCTCCTCCTGGGGAGTACGAGGGGCGCGGCCCCCACCGGACGGGGCCACCGGCTCTGGCAGGGCGGCCCGGTCCAGCTTGCCGTTCGCGGTCAACGGCAGCCGGTCCAGGACCACCACGGCGCTGGGCACCATGTGCTCGGGGAGCGTACGACCCGCGTGGCGGCGCAGGTCTTCCGCGTCCAGGGCGGCGCCGCCCACCGCGTAACCGACCAGCCGCCCGTCCCGCTCGACGACGACCGCCTCGGTGACCTCGGGATGGCCTGCCAACGCCGCCTCCACCTCGCCGAGTTCGATGCGGA
The DNA here is from genome assembly GCF_036898825.1 of Streptomyces sp. B21-083. Taxonomy (GTDB): domain Bacteria; phylum Actinomycetota; class Actinomycetes; order Streptomycetales; family Streptomycetaceae; genus Streptomyces. Next base: position 481,081 of record NZ_JARUND010000002.1, on the reverse strand, counting down.
AGCCGCGTATCTTGACCTGGTCGTCGGCCCGGCCCGCGTACTCCAGTTCACCGTCCGCCGACCGGCGCGCCAGGTCACCCGTGCGGTACATGCGTTCCCCGGGGTTCCCGAACGGATCGGCCACGAACCGCCCGGCCGTCAGCCCCGGCCGGCCCAGGTACCCGCGGGCCAGTCCCGCCCCGGCGACGTACAACTCACCGGTGACACCCGGCGGTACGAGCCGCAGACCGGCGTCCAGCACGTATGCGCGCAGGTCGGCGATCGGGTGTCCGATCGAGCCCTGGGCGGCCCGTTCCGCGCCCTTGGTCAGCGGCAGGCCGGTGACATGGACCGTAGTCTCGGTGATGCCGTACATGTTGACCAGGACGGGCGCGTCCTGAGGGTGCCGGGTGTACCACTCGCCTACCCGGGTGAAGTCGAGTGCCTCACCGCCGAACACGACGTGACGCAGGGCCAGTTCACGCCCAAGATCTGGCAGGGTGGCGTCCGCGCGCAGGAGCTGGCCGAAGGCGGACGGCGTCTGGTTCAGCACGGTGACGTGCTCCCGGACGAGCAGCCGCAGGAATTCCTCCGGTTCACGGCTCACCGCGAACGGCACGACCACGAGTGTGCCGCCGTGCAGCAGCGCACCCCACAGTTCCCACACGGAGAAGTCGAAGGCGTAGGAGTGGAACAGCGTCCACACGTCGTCCGGCCCGAAGTCGAACCAGTGCCGGGTGGACTCGAAGAGCCGAACGACGTTGGAGTGCGGCACCGAGACACCTTTGGGGCGACCGGTGGAACCCGATGTGTAGATGACGTAGGCCATGCCGGCGGGGTCTGGAAGCGGCAACTGTGGTGCGGACGCCGGGTAGTTGACCGACTCGGCCACGGTGACCACGGGCACGTCACCGGCTCGCGGTTCCGCCGCCTCGTCGTCCGCCGTCAGTAGCAGCACCGGGTCCGCGTCGGCCAGCATGAACGCCAGCCGCTCCGCCGGGTACTCCGGATCCATCGGTACATACGCGGCCCCGGTCTTCAGCACCGCCAGTACGGCCACCACGAGGTCAGGGGTGCGGGGCAGGGCCAGGGCGACCAACCGCTCAGGACCCGCGCCCCGTTCGGCGAGCAGGTGTGCCAGGCGGTTGGACCGCGCGTCCAGTTCCGCGTAGGTGAGACGGGTTCCTTCGTGCACGACGGCCGGGGCGTCGGGAGTGCGGGCGGCCTGTTCGGCGAACAGCTCGGGAAGGGTGACGGCTGCCGGTGCGGGCTCGGTGGCCGGACGGGCGAGGAGGCGTTCCCGCTCGTCCGGCAGCAGCGCCTCCACCTCGCGGACAGGACGTGCCGGGTCGGCCGCCAGGGCTGCCAGCACCATGGCGAAACGGTCCAACAGGGCGCGGGCGCCCGTCTCGTCGTACAGGTCGGGCCGGTACGACAGGCGCAGGGCGAGGCGGCGGCCGGGGAGGACGGAGAGGGTGAGCGGGTAGTGGGTGGCGTCACGGGCCGTGAGCCGGGTGACCTCGGACGCGCCCTTGGCGGCGGACGCGGGGTAGTTCTCGAACGCCAGCAGGGTGTCGAAGAGGTCACCCGTGCCGGTGGCGCGCCGGATGTCCGCGAGGCCGAGATACTGGTGCGGCAGCAGTTCCGCCTGTCGGCTCCGGATGCCGGTGAGGAGGTCTGCGACGCTGTCCTCCTCGTCCCAACAGACGCGGGTGGGCACGGTGTTGATGCAGAAGCCGACCATCGACGCCACGTTCGGCAGTTCGGGTGGACGGACGGTGACGGTCTGGCCGAAGACGGCGTCGCAACGCCCGGTCAGCCTGCCGAGCAGGAGGCCCCAGGCGCCCTGGACAAGGGTGTTGAGGGTGACACCGAGCGAGCGTGCCGTGGTGTCGGCGCGGGCGGTGAGCTCCTCGGGCAGTTCGACGACGAGTTCACGGGGGAGGACGGGCGTGGTGGGGGCGGCGGGGCTCAGAAGGGTGGGCCCGGGCAAGCCGGACAGGACGTCCTGCCAGGCCCGTTCGGCGGCGGCGCGGTCCTGCCGGGCCAGCCAGGCGAGGTAGTCGCGGTACGGCGGCACGGTCGGGAGCGCGGTCGGGTGCTCGCCCGCGTACAGGGCGCTGAACTCACGGACGAGCAGCTGCTTGGACCAGCCGTCGAGCAGGATGTGGTGGTTGGTGATCACCAGCCGGTAGCGGTCGGGGGCCCAGCGGACGAGCAGGTGGCGCAGGAGCGGCGGCCTGGCGAGGTCGAAGCGGCGGGTGCGCTCCGCGTCGAGCAGCCGCTGCCATGCGCTGTCCCGGTCGCGCTCGTCATACGCCGACAAGTCGGTCTCGGACCACGGGAGTTCGACGTCAGTGGGCACGATCTGGAACGGCTGTCCGGCCTCCCGGCGGCGGAAGCATGCGCGCAGGTTGGGGTGCCGGTCGAGCAGGGCCTGCCCGGCGGCCCGTACGGCGGCGGGGTCGACCTCGCCCGTCAGCTCCAGGACCTGCTGGGCGGCGTAGACGTCGGGACTGCGGTCGTCGTCGTACAGGGCGTGGAAGAGCAACCCCTCCTGCAGCGGGGACAGGGGCAGGATGTCGGAGATTCCGGACCGGGTCACCGTGGGTTACCTCCACTCGCTTCCGAACTCGGCTTCGAGTTCGGCGATCTCTGCTTGGGACAGCGACACCAGCGGCAGGTCGGACGGGGTCCGTCCGCCCTCCGCGGTGGCGTGGGTCAGGGCGGTCAGGGCGTCGCACCACAGCCCGGCCAGGGCGTGTACGTCGTCCACCGACCAGATGCCGGGAGCCCAGGACCAGGTGGCCCGCAGCCCTTCGGCGGTGGCCACGGCGGTGATCTCCAGGCCGTGGGTGACGGGCAGGGCGGGGTCGTGGGCGGCGCCGAGGGCGAGCGACCCGGGAAGCGCCTCGGGAGCCGGCGACCAGTCGGCCGCCCGCGCGCTTGCGGCGGGTGTGCGACCCAGGTAGTTGAAGCCGATCTGCGGGACCGGGAGCGCGGCGAGAACGGGTCCGGTCGCCGGGTTGAGGTGGCGCAGCAGACCGTGGCCGATGCCGTGATCGGGTACGGCGCGCAGCTGTTCCTTGACGCTCCTGATGACCTCGGCGGAGTCGTCCAGGGCGAGGCCGGTGAGGTCGAGCCGCACCGGCACGACGCTGGTGAACCAGCCCACGGTCCGGGACAGGTCGACCCCCTCGGCCAGTTCCTCGCGCCCGTGCCGCTCGACGTCCAGCAGCAGCGCCGGACGGTGCCGCCACCGTGCGAAGGCGACGGCGAGGGCGGCGAGCAGGACGTCGTCAGGGCCGGCGTGGAAGGCGGCGGGCACCGCGTTGAGCAGGTCGGCGGCCAGTTCGGCCGGAAGGGTCCGGGTGTGGTGGCGCATTACGGCGACGACGTCCTGCGCCGGGTCGGGGCGCCGGGCGCCCAGCAGCGGGTCGGGGACGTCCAACAAGTCCTGCCAGACGGCCAGTTCACCGGTCCGGGCATCGGCCTCGCGCTCCAGCAGTCGGGCCCAGTGCCTGAACGGAGTGCCGGGCGACGGCAGTTCCTCCTCGCGCCAGGCGGCTGCCAGATCGGCCCGGAGAATCCCCCAGGACACCCCGTCCACGGCCAGATGATGCACCGTCAGCAGCAGTCTGCCGGGCCGGTCGGCCCCGGCGTCGAGCCAGACCGCGCGCACCAACTCACCCTGTTCCGGGCTTAGTCGTGCCACCAGATGCTCGATCACCGCACCGAAATCGCCGTCCGGCACGGCGACCCGATCCAGCAGCCCGACCGCGTCCACGCTCCCGGCAGCCGGGATGTACGCGGTCCAGTCACCGGCGGTCGTCACACGCATCCGCAGCGCGTCATGGTGGTCGAGTACTGCCTGGAGGGCGCCCGCCAGACGCTTCTCGTCGGCGTCGGCGGGTGTCACGAACAGCGCCGACTGACTGAACGAGCCGATGGGGCCGCCGCGTTCACGAAGCCGGTGCATCGCCGGGGTCAGCGGCAGTTCGCCGACCGCCGGCTCCAGGGCGGGCCCCCGTGCCGGGGCCGGACGCGCCGTGGCCACCGCGGCGAGTCCGGCGATCGTCCGCTGCTCGAAGACATCGCGCGGGGTGAGCCGCAGCCCGGCCGTGAGGGCGCGGCTGACGAGATGGATGGAGGTGATGCTGTCGCCGCCGAGGTCGAAGAAACCGTCGTCCACGCCCACACCGTGCGGATCCCGACCTAGGATCTCGGCGAACAGCCCGCGCAGGATCTCCTCCTGCGGAGTGCGCGGCGCACGCGTCCCCTGGGCGGTCGTGACATCGGGCGGCGCGGGGAGCGCGGCCCGGTCCAGCTTGCCGTTGGGTGTCATCGGCAGGGCGTCGAGCATCACGAACACCTCGGGGACCATGTGACCGGGCAGCCGTTCCGCCGCGTACGCCCGCACGTCGATTCCGGCTTCGGTGTCCGGTCCCACGAGATAGCCGATCAGCCGCCGTACGCCGGTCCGGTCCTCGCCGACCACCACCGCGGCCTGGTCGACGTCGTCGTGCGCGGTGAGTACCCCCTCGATCTCGCCGGGCTCGATCCGCAGGCCCCGTATCTTCAGCTGACCGTCGGCCCGTCCCCGCAACTCCAGGACGCCGTCGGCCCGGCGCACGGCCAGGTCGCCGGTGCGGTACATCCGGGCACCCGGCGGCCCGTACAGGTCGGCGACGAACCGTCCGGCGGTCAGCCCGGGCCGGTTCCAGTAGCCCCGGGCCACCTGGTCGCCGGCCACGTACAGCTCACCCTCGACGCCGGCGGGCACCGGGTTCAGCCACGCGTCCAGGACGTAGGCGCGGGTGTTCCACATGGGGCGCCCGATGGGCACCGGGCCGGACGGCAGGTCGTCGCCTGGGTCGATGCGGTGGTCGGTGCAGCCGACGGTGAGCTCGGTCGGGCCGTAGTGGTTGATCAGCCGTACGTCGGGATGGTCCCGGCGCCAGACGCGCAGGGCCTCCCCGACCAGGGCCTCGCCGCCGAGCATGAACTCCTCGGTGGGCGAGATGTCGTACGGCAGGGCGGGCAGCAGCGCGAGATGGCTCGGCGTGGCCTTGAGGAACGTGTAGCCGCCGGGCAAGGGTTCCGCGCCCGCCTCGTGGACGGCGGCGATGTGCACCCGCCCGCCCGCGGCGAGCACCCCGTGCAGGCTTGTCACGGTGGCGTCGAAGGACATCGTGGCGTGCAGCAGCGAGGCGCCGCGCAGACTCGGGTACGCCGACACGCAACGGGCCACGTAGGTGGTGAGGTTGCGGTGTTCGACGACCACCCCCTTGGGGCGTCCGGTGGTGCCGGAGGTGTAGATCAGATAGGCCGGGTCGGCCGGGCGGGCGTCACTCAAGAGGGTGCCGGGGGCGTCCGCGTCGGGACTCACGACCGGACAGCCGACGCCGACCGGGTCCCTGGCGATGACGCACACCGGGCCGGCGTCGGACAGCAGATAGGCGGTCCGTTCGACCGGGTGCTCCGGGTCGAGCGGCAGATAGGCCGCGCCCGCCTTGAGAACGGCCAGCACCGCCACCGCGAGGTCGACGGACCGGAGCAGCGAGAAGGCGACGACACGGCCGCGTCCCGCGCCGACCGAGGTCAGCGCTCGCGCCAACCGGTCGGCGCGCACGTCGAGTTGGTTGTAGGTCAGGCTGGTGATCGCGTCCGTCACGGCCACCGCGTCCGGTGTCTCAGCCGCCCGCGCCTCGAACATCCGGTGGAAGGCCGTCTCCGGAACCTCCCGCGCGGTGTCGTTGCACTCGACGAGCAGGCGCCGCCGTTCGTCCCGGCCGAGGATGTCGAGTGTGCCCACGGGCCGGTCGGGATCCGCCAGAGCGGCCCGGAGCAGCCGCTCCAGGCGGGCGGCCAGCTCCTCGGCCGTAGCCCGGTCGTAGAGATCGGCGCTGTACTGGAGGATGCCCTCGATGCCGTCCGGGGAGCCGTCGCCGGCGTGCCGTTCGCCGAGGTTGAAGGTGAGGTCGATCTTCGTCGCGCCGGTCTCCACGGGGAGACTCCGGGCAGTGAGGCCTGGCAGGTCGAGGTGCGGTTCGGCGCCGGGCCGGAAGGCGAGCATGACCTGGAACAGCGGGTGCCGGGCAGGTGAGCGGGGCGGGTTGAGGGCCTCGACCAGCTGCTCGAACGGCAGCTCCTGGTGGGCGTAGGCACCGAGATCCGTGTCCCTGACCCGGTCCAGCAGTTCGCGGAAGGTGGGGGCGCCGGAGGTGTCGGTACGCAGGACGAGGGTGTTGAGGAAGCAGCCGACCAGATCGTCCAGCGTCTCGTCGGCGCGCCCCGCGACCGGAGTGCCCAGGGGGATGTCGGTGCCCGCCCCGACCCGGGTCAACAGGGCGGCCAGACCGGCCTGGACGACCATGAACGGCGTCGTGCCGGTCTCCCCGGCGAGCGCGCGCAACCGCCGGTGGAGGCTCGCGTCAAGCCGTACGGGTATGTCGCCACCCCGGTGAGTGGCACGGGCCGGGCGGGGACGGTCGGCAGGCAGGAGGAGTTCGTCCGGCAGCCCGGCCAACACCTGTGTCCAGTAAGTGAGGTGAGAGCCCATCAGACCGCCGGTGCCGCCGAGCTGCTCGCTCTGCCAGACGGCGAAATCCGCGTACTGCAGGGGTAGGTGAGCCGTATCGGGAACCCGGTGATCCCGGCGGGCCCGGTACGCGGCGGCCAGATCGCGGGTGAGGGGATCCAGGGACCAGCCGTCCGCGGCGATGTGGTGCAGCACCAGCAGGAGGACGTGGTCCTCGGGGCCGAGGACGAGCAGATGGGCGCGGAGCGGGATCTCCTCGGCGAGGCGGAGCCGCAGGCCCGCCAACTCGGCCAGACGGTCGGGCAGTTCGGCTTCCGTGACGTGGTCGACGTGCAGTCGGGGCCGGGCGGTCGAGGGGTCCAGCAGCCGCTGGCGCGGAGTGCCGTCGGTATCCGGGTAGACGGTGCGCAGGATCTCGTGCCGGGCGACCAGATCGGCCAGCGCCAGGCGCAGGGCGCCCTGGTCGAGGGCGGCGCCCGTCAACCGTACGGCGAGGGGGATGTGGTAGGCCGCGCCCGACTCCTCCAGCCGGTCCAGAAACCACAGGCGCCGCTGGGCGGAGGACAGCGGCGCCTCGTCCGGGACGGCTCCCGGTCCAGGCCGCGAGACGGGCCATACGACGGCTCCCGTGCCCCCGAGCGGACCGGCGAGGGCCGCCGGAGTGGGCGCCCCGAACAGGTCGCGCAGGGTGAGGTCGGCGCCCAGCGTGTCGCGGATCCGGCCGATCAGGCGCAGGGCGAGCAGTGAGTGGCCGCCGAGCGCGAAGAAACTGTCGTCGGCACCGACCTCTGGCAGACCCAGGACGTCCGCGAAGAGGTCGCAGAGGGCCTTTTCCTGAGGCGTCCGTGGGGTCTGTGGTGGTCGCGGGGCCCCTGAGCCCTGGCTCCCACTCGTCACCTGCGGAACAGGCAGCGCGGCGCGGTCCACCTTGCCGTTGGCGGTCAGGGGCAGCCGGTCCAGCCGCACGACCGCGGAGGGGACCAGCTGGTCGGGCAGCTGTTCGGCGAGGTGGGCGCGCAGGGACTCCGGGTCGGGTACCGGCCCCTCGGCGGGCACCGCGTACGCGATCAGCCGCCGGTCGCCGGGGCGGTCCTCGCGGACGAGTACGACGGCCTGGGCGACCTGCGGATGGGCGGCGAGGGCTGTCTCGATCTCGCCGGGTTCGACGCGGAAGCCGCGCAGCTTGACCTGGCCGTCGGCGCGCCCGTGGAACTCCAGCTCGCCGTTCCCGTCCAGGCGGACGCGGTCACCGGTGCGGTACATGCGGGCACCCGGCGGGCCGTACGGGTCGGCGGTGAAGCGCTCGGCGGTGGCTTCGGGGCGGCCCAGGTAGCCGCGCGCCACGCCGGGCCCGGTCACGTACAACTCGCCGACCACGCCCCGCGGAACGGGCTGCAGGGCGCCGTCGAGCACCTGGGCGCGCATCCCGTCGAGCGGGCGGCCGATGGGCAGCGCGTCGGGCACGTCGGCGCCGTCCGGGCAGGGACGGCAGGTGGCGAACGTGGTCGTCTCGGTCGGGCCGTAGCCGTTGGTGACCGTCAGACCGGGACAGGCCGCGAGGACGTGGCGGACGGCGGAGGCGGGAACGGCCTCGCCGCCGGCCCAGACCTGGCGCAGACCGGCGAAGCAGCCCGGGTCCTGCTCGGCGGCGAGCCGGAAGAGCCCGGCGGTCAGCCACAGCGCCGTCAGTCCGTGCCGGGCCGTCAGTCGGGCGACCCCGGCGGCGTCGACGTACTCGTCGGCCCCGCCCGCCCCGGCCACCACCGCGGTGCCCCCGCCCAGCAAGGGAACCCACATCTCGTACGTGGAGGCGTCGAACGCCGTTGGCGAATGGACGAGAACCCGTGCGTGCGCGCCGCCCTCGAACGCCGAGTCGGCGGCAAGCGCCGCGATGTCCCGGTGGGTGACGGCGACGCCCTTGGGCCTGCCGGTGGAGCCCGAGGTGTAGCTGACGTAGGCCAACTGGTCGGAGTGCAGCGGCACTTCGGGAGCGGTTTCCGGTTCGGTGACGAGCGAGGGGTCGGTGCAGCTGACGGTGCGGAGACCGTCGTACGAAGTGTCGGCGCTGTCCGTCAGCAGGACCGATGCGTCGGTCTCCGCGAGGATCCGCCGGGTGCGGGCGGCCGGGGCGCGGGGATCGAGCCCGACGTAGGCGCCGCCCGCCTTGAGGACGGCCAGCAACGCCACGATCAGCTCGTCCGAGCGCCGCATCAGGACCGCGACCCGGTCCTCGGGCCGGACACCGAGCCGAAGCAGACGGTGGGCGAGCCGGTTGGCGCGGGCGTCGAGACCGCGGCCGGTGATCGCCTGCTCGCCGTGGATGACGGCGACGCCCTCGGGGTCGGCCGCCACGCGGGCCGCGAAGAGCCCGGGAACAGTGCCGCCGTGTACGGCGGGAGCGGGAACCGGACCGTCGAGCCGCGACTCCTCGCCGGGGAGCGTCACCCCGACCCGTCCGACCACCGTGCCGGGTACGGAGGCCGCCGCCGCGAACGCCTCCAGAAAGTGGAGGAAACGCCGGTGGTGGGCGGTGAGTTCGCTATCCGTGTAGTGCTCGGGACTCGCGTCGAGATCGACCCGGATCCCCTGGCCGTCGGCGCGGTCGTAGACGTTGACCGCGAGATCCTCGACCGGCCCGGTGGACAGGTTGTGGCGAGTGGTCGGATGCCCGGCGAAGCGCACCTCCGGCCCGAAAGCCATGACGTTGACCACCGGACCGAAGTAACGGGGCCCGTCCTGGGGCCAGTTCGCCTCCCGGCGCAGTTCCTCGCCCCGGTGGCGTTGGTGACCGAGGAGGTCGCGTGTGGCCTGTGCCGTCTGCCGTACGAGGTCGACGGCGGGCGTGTCCGGGCGTACGGACAGCCGCAGGGGGAGCACGTTGGACGCCATGCCCGGGGTCGCGAGTTCCGTCTCGCTCTCGCGGGCGGCGACCGCGAGGCCGAGGACGATGTCATGGGCGCCGGTGAGCCGGTGCAGATAGGCGGCGGTCGCCGCGAGGACCACGCGGGACCAGCGGGTCCCGGCTCCGGCGGCGGCCGAGTGGACCAGGTTCCCTGCGGGCTCGGGGAGATGGCCGGTGCGGCGCAGGAAACGGTCGCCGACCCGGGGCGGACGGGTGGACAGACTCACCGGCTCGGGCCGGTCGGCGAGGACGCTCGCCCAGTGGGCGCGATCGCGTTCCTGCCGCTCCGCGGCGCGGTAGGCCCTGTCGGCGGCGATCAGCGGGCCGAGGGGAGCGGGCGGCGGAGTGTGCGGGGTGCCCGCGGCGAGCGCGGTGTACGCGTCTGCCACCCGCCGGGCGATGAGCGAACAGCTGAAGCCGTCGACAGCGATGTGATGGTACGCCTGGTACCAGATCCAGTGGTCGTCCGCGAGGCTCAGCAGCGCGTACCGGAAGAGCGGGCCCCGGTCGAGGTCGAAGGGCGTGCCGAAGTCGTCCGCCATCCAGTCCCGCGCGGCCTCGGCCCCCGCCGCGTCGACGACGGGCATCGTCCACCCGTGACCGGCGTCCACCAGCAGCCGTACGCCGTCGTCGTCCGCCGCGAACCGCGACCGCAGCGTCTCGGTCGCCTCCACCACCAGCCGTACGGCCGCCCGGAAGAGCTCGGGCTCGACGCGCCCGTGGATCTCGGTGTACTCGCCCACGTTGTAGGCGGCACCGGCGCCGCCGAGCCGCTGGCCGAACCACATCGAGCGCTGGGCGGCGGACGGCTCCAGGCCATGGCTGACGGTCATCGGCGGGCTCCGGTGGGGGTGTGGGGGAGTGTCGGGGTGCTGTCATCGGTACGGTGGCGGGTCATCCGGCGCCGCCCAAGCGGGCGTTGGGGCGCGGACAGTGGGGCGTCAACTGGCCGCTCCCGCAGGCGTGGAGGCGTACGACAGACGCCGACCGACCTGCTCGGCGACCATGCGCGGGCCGTCGCCGCCAGTGGGCCAGGGGATACGCAGCCAGGGCTCGGCGGGGATCAGCCGGAGGTCGCGGGACTGCCGGGCCCGGCCGCCGCCCGTGATGTTGAGGAGGACCACTTCGTCGCGGTCGACGCGCCCGGCGCTCACGGCGTCGGCGAGGGCGGCCAGCGCGACTCCCGCACCCGGCTCGATGTCGATGCCCTCGGTCTCCGCGAACAGGTCCATCGCCGCGATGGCGGCAACGTTGTCGACACGAAGGACGTCGCCACCGCTCTCGGTGAGCACGTCGCGTACGCCGCCGTGGACGGTGAACGGCGGTCGCCTGTTGGTCAGTTCACGGGCCAGCGGCTCGTGTTCCCGGTCGGCGGGAGCCGTACCGCCGGACCGCCAGGCCTCGAACAGCGGGGTGAACGGCGCGTTCTGACACATCAGCAGACGCGGCAGCCGCTCGCCACCGGACCGGATCCGGCGCGCCGCCTCATGGGCGCCGATGGCTCCCGTACCGCTGCCGACCGCCTGCACGTACGTCTTCGGCAGACGCCCGATCGCCTCCGCCGCCGCCAGCATCACGGTGCCCAGACCGTCGCGGCGCCCGACGTTGCGGCAGCCGCCTTCCGCCTGATGGCCGGGGAGCCGGGCCAGCAGGTCGGCGGCGGCGATGGCGTCGCTGTAGGTGGCGCCGCCGTCGAGGACGACGATGCGTACGCAGGGGTCGAGCGGCCCGGGAAAGCGCATGCCGACCATGGCCGGTGCGGGCACCACGAGCAGGCAGGGCACCTGATGACGGGTCGCTGCCCACGCGAAGGCGGCGGCGGTGTTGCCCGCCGAGGGGATCACCAGCACAGGCGGGTCGACGGGCAGCCGGCCGAGCACCGTGTACGCCTCAAGGTCCTTGAACGTGCAGGTCGGCAGCTGAGCGCCGCGCTCCGGCCAGTACCCGTTGAAGGCGACCCACAGCTGATCGAGGCCGATGCGCCGGCCGAGCCGGTCCGCGTGGTGGACGACCGGGCCGGGCACATCGGGAAAGGTCCGCGCCACCGGCAGCAGAGGGGCGTGACGGAACAACCCGGTGCCGACGCGTCCGGCGGAGCCCTCATACCCGCTGTGCGCGGTGTACTCGGTGCGCAGGAACGCCGGATCGTGTGGTCGAGGGCAGTCGAGAATCAGGCCGTCGTCCTCGTAGCGGGTGCCGCAGGAGGTACAGACGAGTGTGTAGTGACGATTTCCCGGGCGTACTTGGGGGCGTACGGGGGACATTCCATTGCCTTCCGCAGGGCCGTGCTTCGCGGATCAATTGCAACCGGAGAATCGCAAAGGACGGGCGACCCGAAAATTACCGTTGCCCCAACGGTAGGTTGACGTTCCGTTCACCCAGGCCCGGCCGGCGCATACCTGCGGACTGTTCAGTTCCGCTTCATCTCCCCTTCTCGAAAGGCGAGGTGAGACTGTGTTAGCCCTGGTGGAGCACCCGGGCGCAGCAGCGTCCCGCACGGAGAGGACGGCGGGGAATTGGGCAACAAACCGACGCTTGGAGCCGTGGTGGAACGGGCGGATTCTCCGTCTGTGCCTTCGCTTTCACCTTCGCAATGGCTTCCTTCTCAAGTTCCGGTCCGCTTTTTCCCATGGAAGGGGAAAGAGCTGGAGGGCGATCCGAGCGAACTGGCCGAACTGGCGGAACTGGCGGAACCGGACGACTCGACCGGCGAATGCCGTGCGTACGACCTGCCCGATTCCGGGCTGCTGCTCGCGGCGTACCGGAAAATGGTGGTGGGGCGCCGCTTCGACGAACAGGCGACCGCGCTCGCCCGTCAGGGCCGGCTCGCGGTCCACCCGTCCAGCCTCGGCCAGGAGGCGTGCCAGGTGGGCGCCGCCCTCGCCCTGCGCCCGACCGACTGGCTGTTCCCCACCTACCGCGACTGCGTGGCGCTGGTCAGCCGGGGTATCGACCCCGTCGAGACGCTGACCCTCCTGCGCGGCGACGGCCACTGCGGCTACGACCCCGTGCGACACCGCACCGCCCCCCAGTGCACCCCGCTGGCCACTCACGCGGCACACGCCACGGGGCTGGCCCACGGCGAAAGCCTCAAGGGAACGGACACGGTCGCCCTCGCGCTCGTCGGCGACGGCGCCACCAGCGAGGGGGACTTCCACGAGGCGCTGGGCATCGCGGGCGTCCTGCGGGCCCCCGTGGTCTTCCTGGTGCAGAACAACCGTTACGCCATCTCCGTCCCGCTCTCCGCGCAGAGCGCCGCACCGAGCCTGGCGTACAAGGGAGTTGGCTACGGCGTCCGCTCCGAGCAGGTGGACGGCAACGACGTGGCGGCCGTACTCGCCGTACTGGGCAAGGCGGTTGAGGAAGCCCGCTCGGGCGGCGGCCCCTGGCTGGTCGAGGCGCACACCTACCGGATGGCCCCCCACACCAGCGCCGACGACCCCTCCCGCTACCGTCCGGCCGAGGAGGCGGAGCACTGGCGTGGACGTGACCCGATCGACCGGCTGGAGAACTGGCTGCGCGAGCACGGCCTGCTCACCGAGGACGACATCCGTGCGGTCGCGGCGGAGGCCGAGGCGTACGCGGCCGATGTGCGCGTCAGGCTCGCCGCGGACCCCGCTCTGGACCCGCTCTCGCTGTTCGACCATGTGTTCAGCACCCCGACCCCGCAACTGACCGAGCAACGCGCCGCCCTGCGCGCCGAGTTGGAGGGAAACTGAGATGACGGCCACCGCGATGGCACAGGCCCTCAACACCGCTCTGCGGGACGCGCTCGACGCGGACGAACGCGTCGTCGTGTTCGGCGAGGACGTCGGCCGGCTCGGCGGTGTCTTCCGGGTCACCGACGGACTCACGGACGCGTTCGGCGACCGCCGCTGCTTCGACACCCCGGTCGCGGAGGCGGGCATCGCCGGCCTCGCCGTCGGGATGGCGATGGCCGGTTTCCGGCCGGTGGTGGAGATGCAGTTCGACGCCTTCGCCTACCCGGCGTTCGAACAGATCGCCTCCCACATGGCCAAGTTCCGCAACCGCACCCGCGGCGCCCTCGCCCTGCCCCTGGTCGTCCGCATCCCGTACGGCGGCGGCATCGGCGGAGTCGAGCACCACAGCGACTCCAGCGAGGCGTATTACACGCACACAGCGGGTCTGAAGGTCGTCACGCCCGCCACGGTCGCCGACGCCTACTCCCTGCTGCGGGAGGCGATCGAGGACCCGGACCCGGTGGTGTTCCTCGAACCCAAGCGCCACTACTGGACCAAGGAGGACATCCAACTCCCCCTGCGCGCCGAGCCGTTCGGTACGGCTGCCGTGCGTCGGCCCGGCACCGACGCCACACTCGTCGCCTACGGCCCGTCGGTCGCCGTGGCGCTGGCGGCGGCGGCGCAGGCCGCGGCCGAGGGACTCGACGTGGAGGTGCTCGACCTGCGCACCCTCGTCCCGCTCGATGACCACGCGCTCACCGCGTCCGTACGGCGCACCGGCCGCTGCCTGGTGGTGCACGAGGCGCAGGGGTTCGCCGGCGTCGGCGCCGAGATCGCGGCCCGGGTTCAGGAGCGCTGCTTCGACGCGCTGCGCGCGCCGGTGCTGCGGGTCACCGGCCTCGACATCCCGTATCCGCCGCCACTGCTCGAAAGTGCCCATCTGCCGGGTGTCGGGCGGGTGTTGGCCGGACTGCGCCGACTGCTGCCGGACGGCGGCCGGGGCGTACGGCAGCCGGTGCCGCAGGCGCCCGTCGAGCCGGCGGTCAACAGCCGTACGTTCCTGCTGCCGGACCTGGGGGAGGGGCTGGTGGAGGCCGAGGTGCTGGAGTGGACGGTCGCCGTGGGCGACAGCGTCACGCACGACCAGACCGTCGTCGAGGTCGAGACGGCCAAGTCCGTCATCACCCTGCCGAGTCCCTTCGCCGGGACCGTGACCGCCCTGCACTGCCCGGCCGGCGAGATGGCCAAGGTCGGAGCACCGCTGCTGTCCGTGGCGGAGGCCGCAGCCGAGGCCGACTCGGGCGCGGTCCTCACCGGCTACGGCACAGGCGGGGCACGGCGGGCCATGAGCAATGGTGCGGCGGCCCTCGTGGAGCCGGGGAGCCGGGGGAGTCAGGAGAGTGGTACAGCTACGACCGCTCGGCAGCCCGGACTCCGGATCCCGTTGGACGCCGCCGCCGAGAAGTTCGTTCGCGGCCACCGTGACACGCCCGCCGTCACGATCTGGGCGGACGCCGACGCCACCGCCCTGCTGGCCGCCCGTGACACGCTCGGCACAGGTCTGCTGCCGCTGCTCGCCCGGGCCTGTCTTGCCGGACTCGCCGCCTTTCCGCAGCTCAACTCTCGTGTGGACGACATCCGTTCGGAGATCGTCCGATTGCCCCAGGTACACCTCGGTTTCGCCGCGCAGACCGACGAGGGACTGGTCGTCCCCGTCGTACGGGACGCCGACCGGTTGCCGCCGGCCGATCTCGCCGCCGAACTGCGCCGCCTCACCGGCCTCGCCCGACGCGGCGCGCTCCCCGCCGCACACCGGACCGGCGGCACGTTCACCCTCAACAACTACGGCGTGCTCGGCGTCGACGGCGCCACCCCGATCCTCAACCACCCCCAGACGGGCATGCTCGGCGTCGGACGGCTCGTGGAACGCCCCTGGGCGGTGGACGGCCGGGTCGAGGTGCGCGAGGTCGTCAACCTCTCGCTGACCTTCGATCACCGCGTCTGCGACGGCGGCACCGCGGCCGGTTTCCTCCGCCACGTCATCGACGGCATCACCGCACTCTGAACCGCCGCACTCTGAACCGGCTCACTCCAGGCGCGGGTCGACATGGAACTTCGGTCCGGGACCCGCGCCCACCGGCCGCTCACCCGCGAGGACGGCTCCGACCTGGTCCAGGCCCACCGTCGCCGCGACGAGGGGTCTCGGATCGACCGAACCCTCGGCGTAAGCCAGGATGGTGGCGTCGAGACCGGGGGACGCCGACAGGACGCCGACCGCGGTGACGTCACCCAGCACGAGCGCGCGAGTGTCGACGCGGCTCGGCTCGCCGGCCAGACCGATGTAGACGACATGGCCCGCAGGTTCGACCAACCTCAGGGCGAGGTCCGGAAGATGGACGGCGTTGGAGGCGTCCACGACAGCGTCGTACGGCAGATCCGGGACGGTGTCCTCCCGCCAGGTGTGCTCGAAGCCCAGCTCGCGGGCGAAGGCGAGCGAGGCGTCGGCGGCGCCCATCAGGTGGACCTCCGCACCGGCGGCACGGGCGAACATCGCGACCAGGAGGCCGATCGTCCCCGGACCAAGGACCAACGCCCGGTCGCCAGGACGCAGTTGCGCCGCCCGGGCGGCGCGCAAGGCGTTGCCCCCGGGCTCCACCAGGGCGCCCAGCACCGCGTCCACGGAGTCCGGCAGGACGTGCAACGAGGAGACCGGCACCGCGAGTTGCTCGGCCAGAGCACCGGCCCGCTCCCCGCGGATACCGACCTCCTGCCGTTTCTCGCACACGTGCTGACTGCCCCGTCGGCAGCGGCGGCAGGCACCGCAGCCGAGCATGGTGTCACCCATGACCCGGCGGCCGATCCACCCGGGATCGACCCCGTCGCCGACCGCCGCGACCCGCCCCGACCACTCGTGGCCGAGGCGCATCGGATAGGCGGAGTGGCCCTGGTGGAGATAGGCCATCGCGCCGGTGAAGAACTCCATGTCGGTACCGCACACGCCGACCCGCTCGACGTCGACGACGACCTCGCCGGGGTCCGCCACCGGGGCGGGGACCTCCTGGACGCCGTACTTCCCGGGGGCCGTCAGGACGAACGCGCGCATGAGACGGCGGGCGGTCACCGTGGGCCGAGCACGTGCTGACGCTGGCTGCCGAGGCGGGTGATGCCCAACTCCATCACATCACCGGCCCGGAGATACACGAACGGGTTCAGGCCCATGCCGACGCCGGGCGGGGTGCCGGTGTTGATCAGGTCGCCGGGTTCCAGGACGAGGAACTGGCTCAGGTAGTGCACGATGAAGTACGGGTCGAAGATCATGGTCTTGGTGTTGCCGGTCTGGCGGCGGACACCGTTGACGTCGAGCCACATGTCGAGCGCGAGGACGTCGTCGATCTCGTCGGTGGTGGCCAGCCAGGGGCCCGCCGGGTTGAACGTCTCGGCGGACTTGCCCTTCGCCCACTGCCCGCCTCGCTCCAACTGGAAGGCGCGCTCACTGACGTCGTTGACGACGACGTACCCGGCGATGGCGTCGCGCGCCTCCTCGACCGAGTCGA
Source organism: Streptomyces sp. B21-083 (assembly GCF_036898825.1). GTDB lineage: Bacteria > Actinomycetota > Actinomycetes > Streptomycetales > Streptomycetaceae > Streptomyces. Next base: position 464,404 of record NZ_JARUND010000002.1, on the reverse strand, counting down.
GGTAGCTGGTGCGGCGGCCGATCACGATCCCGAGCTCCACCTCCCAGTCGGTCCTGGTCGAACCGCGCGGGATGCGTACATCGTCGTCCGGGCCGACGAGGGTGTTGGGCGACTTGGTGAACAGGATCGGCTCGTCAGGCACGGCCATGCCGCTCTCCGCCGCGTGGTCACGGTAGTTGAGCCCGATGCACAGGAGCTGGTGCGGGCGGGCGATCGGGGCGCCGATCCGCTCCCCGGCGAAACGGGACACCCGGCCGGCGGCCGTCCGCTCGGCCACGACAGGGCGGACACGGTCGAGGCCGCCCGACCCGAAGAACGCCTCGTCGAAGTCCGAGACGATGTCGGAGAGGTCGACGTACGTCTCGTCGTCGACGCGGGCGACAGGCTTTTCGGCACCTGCGGCACCGATACGCATGAGATACACGGGGTCAGTCTCCAGTTCGAGGGGCGAAGCGGTGGGGGTTGAGGGCCGGCATGCTGTTCGTCAGCGGCGGGGCTCTGCCAAGGGGCCGAGCAGGGCCCGGATCTCGTCGACCGCGTCGACCAGGCTGTGCAGCGGCGTCCGGTAGGTGAGCGCGCTGACGCTCACGGCGCCGGAGGGAGCCGTCGGCGAGGTCGCGTACACGGGCAGGGAGAGGCAGTTGACGCCCGGCTCGTTCTCCTGGTCGTCCACGGCGTACCCCCGGTCGCGGGTGACCCGCAGGTCGGCGTAGAGGTCGGCGGCCGTGCACAGGGTCCGGGGGGTGCGGTGTTCCAGGGGCGAGTCGCCTATCCATGCCTCGACCGCCGCCAGGGTGTCCAACCGGTGGGCGAGCAGCGTCTTTCCGACGCCGGTCGCGTGGGCGGGATTCCGGCCGCCCACCGTCGACGTCAGCCGTACGCCACCGGTGGGCGGGTCGACCTTGGCGCGGTAGACGACCTCCCGGCCGTCGAGGACCGCGTAGTGCGCCGTCTCGCCGAACCGGTGGGCCAGCGCCTCCAGTACGGGACGTACCCGGACGTGCTCGGGGCGGTCCTCGTGGTGGGCGAAGGCCATCCGCAGGAACTCGTCGCCCAGAACGTAGCGACCGCGGGCCCCCTGGTCGGCCAGTCCGGCCCGGCGCAGGGCCACCAGCGCCCGGTGCACGGTCGGCTTGGGGCTGCCGATCACCCGGGTCAGCTCCTCCAGGCCCACACCGTCGGGATACCGCGCCAGCTCCTTGAGGACGGCGAGCACCCGGTCGGAACCCACGAGACGCGAGACGTCACCGTCGCTCCCGGCGACTTCCTCACCCACGGGGGCTGACGTTCCCTCGTCCAGCTGTCTATGCTCCATGAGGTTCCGAAGGTTAGACCATGATGCCAATTATTGGAAAGAGTCGACGGTGAAGCTTCGCAGCGCACAGTGGTACGAGGGGCAGGGGCGCAACGCCTACATCCACCGGGCCTGGATGCGCAGGGGCGCACCGGACGACGCCTTCACCGGCCGGCCGCAGATCGCCATCGCCAACACCGCCTCGGACCTGACCCCCTGCAACGCGCACCTGAACGAGGTGGCGGCCTCGGTCCGCAACGGGGTGTACGAGGCCGGGGGCATCCCCCTGGACCTGCCGGTGGTGTCCCTGGGCGAGACACAGGTACGGCCCACCGCCATGCTCTGGCGGAACATGGCGGCGATGGCCACGGAGGAGATGCTGCGGGCCAACCCCGTCGACGGAGTCGTCCTGCTGGGCGGCTGCGACAAGACGATCCCCTCACTGCTGATGGCCGCCGCCTCGGTGGACCTGCCCGCGGTCGTCGTCCCCGGCGGGCCCATGCTGACCGGGACCTTCCGGGGGACACCGCTGGGCTGCGGCACCGACGTGTGGCGGCTGTCGGAGGAGGTCCGGGCGGGCACGCTGTCCCAGGAGCAGTTCACCCGCTCCGAGTCGTCGATGATCCGCAGCCGAGGGCACTGCAACACCATGGGCACCGCCTCGACAATGGCCCTGGTGGCCGAGGCGCTGGGCACGATCGTGCCGGGGGTGGCCGGTATCCCGGCGCCCGACAGCCGACTGCTGGAAGCCGCCCACGGCACCGGCAGGCTCGCGGTGGACATGGTCGCCGCCGACCGTCGCCCCGCCACCTTCCTGACCAAGGCGTCCTTCCACAACGCGATCGTCGCCCTGGCCGCCATCGGCGGGTCGACCAACGCCGTCGTCCACCTGCTGGCCATCGCCGGCCGCCTGGGCATCCCCCTGTCGCTCGACGACTTCGACCGGATCGGCTCGCGTGTCCCGGTCCTCGTCGACCTCCAGCCGGCCGGCCGCTTCCTCATGGAGGACTTCCACCGCGCCGGAGGCCTGTCCGCCGTTCTGCGCGAGGTGCGCGACCTGCTCGATCCGGACGCCCTCACCGTCACCGGAGAGCCCCTGGTGAACCACCTCGACGACGCGCCCATCTGGGACACGGAGGTCATCCGCACCCGCGCGAAGCCGTTGGTCGCGGAGGGCGGTATCGCGGTCCTGCGCGGCAACCTCGCCCCCGACGGAGCGCTCGTCAAACCGGCGGCGGCCTCCCCGCACCTGCTGCGCCACCGGGGCCGCGCGGTCGTCTTCGACTCGATCGAGGACTTCCACGCCCGTATCGACGACCCGGACCTAGATGTGGACGCCGACTCCGTGCTCGTCCTGCGCGGCTGCGGCCCCAGAGGCTACCCGGGCATGCCCGAGGTGTCCAACATGCCGCTGCCGAAGAAGCTCCTGGAACAGGGCGTCCGTGACATGGTCCGGGTCTGCGACGGCCGGATGAGCGGTACCGCGTACGGCACCGTCGTCCTGCACGTGGCCCCGGAAGCGGCGGCCGGCGGCCCCCTCGCCCTCGTCCGCACCGGCGACGTCATCATCCTGGACGTCGAAACCCGGCGCCTCGACGTCGACGTACCCGCCGACGAACTCGCCCGCAGGACCCCCGACGAGGCCACGGTCACCGGCTTCGCCAACCCCCGCAGGGGCTGGGAACGCCTGTACGTCGACCACGTCCAGCAGGCCGACACGGGCGCCGACCTGGACTTCCTCATCGGCTCCAGCGGCTCCGAGGTCAGCCGTGAATCGCACTGATGTGCCCCTCGTGAGCGACCGGGTGCCCGCCTGATCGGCCCTGGTCACCGGGGGTACTCGCGCACTCGGCGCGGCCACCGCCGAACGGCTCCGCACCAGCGCGGTGTACGACATCAGCGGCGGCTGCGCCACCTGCTGACGGTCTTGACAACCTTGTGCGGGCGGGGAAAAGTCGTCACACTGGTACCGAACGAATGGTCGGTTGGGGAGCGGGTATCGATGACGACGACACACTCCGCCGCCTCGGACACGGGCGGCGCCGAGCAGCCCGGCGAGGGGCTGCTCGGTGAGCACTTCGAGGCGACGATCGCGCGCGACCGCCGGATCGAGCCGCGCGACTGGATGCCCGAGGGCTACCGGAAGACGCTGATCCGGCAGATCGCCCAGCACGCTCACTCGGAGATCATCGGCATGCAGCCGGAGGGCGAGTGGATCACACGCGCGCCCTCGCTGCGCCGCAAGGCGATCCTCTTCGCGAAGGTCCAGGACGAGGCCGGACATGGGCTGTATCTGTATTCGGCAGCCGAGACGCTCGGCGCCGACCGCGCGGACCTCACCGAGCGGCTCATCGAGGGCCGCCAGAAGTACTCGTCGATCTTCAACTACCCGACGCCGAGCTTCGCCGACGTCGGCGTGATCGGCTGGTTCGTGGACGGCGCGGCGATCTGCAACCAGGTGCCCCTGTGCCGGAGCTCGTACGGGCCGTACGCGCGCGCGATGGTGCGGATCTGCAAGGAGGAGTCCTTCCATCAGCGGCAGGGTTACGAGCTGCTGATGACGATGATGCGCGGTACGGAGGAACAGCGCGCCATGGTCCAGGACGCCGTCGACCGCTGGTGGTGGCCCTCGCTGATGATGTTCGGCCCGCCCGACGACGCGTCGCCCAACTCCGCGCAGTCCATGGCCTGGAAGATCAAGCGCCACACCAACGACGAACTGCGCCGGCGCTTCGTCGACATGACCGTCCCGCAGGCCGACAAGCTAGGCGTCACCCTGCCCGACCCGGAGCTGCGCTGGAACGAGGAGCGCGGCCACCACGACTTCGGCACTCCTGACTGGGACGAGCTGACGCGCGTCATCAAGGGCGGCGGCCCCTGCAACACCGAACGGGTGGCACGCCGCCGGACCGCACACGAAGAGGGCGCCTGGGTGCGCGAGGCGGCCACCGCGCACGCCGCCAAACAGCGCGCGCGGGCCGCGAAGGAGGCGGTGGCATGAGCGACGACCTGGCCAGGAGCGAGGGCTCGTCCTCGAACGAGTGGCCGCTGTACGAGGTGTTCGTACGCGGCAAGCGAGGCCTGAACCACGTCCACGTGGGCTCGTTGCACGCGGCCGACGACCGGATGGCGCTCACCCACGCGCGTGACCTGTACACGCGGCGCAACGAAGGCGTGAGCATCTGGGTGGTGCGCTCCGAGCACATCGCCGCCTCCTCGCGCGACGAGAAGGACCCGTTCTTCGCACCGAGCGCCGACAAGGTCTACCGCCACCCGACCTTCTACGACATCCCCGACGACGTCCCCCACATCTAGCCGGGAGAGGAGCAGCGGACATGAACGACAACGACAACGTCAGCGACAACCACAGCGACCACGGCCACGATGACGAGCACGTCTATCTCTCCCTCGCCGAGGGGCACGACGACGGCAGTGACGCCCGCTGGGCCTTCGGCACCGGGTTCGAGGACCCCCTGTACGGCGTCGACACCACCGTGCCCGACGGCGTCGACGCCGGAGAACTGGCCGGGACCTGCGTCGAACTCGCCGACGACGCCCTGGTGTCGGCCCAACGGCTGGCCGAGTGGTGCACCCGCGCCCCCGAGTTGGAGGAGGAGGTCGCGCTCGCCAACCTCGGCCTCGACCTGCTCGGCCAGGCCCGTCTGCTGTACGCGCGCGCCGGCCAGGTCGACGGCACCGGACGCGACGAGGACGCGTACGCCTACCTCCGGGACGCGGGTGACTTCCGCAACGTGCGTCTGGCCGAACTGCCCATCGGGGACTTCGCGTTCTCGATCGTGCGGCTGCTGGTGCTGTCCAGCTGGCGGCTCGCGCACTTCGAACGGCTCGCCGCCCACCGGGATCCGGTGCTCGCCGCGATCGCCGCGAAGGGCGTCAAGGAACTGACGTACCACCGTCAGTACGCGGCCGAGTGGGCCGTCCGGCTCGGCGACGGCACCGACGAGTCCCACCGGCGGACGCGCACCGCCCTGGACGAAGTCGCCCCGTATCTGGGCGAGTTGTTCACGGCGTACGACGTCCAGGGCGAAGTCGTCGAGGTGCTGCGGCAGGTCACCGCGGCCGCCGGACTGCCCATGCCGCCCGTTCCACCAATCACGCACGGCGCCGGACGCGAAGGACAGCACACAGAACATCTCGCCCCGCTGCTCGCCGAGTTGCAGAGCGTGGCCCGCGCCCACCCGGAGGCGACATGGTGACCGCGACCGGGATCGAGGACGTCCGGCGCGCCCGCGGCATCGCCGAGGGGGTGCCGGACCCCGAGTTGCCCATGCTGACCCTGGCCGACCTCGGCGTCCTGCGAGACGTGGAGCTGACCGGGGACGGGACGGTGGTGGCGAGCCTTACCCCGACCTACTCGGGCTGCCCCGCGATGGCCGAGATGCGCGCCGCCGTCTCCGCCCGGCTGCGGGCGGCGGGTTTCGCGCGCGTGCGGATCCGTACCGTCCTCGATCCGCCCTGGACCAGCGACTGGATCACCCCGGCGGGCCGCCGCAAGCTCACCGAGCACGGCATCGCCCCGCCCGGCGCGGCCCCGCGCGGCCCGGTGGCCCTCTCTCTGCTGCCGACCCGGCGCACGGTGCCCTGCCCCCGCTGTGGCTCGGCGGACACCGAGGAGACCTCCCGCTTCGCCGCCACCTCCTGCAAGGCACTGTGGCGGTGCCACGTCTGCCGCGAGCCGTTCGAGTACGTCAAGGAGATCTGATGGCCGCGCCCACCGCCCCGACCACGGCTGCGGTACGCCGTCGCCCGGTCTTCCACGCCCTGAAGGTCGCCGACGTGCGGCGACTGTGCGCGGACGCCGTCGCTGTCGCCTTCGAGGTGCCGCCGGACCTGGCCGCCGAGTACGCCTTCACCCCGGGGCAGTCGCTCACCCTGCGCCGGGAGTTCGAGGGGCGCGAGGAGCGCCGGTCGTACTCGATCTGCGCCCCGGCCGGCGAGCGACCCCGCATCGGTGTACGGGTCGTGCCCGGCGGCCAGTTCTCGTCCTGGCTGGTCGACGGCGTGCGCCCCGGTGACGTGCTCGACGTGATGACGCCGACCGGCGCCTTCACGCCCGACCTCACCGCGTCCGGCAGCCACGTCCTGATCGCGGCGGGCTCCGGCATCACCCCGATGATGTCGATCACCGAGTCGGTCCTGGCCGCCGACGACCGCTCACAGGTCACCCTCCTGTACGGCAACCGGCGTACGGACACCGTGATGTTCGCCGACGAGCTGGCGGACCTGAAGGACCTGTACCGTACGCGCTTCCAGCTGGGGCACGTACTGTCGCGTGAGCCGCGCGAGGCGGAACTGCTGTCGGGGCGGCTGGACGCCGAACGGCTCGCCGCGCTCCTCGCGGGCCTCGTCGACGTCCCGGGCACCGACCACTGGTGGCTGTGCGGACCGCACGGCATGGTCCGCGACGCCCAGCGGCTGCTGGCGAACCTGGGCGTGCCCACGGACCGGGTCCACCAGGAACTCTTCTACGCCGACGACCAGCCGGTCCGCCAGGTCCAGCACACGGACGCGGTCGCGGCGGGCCCGGTGAGCCGGGTCACGGTCACTCTCGACGGCCGCTCCACCACCACCGCGCTGTCCCGGGAGGCGACCGTCCTCGACGGCGCCGCGCGCACCCGCCCGGACCTGCCGTTCGCCTGTAAGGGCGGCGTCTGCGGCACCTGCCGGGCGCTGGTCACCTCGGGAGAAGTCGACATGCGCCGCAACTACGCCCTCGAACCCGCCGAGGTCGACGCCGGCTACGTCCTGACCTGCCAGTCGTTCCCGGTCTCGGACTCGCTCACGATCGACTACGACAGCTGAACCGAAGGGTTTGACGGTCCCCACTGCGGCAACTCGAGCGGCGTGACCCCTACAACTACGCAGCAGGAACTCTTCAGGTTCTTGGAGGACCGCTTCGTCTGCGCCCAGGCGTGCTCCGAGTGTGCGCGCTCATGTGCGCTGCGCGCCAGTCTCGCGGACCCGGACGGGCCTCCCGAGGATGCCCTCGCGCGCCGCAAGGGCATCCTGTGCGCGGAGGTGTGCGACGCGACGTGCCGCCTGCTCGCCGAACAGGACCAGGACGAGGCCGCTCTCCGTGTCCAACTGGAGTGGTGCGGCACGGTCTGCCTGGAAACCGCCCAGGTCTTCGACGACCACCCCGGCGGGGAGGACACGGCGAAGGCATGCCGGGAGTGCGCACAGGCGTGCACGGACTTCGCCTGGACGCTGGACACGCCGCGCCCCGGGGACGACGGCGGGTGAGCCACCCCGCGCAGTGAACCCCAGGTGCGCTCCCCGGACGCCCCCTACGTGTCGTGCGGCGCCCCGAGTTGCCCGCCCACCCGCACATTCCAGCGCCCCGCCCGGCCGCTCAACTCCGTTGCCGTCAACGGCGGAACGTCGATCCGCCAGAACGCCGACTCCGGAGCTCCCAGCGCTCGTATCGTCGCCGCCCGTACGACCTCCGGCTCGACGACGGCGACTGCCCGGCCCGTGACCTGCCCAACCGTCTCGTCCAGCCAGCGGGCGATCCGGTCGCAGAGCGCGTGGACCGACTCACCGCCGTGCGGGGCCGATTGAGGGTCGGTCAGCCACTGCGCCAGCGCTTCCGGCTCCTTCTCCGTCACCTCCGCCAGGGTCGCGCCGCGCCAGCGGCCCGCGTCCATACCGGCCGGCCCCGGCCCCGGACCGGCGTCGAGGCCCAGTGCCCGAGCCGTCTCACGGCAGCGCGGGGTGGGGGAGACCCAGACCGTGGACACCGCCGGCAGCGTCCCGGCCGCCGCCCGGGCGAGCCGCAGGCCCGACGCGTCCAGGGGACAGCTGTCGTCGAAACGGGCCTCCCGCAGGGCCGCGCTGATCGCCGGTGAGATCAACATCACGCGGCTCGTCATCCGGTCGCTCCCGCGCTCATACCGCCCCAATGTCGTTGTCATGTACGGAACTTGAGGCACCGTACGGCGCACCGGCGCACCGTACGCCGTCCCACGCGCCCTTGGCCGAACCCCAGCTTCGCGGTACCTTCTCGTCGATATTGACGACGGTTCGACGGAAGCCGGTGGGAATCCGGCACGGTCGCGCCACTGTAAGCCCCGTACGCACCCGCCCGGTGCGGCCCGGGGGCAAGTCAGACCCGTGACTGTCGTCCTCCGCACCACCGATACGGGACGCGAGTTCCCCCAGGAGGTCTGTCATGGCACAGTCCGCGATTCAGCCGACCGCCGCCCCCACCGCCGTACCCGAGAAGCTGCCGATCGGCGCGATCGCCCCCTGGGCGGTCTTCTTCGGCGTGCTGATGCTGGTACTGCTCTACTTCGTCGGCGCCGAACAGGGCGCCACCTCCCTGGTCTCCGGCGAGGGCGTGCACGAATGGGTGCACGACGCCCGCCACCTGCTCGGCTTCCCCTGCCACTGACGAGGACAGGGAACGTACGAGCTCATGAACTCCACAACTGTCCGAAACCTCCTCGTCCGCGGCATGCTCGCGGGCCTGGTCGCGGGTGTGCTGGTCTGGGTCTTCGCGTACTTCTTCGCCGAGCCGCTCGTCGACGACGCGATCGCGTTCGAGGAGATGCACGAGGCCCACGGCCATGCCGAACAGGCCCTGGTCTCCCGTGCGTTGCAGTCCACCGTGGGCCTGGGCACCGGTGTCCTCGTGTACGGCGTCGCGTTCGGCGGTATCGCCGCCCTCGCGTACTGCTTCGCGCTCGGCCGGATCGGCCGCTTCGGGCCGCGCGCGACCGCGCTGCTCCTCGCGGGGGCCGGCCTGCTCGCCGTGTACGTGGTGCCGTTCCTCAAGTACCCGGCCAACCCGCCCGCCGTCGGTGACCCCGACACCCTCAACCGGCGCACCGCGCTCTTCTTCCTGATGGTCGCGCTCAGCGTGCTGCTGGCCGTCGGCGCGGTCATCCTGGGCAAGCGTCTCGCGCCGCGCCTGGGCAACTGGAACGCGACTCTCGCCGCGAGCGCCTTCTTCGTCCTCGTCGTGGGACTCGCCTACGCGTTCCTGCCGTCGTTCACCAACGAGGTCCCAGCGGGCTTCTCCGCGAGCCTCCTGTGGCGGTACCGGGTGGCCACGCTCGGCATCCAGGTGACGATGTGGACCGCGTTCGGCCTGGTCTTCGGACTGATGGCGGAACGGCTGCTCGCTCCGAGGACGGCGGCGGCCGTCGGCGCGAGTGGTGCCGAGCCGAAGGCGAGGCCCGTCGCGCACTGAGCGGTCCGCCGCACCGACCGCCCCGAGGGGGTCCCGGACATCCGGGACCCCCTCAGGCATGTCCGGGACCCGTACACGCACCACCATTCCCAATTTCTGGAACACGTTCTACCGTGTGCGCCGACAGGTCCGGCCTTGGGGAGCCAGCAGGAGGCGCCGTGCATCTCGAATACACGCCCGAGCAGCAGCAGCTGCGCACCGAACTGCGCGCCTACTTCGCCGAGTTGGTGCCGGAGCGGGCCTACTCGCGCTTCAGCGACCACGTTGCCCAGAAGCGCTTCTACCGCGAGACCATCCGCCGCCTCGGCGCCGACCGCTGGCTCGGCGTCGGCTGGCCGCAGGAGTACGGGGGGCGCGGGCTGAGCCCGATGGAACAGTTTATCTTCTTCGACGAGGCCGCCCAGGCGGGCGTACCGCTGCCGCTCATGGCACTCAACACCGTCGGCCCGACGATCATGCGGTACGGCAGCGACGAGCAGAAGGCGTACTTCCTGCCGAAGATCCTCGCCGGCGAGATCGACTTCGCGATCGGCTACAGCGAGCCGGAGGCGGGCACCGACCTGGCCGCCCTGAAGACGCGTGCCGTGCGGGACGGCGACGAGTACGTGGTCAACGGCCACAAGATCTGGACGACGAACGGCGACACGGCGGACTGGGTGTGGCTCGCCGTGCGCACGGACCCGGACGCCCCGCCGCACAAGGGCATCACCATGCTCCTCATGCCGACCACCGACCCCGGCTACTCCTGCACCCTCATCCGCACCCTCGCCTCCCACGACACCACCGCCAGTTACTACGAGAACGTCCGCGTCCCCGTCGCCCACCGGGTCGGCGAGGAGAACCAGGGCTGGCGGCTGATCACCAACCAGCTCAACCACGAGCGCGTCACCCTCGCCGCCCACGGCACGATGGCCATCCGCTCCCTGCACGAGGTCCAGCGCTGGGCGATGGAGACCAAGCTCGCCGACGGCCGCCGTGTCGTCGACCTGCCGTGGGTCCGCCGCCGCCTGGCCCAGATCCACACCAGGCTCGACGCGATGAAACTCCTCAACTGGCAGATGGTGAACGCCGTCCAGGAAGGCACCCTCACCCCCCAGGACGCCTCCGCGGTCAAGGTCTACGGCTCCGAGGCCCGCCGCGAGGCCTACGCCTGGCTCCTGGAGATCGTCGCCGTCCCGGGTGCGCTGAAGGAGGGCTCGGCCGGCGAGATACTCCACGGCGAGCTGGAACGCGGCTACCGGTCAGCGGTGATCTTCACCTTCGGAGGCGGCAACAACGAGATCCAGCGGGAGATCATCTCGTGGATCGGGCTGGGGATGCCGAGAGTGCGCCGCTGAGGGCTTGTGACGAGGATTTTTAGTTGGCACAAAAGAGGGATAGTTGGCACCAAGATCACGATCGTTCTCCGAGGTGACGGCGCATCACCTCGATGCAGATGGCTCGTGCGGCGTTTGACCGGTCCCGCGGATACGGCACCCCGAGGTTCATGCCGCTGTCACTCGTGATGGGTGGCTGGTCCCAGGCGAGGCTCATCTGCGCCCCGGCCTCCGCTCGGGCCGTGGCCACGAGCGTCGCGTAGGGGCCCGCGACCGCCGATGCCTCGATCTGAAGCCACGCCTGGTGGAAGGCCATCCGCGCCAGTAGGCCGCTGACCTCGTCGGTGAGCTGCTGCCGCACGGCGGAGGAGGACTTGGGGCGTCGTCGTATGCGGTACGGCATCTCCAGGTACTCCTCGACCGCCGTCAGGGCCTCCGCAAAGGTCTTGGCCCGGCGCTCCTTACGTACGGCCCGCTGGTTGAGGGCGTACGTGAGGTAGGCGCCGAAGAGAGCGATGCAGGGAACGATCAGTGCGGCGGTCTGGGTCCACGTCCAGCCGCCGTCCGTCGCCTGTGCCGCCGCGATGACCGCCACGCATCACTCCCCGGAAAGCCGTGAGGAGCATCCTCCACCAGCCACTGGCCGCCCCGCTCGCCGCCGGTGAGCCGCCAGTAGTGTTCAAGGAACAAGTGTGTGCGGACTATCTCGATGAGGTCCAGCAGCCCTTTCGAACTCGTCCACCGCTGTTCTTCCGGGTCGAGCGGATACCAGAGACAGAGGGCGCCGTCGGCCTGGTAGCGGTGCTTCGACGGGACTCCCGGCTTGGCGTAGACGCGCGGGAAGTCCTCGGGCCGCTGGCCGTATGTGGGGTAGGGCGGGTCCGCGTGGAAGCGGATCCGGATGTCGATGGGGTCGGGCTCGCCCACGACGTCGAGTCCGGTGAGCCCGTACGTCAACGACCTTCGGCCGTAAGTGTGTTGGAGTGCGTCGCCGAAGTACTGCCGGGCGTCCCGTTCGAGCGGGGCCCACCATGCCGGCTGGACCCCGTACCAGAGGGGCATGGCGGTCAATCTCCCCAGGCCCGGGGCCGGGTCGACGTCCCGAGCCCAGTGGCGAGCCCCAGACCCGAGGCGGCCGTACCACCCGCGAGGACGGTGCGGGCGAGGCGCACGGCCTCCTCCTGTGTGCCGTCCGCATCCGCAACTAGCTCCGGGAGCACCTGGTGCAGCGCGTGCTGCGCACTGCGCGGGCGGTCCGCCTTCTCGTGCTCGATCGCGAGGTCGATGTATTCCTTGGCGGTGCGCAGCCGCTTGCGCACCTCGCGGCGCGGCATGTTGAGCGGGATCGGGCCGGCCACACCGGCCGGGTCGGGCGTCTGGCCCTTGTCGATCTCGTCCGCCGCGTAGGTGAAGAAGACCTGCAACGCGTTGATCAGCGGCATGGGCTCGTCGAGGCAGTCCAGGCACAGCGCCTTGATGTTCCAGCTGCACATGGGCTTGCTGTGCGTGCAGTTCCAGTGCTTTAGCAGTCGGACCGTACGTGCGAAGACGACCTCGGTGTCCTCGATGGCCTGGAGCACCATCCGGGTATGGGTGATCGGGTCGGCGCGGTCCCACTGGTCCGCGATCTTCGTGTTCGGGATGTACAGCCCGCGGCCTGACGGGTGCGGGAGCGCGGTCATCACGTCCGCGGTGAAGTCGTCCTGCCCCGGCGTGACCGGGTCGCCGAAGCGTACGAGCACGGCGCGGCGGCGGCCTTCGACCTCGATGGTGAGCTTGTCGAACTGGTCGTCGAGGTCCTCGTGGATCACCTCGTGGACCTTCTCCATGAGGTCCAGGGCGCTCTTCTTGCCGGGGCCGTACGGCTCGGCGTCCTTCTTGGTGAGGACGACGCCGAGGTCGACGTCGGTGAGGGGGGTGTTGGCGTCGCCGTGCGCGACGCTCCCGTTGTAGTAGGTGGTGGAGCCCGGGAAGGCCCGGCGCGCGGACGCGGCCAGGAGCTGGCGGCGGCGCTTGGCTTCGGCGAGTTCATCGCCGGTCACCTGGATCTTGCGGCGTCCTTCGTCGAGGAGCTGCGCAAGGGACTCTTTGCGAACCATCGATACCTCCTTGCACGCTGGTGGGAGACGAGACTTCGGCCTCCCACCAGCGCGAGACGTTCCTACTTCTCGCGGCGGACACCCTTGAACGGCGTGCCCCCTGTCTTCCCGTCCATGAAGCGGCCGTTCTCACCTCGTTTTGTCCACGTGGCGGTCCGGGGATTGAGGACCTGGCTCCGCCGGGAGACGCTGCCGCGACGGAATCCCTTGCCAGTGTTCGTAGCCATATGGCCACCACCCTTCGTCATTGACTCCCAGTCGATTGCAAGATCGACATCAGTACCGATCTTGCAATCAGGAGCGTAAGGGGTGTGGTTCGACTTTCGCAAGCGGTACCTGATGTGCAACCATGTGTGGGAGAGAGGAGGAGATCGTGAACGAGCGGATTGCAGCAGGACGGTTTGACGCGGTCGCGTTTCACACAGCCCTGGATCGCACGCGGCAGGAGCGCGGCCTTCTCTGGAAGGACGTGGCCCAGCAGGCAGGTGTCAGCGCCTCGACGCTGACGAGATTGGCTCAGGGTCGACGGCCCGACGTGGACGGGCTCGCGGCTCTTGTCACATGGGCCAATCTGAGCGCGGATGATTTCGTTCGCCGGACCGACGAACCGCGCAGTCAAGACACGTTGACCAAAGTGGCTACGCATCTGCGGGGCGATCGCAACCTCACTCCTGAGGCCGCAGAAGCCCTCGAAGCTCTGATCACCGTCGCCTACAACCAGTTGGTGACGGATCAGCCGGAGTAGGGGAGCTCCCTATGTCGTTGCGTCATGGCTTCAAGGCTGAAGCCAACCGCTTGGCGGTGCAGATGCGGAGGGAGTTGGGGCTCCATCCCGCCGCACCGCTTGCGCCTGCGCAACTCGCTGAACACTTGGCGATCCCCATCAAGACCTTCAGCTCGGCAATCGCGTATGACGCTCGCATTGAGCGACTCCTCACGACCGAGCGGGAATCCTTGAGTGCCCTGACCGTGCACGCAGGACCACGGCGCGAGATCTGGGTGAACGACTCCCATGATCCGGGACGCCAGAACAGTTCAGCCGATCATGAGATCGCCCATGCGCTCTTGATGCATCCACCCGGTCCGGCGCTTGACGTTCTCGGTTGTCGGCACTGGGACGGTGAGATCGAAGGGGAGGCCGATTGGCTGGCGGGAAATCTCCTCATCACAAACGAGGCGGCCTGGTCCATCGCCAGGAAGGGGATCAGTCCTGAGACGGCGATGCTCGAATACGGAGTCAGCAGGAGCATGCTGACCTGGCGCATGAATATGAGCGGTGCTAACGCCCGTCGCGGGCGATCGGCTAGTTGAAACGCTCTCTCCTCCTGTCTGCAGTCGCTGATCGTCCATCCGAGCATCTGGGTGGCGAGGGGACTTCGGAAGCGCTGATCGTGAGGCCGGTGTGGAGGCGCTGGGCGCCTGATACCTCAGTCGCCTGCCGCGAGTCTTGGACGAAAGCCGACGGGCTCTCTCCGGCGTCCTTGAGCCGCGCTCTATGTGGTGTGGTCCGATGGCAATGCTTTTTCCTCGGGCGCCCCAGCTGCGGATCAGACGGGCCCGAGCGTTTCAGTCGGCGTCCTCGATGGCGGGATAGGGGCGCAGCGCATTAGGACCCAGCCTCCATGACACCTCTCCCGTGTCCAGTACCGCTTGCCAGGTCAGGAGAACCCCTGCGGTTACCAACTGCTCCAGTAGCGAGGGAAGGGCCGTAGCAGGCACCCCGCACTCTCGCGCCACATGCTCTGCCTCCGCCACACCGTGATCGCTAGCAGGAGCAGTGCGGACGACGAGTGACAGAGCGGCAAGTCGTAGCAGCGGAGTGGAGGTGTGAGCAGGACAGGCGCCGCGCAACGCCCAGTCGGCGGCGCGGAGCCGGTCGGGCCGCGCCGGGTGCTGCGTGAGCAGACCGGCGTCGAGGATCTGAACTGCCACTGCGCGATGGGTCGTTGGGCATGTGCGCATCAGCCCTGCCTGGTCGAGTTCGCGCCAGGCGCTTGCGGCAGACTCGACGCGAAGGCTCCGTAGCACACCGTAGGGCAACCTGACTTGAGCCGAGTCGTTCATGCGTAGTGCGCACTGAAGGGCGAGCATGCGGACGTCAGCTCCGGTTTCCCCGGGCAAGGCTGTGGCCAGATAGGTGAGCATCTCGCGCACGCGGGTCTGGCCGTCTGGTCCTCTTGGGCATCGTCGGGGTCGAGCGCGCGTCTGTCCGGATGGTGCAGTCGTGCTGAGCAGGGTTGCTTCAGGGACGACAGCGGCCTGAGAAGTGGCCGCCGCACACGCTGTACAGGCGTCGGAGAGGCGCCAGCGGCGTCCGCCGCGTTCACGGACGAGGAGGAGCCGGATCGGGCCGTTGCACCCGCGGTGGCGGGGATGCTGGCGACAGCCTCGCTCGTGGCACTGGCAGATCCGCAGGTGTGCGGGGAGAGGATCTTGACGAGCATGAGCGGCCAGATGGGCCAAGAGCTCAGCTCGAGCGGCGGAGCCGACAAGCGGCCACCCACCGTGCGTGCACTGTCGGCACACGAGGACCGGCCCGCCGGGTTGCGGGCGCAGTTCGACTGTCCAGGTGCGCCGGACTCCCGGACGTGCGAAGCAGAGCCTCATGGCGCGCGTCTTCCTCCCGTCGTTCACTGCGCCGGCCCTCTGCCGGACTGGAGTCGGGTGCACACGCTAGTGCAGACCTCTGCCCTTCGCTCTCGTCCCTGACGAGTCGAAATAGGGCAGAGGTCTGCACTGACAGGGCAGGTGTCTGCACCTTCCGATGGGTGGGTGACGATCTTCCCGCCCGACCCGGACTTCGAGGCTCTGCGTTTGGAGCCGGCCCGGCTGCGCGCGGAGCGGGGATGGACCTATGACGAGCTTGCCGCCCGGAGTGGCCTGGCCAGAAGGACCCTCATCGAGATCGAGCAGGGCCGCACGATCGGCACCCTCAAGTCATGGCACGCCCTCGCTCACGCACTGGGCACCCCGCTCGATGAACTCTTCGGCGCCCTGTGCCACGGGCATGAACCCCCGCAGCCGATGAGCGGCTGACGAGCCGTCTGGGTCTGCCGACTGTTCAGCCGATCGGGCATCTCGACGCGAACACTTGAGCGTGAATTCAAACGTGTGTCGCCCTTGATGGGGCTGTTCGGTGGACGTCTACGGCCCGGGCGTCGCTCTACGGCGTTTGGGCTGGCACCTTCGCGCCCATGCGCCCCTCACCCGTACCCCGACGCCGGGACAGCAGTCCGGCCCCTGTCCACCCGCGACGCTCACTGTGCGTCGATCCCGACAGCCCCACCAGACTTCTGCGTTGTGCCCAACGCGACCGCTGCCGCGAATGCGGAAATCCCATCGAGTGGTACCAGCGGGTTCGGGACCGCCCCGTCCGCCTGCACCCGCAGGAGTTGTCCGCGACCGCGGTGCCCGCCGACCATCGCTGGCACGTCAGCTCCGGCCTTGCGTATCCCTCCGGAGACGGCAGCGCCTGGTGCCGACTGCCCCACGCCAGCGTTTGCCCGGCCCGCAACGCCGACACCGTTGCAGCCCCCGAACTGACGAGGCTCCGTCGGGCGTTGGCCGTGAACACACGTCGCCTGGTGGACGCTGGAAGCTTCACACCAGCGGCACCCGGGGACCCAGCGTCCCGGCAGTCGGAAGCTCCCTGCCGACCCGCCAGACCCGTCGTCCAGATCCTGTTCGTCCGATACCTCGCCGCACGCCCTCTGGACGAGATCCAGTGCGTGGCCCAGACCCGACGACGTGACCGATGCACCCTCAGGATGCTCGCCTCCCACGGCCCGGCGGGCCTCTGGAGACTGGTTCCCGCAACGGCCACCCAGGGACAGCTGGCTCTGCCCGCCGAGGTGATGGCCGTGTACGACCTGAGCTCTGTGCCGTACGCCGAACAGGTTCGCTGGCGAACGCAGCGCTGTCCTGAGCACGCGGCCACGCCCACAGCTGCGGACTTGGCCCTGACGGACTGGGAACCCTTCGACCCGCTCGTCCACCACGCGTACGTACACCGACGCCTCCCCACCCACAGCCGCCGGCCGCATCCTGGCGGCGGTGCCCAGAAAGCGGTCCGGCGATGAGAAGGCAGCACGCCGTAGAGATCATCCTGACCAGGCCGGTCACCCCGGCAGAGCTGCACAGAGCCTGCCGGAGGGTGCCGCTCGCGACGAACACGGATCGCACCCGCCTGATGGCCGTGCACCGGGCCAAGTCACCGGGACGCGCGCTGCGATCCCTGCGCCACGAACTCGATCAGCTCCTGCCCATCGACGTCTTGACGACCCACTACCCCGACACCGCGGGCCAGGTCCTGCTCAACGTCGCGTTCACCCGCGCCATGCGCTCTGTCCTCGACAAGGCCGCAGCAGCTCGGGGGGAGAGGCCCGCAGATTTCCTCGCCCGAGCCGTCGTGGAAGCAGTTGAACGGGAAGCGCGGACTCGCACCCGGCAACTGACCGTGCAGCTGCAAGACCTCCTCGCCGAGCACACTCCCGAAGACGTCCTCGCCTGCGCGGCACGCGTCCTGCTCGACCACCGGCGTCCACCGTCGGGTCCCTCGCGTGTCGCCGACGAGTAGCGCCGAAGCGCCGCGCACACGACCCGCTGACCCTTCAACACCGTGGAGCTCTTGTTGCACACGCCCACAGACGAGCAGGCCCATGCCGTCGACACCTTTCGGGACGGCCACCACTTGGTGCTGCAGGCCGGCGCCGGCACTGGCAAGACCAGCACGCTCGCGTTGCTGGCCGCGACTAGTGGACGCCGAGGCCGCTATCTGGCCTTCAACAAGGACATTGCCGACGCCGCCGCCAGCCGGTTCCCGCGCTCCGTGCAGTGCAGGACGGCTCACTCCACGGCCTACGCAGCTGTGGGCCACCGGTTCGCTCGTCGGCTCAGCAGCCCGCGCCAGCCCGCCTGGCGGATTGGGCACACCCTAGGAGTCAGATCCCCCGTCCGCATTGGTGATCACGAGATCAGCCACCGGACCCTGTCCCACACGGTGCTGCGCACGGTCACCCGCTTCTGCCAGTCCGCCGACAGGGCACCGGCTCCCCACCACGTTCCGGCTCTGCGCGGTTTGGGCACGCCGAAAGAGCGTGCCCAACTCGCCGAGGCCGTCATGCCTTTCGTCGGAAAGGCTTGGAAGGATCTACAGGATCCCGAAGACGGCGTAGTCCGCTTCGAGCACGACCACTACCTGAAGATGTGGGCACTGACCGAGCCGAAGATCGAGGCCGACTTCCTCCTCCTCGACGAGGCCCAGGACACCAACCCGGTCCTGGAGCGGGTCTTCGCCGCCCAACGCGGGCACGCTCAGCTGGTCATGGTCGGCGACTCCGCCCAAGCCATCTACGGGTGGCGCGGGGCCCGGGACGTGATGACTGGCTTCGATGCCGTACACCTCACCTTGACCCGCTCCTTCCGCTTCGGCCCGCTCCTCGCCGAACAGGCCAACCGGTGGCTCGCGTTCACCGACGCGCCCATTCGGCTGACAGGTTCCGACACCATTCCAACGAAGGTCGGCCAGGTCACGAGCCCAGACGCGGTGCTGTGCCGGACTAACATCGGCGCCGTGACCGAGGTCATGAGACTGCTGGAGGCAGGCCGTCGGGTCGCACTCACCCGGGGCGGACAGACGCTCATCGCATTGGCGCTCGCCGCCCGGGACCTCAAAGACGGCCGCCGCACATCCCATCCCGAACTGGTCCTCTTCGCCTCATGGGGTGAGTTGCAGGACTACGCGGAATACGATCCCGCAGGCCGAGATCTCCAGCCGTTCGTCGAGCTTGTCGACACCCACGGACCCGAAGCCATCATCGCCGCCGTCGACGCTCTGACCGACGAAGACAAGGCCGAGGTCACGGTCTCCACCGCTCACAAGGCAAAAGGCCGTGAGTGGCTCGGCGTCAGAATCGCCGACGACTTTCCTCCGCCGCCAGACAGCGACCAAGTGGACGACAGCGGCTGCCCGATCCCGGAACCTGTGAGCGAAACGGACGCCCGTCTCGCCTACGTCGCCGTCACTCGCGCCCGGCACCAACTGGATCTCGGAGGGCTCGCATGGATCGAGAACCAACCAACTCCTGCTGGCGGAGCCTGACAAGCCCGCCGCACTGGCAGACCCGTAATTCAGCTTTCCCGCCGACCGTCTCGTAGGCGGCCCTCGTCAGTGTCCGGCCCCGGCGCCGGTGCCAGGTCTCCAGCAGGGCGCGGGAGAGCATCGGCAAGGAACATTGAAGCGCTCCGGGATCGGTGGCCACCCCGCACGCTCGCAGGATCTGACGTCCCGTCACAACGGAGAGCAGGGCGCCGCTCGGATCCGGCCCCTCATCGACGGGCCGTGCGAAGCCGTAAAAGGCGCTGAGGCTGTGACCGCGGTCTTGCCGGTGCCATGCGAGCGGTGCGAGGTCAGGCCCGCCTGCGGCAATTCGACTTCCGGCGCAATGGCGCCTACGTCACTCGTGGCCGCACGGGCGCCCGGTGCGGCCCCGTATGACGTAGGACGTCGGTCAGTTGGGCGGTGGTGAGGGCGAGGCCCGGAAGGGGAGCCGGCGCCGGGCGCAGGCCGTCCAGGAGCAGGGCGAGGGGGCGGTGCCAGGCGTCCGGCGTGGTCGCGGTCGTGAGGGCCGGGACGGCGCGGCCCAGAGCGGCCAGCGCGAACAGGACGTCCTCGGTGGTGACGTCCGCGCGGATCGCGCCCTCCTCCCGCCCGCGCTCCAGCAGGAGTTCCATCGTCTCTTGGTTGTGCGCGCGTACGGCATCCAGCGCCTCGATGCCCTCGACATGCGTGGTCATGAGGTCGTTGGTGCCGCGGTCGGCGGCGAGCGTGCCGAAGACGGCCTGGAGATAGTCGTTCAGTCCCGTCCAGGCATCCGGGGCCGCCCGGGCCCGTTCGCCCGCCTCCGTCGTGCCGGTCAACTGGTCGCCCAAGACCGCATCGACGAGGGCGGCGCGGGTGGGGAAGTGCCGGTAGAGCGTCGCGTTGCCCACGCCCGCCCTGCGGGCGATCACGTCCAGCGGTGCCTGCAGCCCCTGCTCGGTGAACACCTTGTGGCCCGCCTCCACCAGGAGCTGCCGGTTACGGCGCGCATCGCGTCGCTGCGGGGCCGTTGCATCACCTGCACTGACGGTCATCATCCTCCTCCGGAAGAAGTGGGGAGCTGTCCCCGATAAGATTCTTTACACATGGGCAGGACCGTCATCTGCGGTCAATCGGCTGCGATGCGGACCGCTGCATCGCGTAGCGCGTGGCGTGCTTCAGGAGTCCACGGCGCCCCGATGAAGACGTGGAATGCGGCGTGGTAGATGCGCAGGTCCACCTTGGTGCCGGCGGCTTCTGCTTTCGCTGCGAACTTCTTCACATCGGGCAGGAAGATGTCGTGACCTCCCTGGTAGATGAACGTCGGCGGAAGGTCCTTGAGGGTGTCGTGGAGCGGGCTGACGAGGGGGTCGGTGGTGCTCAGGTCTCCGGCCCAGTCGCGGCCCGCGGCGGTGAGCCCCGGCGGAGCGAGGATGGGGTCGCGGCCGGTGACGGCGGTGATGTCCGGGTTTTCCATGGTGACATCGACCCATGGCGAGAACAGAAGCAGACCGTCGGGCGCCCGAAGACCCCGGTCGCGGTAGAGAATCGCCTGGCCGACGGCCAGTCCGGCGCCGGCGGAGTCTCCGACGAGGAAGACAGGGTCTTTCCCGGCCCGCTCGGCCACTCTCCGGTAGACGCTTTCGAGGAGCCGGTAGGCATCGTCGGCGTTGTGCGCGGGGCCGAGTCCGTAGAGCGGGACGGTGACCCTCGCTCCCGTCCGGCGGATGAACGTCGCGATGATCTGCCAATGCATGCTGAGCAGCGGGTAGATGTAGGCGCCGCCGTGGGTGTAGATCAGGTCCTTGTTCGTGCGGCCCGTCTTCGGGGTCAGCGTGATGACCTGATGGCCGTGGACGATGTCGGCCGTGATGGAGCAGGAACGCCGCAGCGCTGCCGGGACGGGGGCGTCGGGGCGGGAGCGGTCGACGGACTTCCGCATGCTCTCCACGGTGGTGAAGGCGTTCGGCCTCAGGCGCAGCAACGGGCGGGTCAGGTTCATGATCAAAGACACGGTTCGCTCCTCGGGAACGTGGGGGTGCCACCGTGGTCCGGTGACGTAGAGACGGGTGGGTACGCGGCCGACGAGATCGACTCGACGGTGGTCGGCCACCGACCGCTCTCTGGCACGAGCAGGTCCCCGGACTCCCTCGTCTCCCGTCCGGTCCTTGGTGCCCCTGCGGAGCGGCAGGCAGTCGGTCGGTGGCTCAGCGAGCGAGGGTGACTCCGGTGGTCTTCTCCAGGTGACGAGCGATCTCGGACTGATCGGGATTCGGCTTGCCCAGGCTGGCCAGTGCCGCCTGACACACCTGGACGCACGCCTCGGAGACCGCGGGGTCGATCTGGAGAGAGTGGGACAGCTCGAGAGCTGTGGTGATGTCCTTGACGGTCAGTGGGAGGGAGAATCCGACGTCGAAGCGGCCGTCCAGCACCTCAGGGCCGATCTTGACCTCGGTCGCCTGGTTGCGGCCGGTGGACCGATTGATGACCTCCAGCATCACCTTGGGGTCCAGCCCGAACTTGGCTCCGATGGTCAGCACCTCCAGCGCGCCGACCAGTCCGATCGCCGACAGCAGGTTGTTGAGTGCCTTGAGCGCGTGGGCCGAGCCGGACACCCCGACGTGGGTCACGGAGCTGCCCATGGTCTGCAGCAACGGGGTAGCACGTTCGACGTCCTCGGGGGCGCCGCCGACCATGATGGTCAGCTCGGCGGTGGCCGCCTTGCGGGGACCGCCCGAGACCGGAGCATCGACCACCGCCACCCCGCGCTCCTGGAACCGGGCGGCCAGCTCCTGGGTCGCCTGGGGGTTCGAGGAGCTCATGTCGATGATGAGCGTGCCGGGGCGCAGGCGTCCGGCGAGGCTCGCGGGGTCGTCGGGGGCACCGAGGACCTGTGCGACCACGGAACTGTTGGGCAACATGAGAAGCACCGTGTCCGCCTGTGCGCACTCCGGGGCGTCGTGCAAGGCGGTGATGCCGTCGTAGGAGGCTGCTGCTGCGACGGCCTCGGGGTTGGCGTCGTAGACGGCTACGGGGACGGTGCGGGCGAGGCTACGGACCATGGGCTGGCCCATGGTGCCCAGTCCGATGAAGGCGACTGCGGTTTTCATGGATGTCCTTGGGTGCGGATGCCGTCGGTCGACCGGCGTGGGCGGCGCGGTGGGCGACGGCGGGCAGGGAGGGGGGAATGCGGGAGATGGCCTGCCGTGCGGGGGGCCCGCCCGCCGAGGGCGGGCCCGTTGTCCGGTGTACGCCGTCACGATGGCGTGACGATGAGGACCGGCCCGGCGACAGTCAGGAACTAGGCGCCGGCTCCGGCCCCGCCGTCGAAGACCTTGACGGTGGGCTCGAGCCCGTCGGCGTCAACGACCTCACGCCATGCTTCGAAACCGGTCTGGAAGGCCACGATGCCGGCCTCCGGGAGACTGATCTCGATCGCCTCCAGGATCTCCCGCGCGGAGAGCCCGAGGTCGAGGGCGACCCTGATGTGGCTCTGGATATGCCCCTTGGAGGCGCGCATGACGGTCAGGCTGACGATGAAGATGAGCTCCTTCGTCTTGCGGTCCAGGGTCCGCTCTTCGAGGTAGGCGGCTCCGACCAGGTTGTTCGCCGCCTGCAGAACGTCGAAGTCCTGCTTGGCCATGACCTTGTGGTAGTCGAGGACGTACCCGCGTGTTCGGGCCATCTCGTCGATGTACGCCTGCGGGTCCTGCATGGTGGTGGACACAAGGGACTCCAATGATCTGTGTCAGCGAGAATACCGTAATACGGTATTAGGGTACGGCAGATCCGCGCTGCGGACCTGCTGCTCAGGCCTCCAGGCCCACGGGCTCCGATATGCGGGAGCCGTGGAGCCGCTTGCGCGAGGCAAGCACCACGAGGCCGGAGATGAAGCACGGGACCGCGCCGAACAGGAAAGCGGCCATCTGCCAGTCGCCGCCGTTGCCGAGCAGGGCGGTGGACGCCGCGCTGGCCAGTACTGCTCCGATCGGCCCGATCGCGGTGATCAGCGATGCTCCCGTGCCCCGAACGGAGGTTTCGTAGCTCTCGCCGGCCAGGAAGAGCAGGCAGGAGTACGGGCCGATGAGGAAGAACATGCCGACGCTGTAGAGGGTGATGACGACGGCGGGCTGGTCCGGGCCGAAGAGCATCGCGGTCATGACCACGCCGCCGGTGAGCCAGCCGGTGGAGACGACGTTGCGGCGGTTGAACCGGTCTCCGAAGAAGCCGTGGACGAGGTAACCCACGTAGGCGACGATGTTCGACAGCAGGAGGATGATCAGCGAGTTCGAGAACGTCACATGGTGCACGTTGACCAGCACCGTGGTGCCCAGGACGCTGAACACCTGGACCGGGAACCAGTTCATGAGGTGGCCGATGCCCAGCGCCAGCGTGGTGCGCAGAGCGTCGCCCTGGAACACGGCGCGCAGGCCGGCCGGCCGCTCCGCCCCTTCGGCGGAGGCTGCCGCCTCCGGTTGCAGGCCCTGCTTCTTGAGCTGTCTGAGCTGCTTGATCCTCTCGAACTGCGGGCTCTCCCTCAATTTGGTGGCGGCGATGGCGACGCCCAGAGAGGGCAGCGCGGCGAAGAGGAAGGCGCCTCGCCATCCGACGACCGGCAGGAGGACAGCTGTCAGTCCGGCGGCCAGCAAAGCTCCGACCGGCCAGCCTCCCTGGACCAGGCTGTAGACGAGACCTCTCCGCTTGGCCAGTCGGGGGTCGTCGGAGGCGTCGTACAGTTCGCTGAGGTAGGCGCCGTTGACTCCTTGCTCGGCGTAGCCCAGTCCGGCGACGGACCGGACGGCCACCAGCGCCCCGGTGCCCAACGATCCGGCCAGCGCGGTCAGCGCGGAGGCAAGGCTCGCCCCGCCCACGGTGAAGACCATGCCGGCGCGGCGGCCGAACTTGTCCACCACCGGACCCACTACCAGGGCGACAACCACCGTGCCCAGAGCGACAGCGGTGGCCAGCGCGGCCTGGTCGGCGTTGTCGAGCCCGTTGTCCGCTCCGATTTCGGGGAGAAGAGTGCCGAACAGGATGAAGTCGTAGACGGCGAACGTCCAGGCCAGGAACGCCACGACCGTGGCGTACTTCACCTCGCGCAGTTTTACGCGCTTCGGTGCCGGGAGCCCTTGGGGATGGGGCTCGGGCTCGGGTCTGACAGTACTTTCGTTGCGGGATTCCATGGTGCGTTGCCTCCCAGGCTGACGCGGAGGCCGGCGTCTGATGGTTGTCCGGAAGCGGGCATGCCGAAGACACCGGTGGCGAGCGGATGGTGATGGGGGAATGAGATGGGGAATGAGCGGGTGCTGCTCCTGGCCCGCTCTCGCGGCGAGCGTCACCGCAGGGTGTCCGAGCCGGCCGTCGTAGGGGGACGGCAGCCGTTACTGCTCGGGTGTTTCGATCCAGACGGCCTGGACGTTGGTGAACTCGTGGACGCCGTGGTGGGACAGTTCGCGTCCGTAGCCGCTGTTCTTCACGCCGCCGATGGGGATGCGGGGGTCGGAGACGGGCAGTTTGTTCACGAAGACGCCGCCGACCTGCAGGTCATCGGCGATCCGGGCGGCACGGTCGGTGTCCCGGGTCCACACCGAGGCGGACAGGCCGAACGGGGAGCGGTTGGCCAGGGCGACCGCGTCGTCCGCGTCGTCGGCGGTGATGAGCGCGGCCACCGGCCCAAAGATCTCCTCGTCGAAGGCGGTCATGCCCGGACGCACACCGTCGATGACGGTAGGGGGGAAGTAGTTGCCGGGGCCTTTTATGGCCTCGCCGCCGAGGAGGAGACGCCCACCCTCGGAGACGGTCTGATGGACCTGACGGGCTATCTCCTCGCGAAGATCCGCACGGGCGATCGGTCCGATGTACGTCTCCTCGTCGAGGGGATCGCCCACGATGAGCGCGGCTGCCTGGGTGACGAACCGCGCGGTGAACTCCTCGGCTATCGACCGTTCCAGGATGATTCGCTTGGCGGCGATGCAGATCTGACCGGTGTTCTGGAACCGGCCGATGATCGCGGCGGCGACCGCCGCGTCCAGGTCCGCGTCCGCGAGCACGATGAACGCGTCCGCGCCGCCGAGTTCCAGGACCGTCCGCTTGAGCTCCCGTCCCGCCTGGGCGGCGATCGCCGAGCCGGCCTTCACTCCTCCGGTCACCGTGACACCGACGACGGAGGGATGGGCGATGGCGGCGGAGACCACGTCGGGTTCGGCATTGAGGACACTGAAGGTGCCTTCCGGAAGCCCTGCTTCGTGCCACAGGTCCTCCAGGGCCAGCGCGGACCCCACGACGTTGGGGGCGGGTTTGAGGAGGTAGGCGTTGCCCCCCAGGAGGATGCCGGCAGCGCCCCGCATCACCTGCCAGACAGGGAAGTTCCACGGTTCGACCGCGAGGACGATCCCAAGCGGAAGGTGCCGCACATAGGTGCGCGCGCCCGTCTCGACGGGCGTCTGCACGAGCATGGCCACCCCGTGTGCGGCGTACCAGTCCAGGCCCTTCGCCGCCTTTTCCACCTCCGCGCGAGCCTGGGTGATCGGCTTGCCCATCTCGGTGACCAGCAGGCCGGCCAGACGGTCGCGGTCGCGGCGGAGCAGGTCCGCCATCCGAGCCAGGACCACGCAACGGTCCGCGGGTGGCACCGCGCTCCACGTCCAAAAGCCGTCCGCCGCGCCGCCGACGACCGCTTCCAGCTCTGACCGGTCCACGAAGGGGTATTCCGCGATGACGGCGTCAGTGGCCGGGTTGACCGAGACCGCCATGGCAGTCGTCGTGCTCATGCTGTGCATCCCTTCGACCCGGCCGCGCCGCGACCCGAGTGCGATCGTGCCCTGGCCCTCATCGGTGCGCCGCCCCTGCGGCGATCTTGTTCAGAACAGGCAGCAGGTGCTGGCGGAATTCGGGGTAGTTCTCCGTGGCCGGGAAGTGCCCGAGCTTAGGCATCGCCGTGAACTCGCTGCCCTTGACGCGGTCGGCGACGGCCTGTGTCTCAGCCGGGGAGGTGTTGGGGTCGTACTCGCCGGTGAGCAGGTAGAGCATGCACTGATCGGTGTCGATCTCGGCGGCCTGGTCCGGAGTCATGTCGTGCTCGTAGTAGTAGTAATAGAGGTCTCCCGCGAAGATGCCGGGGCCTCCGCACATGTACTCCCACTGCACCTCCCGCACGGCCTCTTCCGGCGAGTAGGGCGACATGTTGAGGAGCATCGCCGCGCCAATCGAGTTGCGTGAGACGTTGGGGTTGTCGAACTCGCGGCGGATGCCGTCCATGCCGACGTCGACGTACTCGGTGGCCGAGCGCAGTGCGCCTTCCACGGCGATGGTGGCCCGATAGCGCTCGGGGAAGTCGTGGGCCAGGTCGATGGCGAGGTGACCACCCATGGAACTGCCCAGGTAGACCGGACGCTCCAGATCGAGCGCGTCGGAAAGGGTGTTGGGGAACGCCATCATGCGCGCCCGGGTCATGTTGTACTCCTGGGCCCACCACTTGTGGCCGTAAGGCGGCAGGGACTTGCCGTGGTAAGGAAGGTCGTACGCGATACAGCGGAAGTTGCGGGTGACCTCCTCGTCGCACATCAGGTGGCGGTACTGTCGCCCGTCCGAGCCGGCGGTGTGCCCGAGCAGCAGCGGGATGCCCTGGCCGGCTTCCTCGTAGTAGACCCGGTACTCGATGTCCTCGACGGTGAGGTAGATGTAGCCACCGGTGATGGGGTCCCGCTTTACGGTGCTCATGATCCTTCGTTCTTGTCGGCGCGGAGAATCTGGACGAGACGGTTCAGGGCCGGCAGGTAGGCGTACGTCTCGTTGGTGGTGCTCATCTCCAGCCCGTGCTTGATGTTGCAGGTCTGCAGGCACTGGTAGAAGGGCACCGGATAGCGGGCCAGGAGGTTGTCCCAGAGTTCTGCGGTGCCCCTGATGATGATCTTGCAGTCGGCGTCCGGTGTGTCCTCGACCGCTACCTGGGCGAGCTTTCCGTCGTGGAATTCCGCGACGGTTTCCTCCCCGTAGGCGCCGATCTTCAGGCGGCCGTCGAAGTAGCGCATCTCCCGGGAGAACTCGGGATCGTCCATGGCGTGTGTGATCGAGGATGCGAGGTGGATGCTTGCCATCGCCTCATCTTTCTTTGCATGTGGGCGGGGCGGCCCCGGCCACTGTGTGTGCTGGTCCCTGCTCCGGACTGCGGGACTCTGTTCGGAGCTCCGTCCCTGTCCGGGAGTGACGTCGTTCTGTTCGGAGCCGGCACCCTCGGTCGGCGACTCGTGTCTTTCCGGGTCGTCATGGCTTCCGGCTCGTCCGGCGTTCGGGGCTGCGCCAAGGGGCAACCTTCGAGTGATATGACCGTAATACCGTCGACCTGAATGTCAAGAGGTTCGGCGCGAGATGGGTGTTCTGTGATGTGTCCCTTGGTTTCGGCTGTGCGCGCTGTCGCTGTGTGTAGCGGGAGACGCCAGGCTGTTGTGGGCGGGAGGGGTGCAGTCAGATTTAGCAGCTCAACAGCACTTTCGAGGCGACGTCAGGCCCAAGTGGGCGAGGCTACGGCCATCAATGGCGGCTTTGAAATGCGATCTCACCGGCCTCGACTCTCCCGTATTACGGCCAAGTCCGCCGGGGAAGGTCTGGCGGCAGAAGTCTTGAGCCAGAGCCGGAGGCGAAGCCACTCCGGTCCCTGCCTCGGTCGAGGGGGTCGGACTGTACGGGCATCGTTGCGGAGAGCCTCACGAGAGTGGGGCTGCCGTGAGTATCCGAGGGTGGCGTAATATGGTATTAGTATGGCCGCTATGACGACCGACGCAGCACATCTCACGGGCGACGCGGTACGCAAGGTGGCCGCGCCCTTGCGTCAGCAAGTGATCGAGCGCCTCCGTGACGCCATTATCGGGGAGCAGTTCAAGCCCGGAGAGCGGCTGGTGGAGAAGGTGCTGTGTGATCGCTTCGGAGTGAGCCGGACCGTGATCCGCGAGTCTCTTCGGCACCTGGAGGCAGAAGGACTGATCGAGATCCTGCCCAACCGGGGCCCGGTGGTACGGGTCCTCAGCGACCGGGAGTCCGACTCGCTGTACGAGCTGCGCGGTGCCCTCGAGGGCTTGGCAGGCCAGCTGTTCGCCGAGCGTGCGACGGCTCTGCACCGGGAGAACCTCCTGCGCGCTCTGGACCAGGTGCGGGCGGCGATCGCCCGCGGCTCGCTGACTGAACAGCTCAAGGCGAAGGATGGCTTCTACGAGGCGTTGATGGACGGCTCGGGCAACGACTTCGTCGGCCCCACTCTCCGAACCGTGCATGCGCGGATCAGCATGTTGCGCGGCCTGTCGCTCCAGGCCGAGGGGCGCCTGCCACAGTCACTGCGGGAACTGGAGGACATCGTGGACGCCACGGTCGTCCGCCGTGACCCGGAGCTCGCCCGAGTGCGCTGCTTGGAGCACGTGTCCGCGGCTGCAGCCGCCATGCGCACCGCGCGTGAGGCCCAACGCGACACATCGTCCGCGTAGCCGCGCTGGGAGCAGGTCGTCTCTCGGCGTCGGCCTCTTCCTGGTCGGACGGGCTCTCACCGCTCTGTTTAACCTGCCCAGCTCCCGAATACCGGGACCGGCAGGTCCGCGAAGGCGACGGTGCCCTCGGGCGCGTCCTCGCTT
Source organism: Streptomyces sp. B21-083 (assembly GCF_036898825.1). Taxonomy (GTDB): domain Bacteria; phylum Actinomycetota; class Actinomycetes; order Streptomycetales; family Streptomycetaceae; genus Streptomyces. Next base: position 435,784 of record NZ_JARUND010000002.1, on the reverse strand, counting down.
CCGGGGACGCGCTCGAAGGCAGACAGACGAGGCGGATCGCGGGTCAGCGCCCCGCGCTTCTTATCCGGCCGCGACGATGGGGAGGACGATGCGGGAGGGCCGGGCGGGGTCGTGGAAGATCTGCTGCCGGGCCACGCGGGCCGTAGTCGCGCTCTCCTCGGGTTCGCCCGTGTTGAGGTTGCGGTCCCAGCGGGGGAAGTTGCTGGAGGTGACCTGGACCCGTATGCGGTGCCCCGCCCTGAAGACGATGCTGGTCGACCACAGGTCCACCACGTGCTCGGCCGCCGCACCCGGGGTCGCCGCGCGCACGCGCACGATGCCGTCGGTCACGTTGCGGGAGACGCCGTTCTCGTCGACGTCGCACAGGCGGGCCACCCAGTCGGTTGAGGGGCCGTCCGTGGCGGCGAACAGCACCGCCCGGATGCGGCCGGTCACCTCGGTGTCCTCGGTGAGCGGCTCGGTCGTGAAGACCAGGACGTCCTCGCGCGCTTCCACGGCAGCCTGGTCCAGCGGTCCGGGACGGAACTCGTCGGTCATCAGGAGCGCGCCGCCGGTGGTGGGCACCGGCTCCATCGGGTCGTAGGTGTACTGATCGGCCTGCTCGGCGACGGGCGGCGGCTCGGGGGTCAGTCGTCCGTCGGCGCGCAGGTGGAAGTCGGTGTCCACGGCCCGCGACAGGGGCCATTCCGTCTCCTCGCGCCACTGGTTGACACCCATGACGAACAGCAGCACCTTGCCCGTGTCCGGCTCCGGAGCCTCGCCGCCGCCGTCGCCGTCGCCGAGGAGGCGCTGGAACCAGTCGAACTGCAGGTCGTGCACGCGTCCCCGCAGGCCCATGAACTCGGAGTGCGCAGCGAATCCGAAGTTGACGTCACCGACCACGTGCTGCCAGTTGGTGTGCGTCCACGGGCCCATGATCAACGTGGCGGACCGGCCGGCGCGGCGCATGGCGGTGAAGTTGTCGAGCGTGCCCTGGGTGAAGATGTCGTACCAGCCGCCGAGTTGGAAGGTGGGCAGGTCGACCTCGTCGTGGCGGCCCGCGACAGTACAGGACCGCGCCCACTCGGGCTCCCGCCGGGAACGCTCGTAGCCCAGCTCGGGCAGATCGTGCCGGGCGAACGCGGGAAACCGTCCGGCGGGCAGCTCCCCGTAACCGCCGCGCGCCAGACCGTCCAGATCCCGTACGAGTCCGGTGACGCCGCTCACGAGTCCGTCGAGGTCGGTGCGGTGACGGCGCATCAGCGTGTCGGCGCCCTGCAGCAGGGTCCAGGGCGCGGTGATGCCGAGTTCGATCGCGCCGCCGCGCGTCCACAGACCGTCCTCCGGATCGGACCAGGTGATCATCGGCGCGATGGCCTTCAGCTCCGGCGGCTTCGACAGCGCCGCCATCCACTGGGTGTTGCCGAAGTAGCTGCCACCGACCATGCCGACAGAGCCGTTCGCGCCGGGAAGGGCGGCAGCCCACCGTACGGTGTCGTACCCGTCGCTCTCCTCGTACGTCCACGGCTCCCACTCACCCTCGGAAGCGAACCGGCCACGTGTGTCCTGGACGACCACCATGAAGCCGCGCCGAGCAGCCGCCAATGGATCGATCATGGCGGCCATCATCGGCGTCTGCTTGCCGTACGGCAGCCGGCTCAGCAGCACCGGCCACGGCCCCGTACCGCCGGGCCGGTAGACGTCCGCGCGCAGCAGAGTGCCATCCCGCATCTCCGCCGGTAGGTTCAACTCGATCTGGATATCCGCCATTTACTGCTCCTTCGAAGAATGGCGCTGGGATAGAAACCGCAGGCTGCGTCCCGGCCGTAGGTGTGGACGCGGGGAAGGTGAGGATGTACAGCGCACGGTCGCCGACGTCGAGCTGCCCCGGCTCGGTGTGGAGGGAGTCGCCGGTGTGTATCTGGTCAGCAGCCGCCCACCCGGTGATGTCGAGAAGCAAGCTGTCCAGCGGGCTGCCGACCGGGTCGGCAGCCGTTCCTTCCGGGGCGCGGGCCCTGCCGGTGTGGGACGGGGATGGTCAGGCGGGCAGTGTCGGATAGTCGGTGTAGCCGCGGTGATCGCCGCCGTAGAACGTGGCCGTGTCGGGGGTGTTGTAGGGGCCGCCGGCCGCGATACGGGCGGGCAGGTCGGGGTTGGCCAGGAACAGCGCGCCGAAGGCGATCATGTCCGCGGCGCCGTCCTCGATCTGGGCGAGAGCGCCGGGGCCGGTGGGCTCGGGGTAGGTGAAGGGGTTGAGGATGAATGTCGTCGGCCAGTCCTTGCGCAGCCGTGCAGTCAGGTCGCGGTCCGGACCCTCGAGCAGGTGCAGGTAAGCGAGGTCCAACGGGGCGAGACCGGCAATCAAGGCGGTGTAGGTCTCCAGCACGTCCGCCGGGTCGGTCTCGGCGATGTCGTTGCTGGGGTTGCCGGGGGAGATACGGAAGCCGGTCCGGTGCCCGCCGATAGCCTCCGCGACGGCCGTGGCGACCTCGACGCCGAAGCGCACCCGGCCCGCGGCCCCGCCTCCCCAGTAGTCGGTGCGCACATTGGTGTTGGGAGCGAGGAACTGGTGGATCAGGTAGCCGTTCGCCCCGTGGAGCTCCACCCCATCGAAACCAGCGGCGATCGCGTTGCGCGCCGCGTCGGCGTAGTCGGCGATCGTCCGGGTGATGTCGTCCTGGTCCAGTTCCTTCGGCGTGACGAAGTCCTGGAGGCCCTGGGGGGTGAACACCTTGCCCGCCGCTGTGACGGAGGAGGCGCCGACGGGGACGAGTCCGTCGGGCAGCAGGCTGGGGTGGCCGAGTCGGCCGCCATGCATCAGCTGCGCGAAGATCGTGCCGCCCTCAGCGTGGACGGCATCGGTCACCTTCCGCCAGGCATCGACCTGCTGGGCGGAGTGCAGGCCAGGGGTGCTGGGGTACGCCTGGCCTGCCGCCGACGGCTGGATTCCCTCGGTGATGATCAGGCCGGCGCTTGCACGCTGGGCGTAATAGGTCGCCATCAGCTCCGTCGCGGTGGCCGCCGTGGCATGGGCGCGGTTGCGGGTCATCGGCGCCATAGCGATGCGGTTGGCCAGCGCCTTGCCGCTCAGGTCGATCGGGTCGAATGCGGTGGTCATTGCTGCTTCCTCGAAGAATGGGGAGTGGGGGGAATGGGACGGGCTGCGGCCAGGGCCGTATGTGTGGTCACAGGAGGCGAGGACGCGGACCCGGTCGGTCATGACGCCCGCGAATGCGTCGGAGGCGTACGGGATCGACTCGAACTCGGGCGCTACGCCCGGGCGAGAGGTGGAACTCGACGGGCCGCCGGCCTGGCTCAGGCGCAGGGCGTAAATGAGGTCCTCGTCGTGGAAGATGTCCAGCTGACCGGCCTCGATGTAGGTCGGCGGCAGTCCGGCCGCGTCGGTCAACCGTTCGGGGCGGTGCAGGCCGGTATGTCAGGGCCGCCGATAGCACCGCCGAGCGGGGCGCCTCAGCCGGCGCGGTTGTCGTCCCACGACCAGGCCATCAACGGCGCGAGCTGGGGGGTGGAGTGACGTTGCAGGCGTCGAGCATTCGCATGATCAGGATCTGCGGAGTGATCGCGGCGCCCTGCCGGTCCAGGGCGGGGATCGCCCCGCCCGCGACCGTGCCTCCACTGGCACTGCCGCCCCTATCCGCGATGCGGGCCGGGTCGTCACCGAGGTCGGTGGCGGGCTTGTGTAGCCACACCAGACCCGCCTAAGGCGTCCTCGGCCTTTGGAACGCGTCTCAGGAAGAGGGGTCAAGCAGAGTTCCCGGACTAGGCCCGGGTCGGGGCCGTCGCCCGGGGCAGCGACGGGAAGGTCGTGTTAGTCAGTTCCTCGGAGGCCGTCCACAGACGTCGTGCGGATACCGGGTCGCTGGCCGCCTGGCTCCTGCCTACCAGAGTCGGTCCGCCGCGCGACTCGCCACGGCCGTCCGGGCCGACGTAGGAGGTACCGGGCAGGTCCTGGACGGCGGCGTACAGAGTCGGGAGGGCGCCGGACTGGCTGTCCTGGGCGATCAACCGGTTGGTCAGCCGCATCAGGAGCCGCCGTACGAAGTTGGCGTCGTGGCTCTGGAGGTTGGTGGCGGCGTAGCCGGGGTGGGCGGCGAGGGCACGCACGGGTGAGCCGGCTTCGGTGAGGCGGCGCTGGAGTTCCAGCGTGAACAGCAGGTTGGCCAGCTTGGACTGGCCGTACGCGACCATGGGGGCGTACTGGCCGGTCAGGTTGAGGTTGTCGAAGTAGATACTGGCGCCGGACCACCGGTGTGCAGCGGATGCCACCGTGACCACGCGGTCGGTGACGTGCGGCAGCAGCAGGTTGGTCAGCGCGAAGTGCCCGAGATGGTTCGTGCCGAACTGCGTCTCGAAGCCGTCCTTCGTGCGCGACTCCGGGACGTTCATCACGCCCGCGTTGTTGATCAGCAGGTCGAGGTCGCCCTTCCAGCCCGCCGCGAACTCCCGCACCGAGGCGAGGTCCGCCAGGTCGAGCCGTCGCACTTCGAGGCTGCCCTTGGCGCCCAGTACGTTCGCGGCGGCGGCCTCGCCGCGCTTCACGTCCCGTACGGCGAGGATGACGCGTGCTCCCGCACGGGCCAGCGCGTCGACGGTGGCGATGCCGAGTCCGCTGTTCGCGCCGGTGACGACGGCGGTACGGCCGGTCTGGTCAGGGAAGTCGGTGATTTTCCACTTGGTGGATTCAGTAGCCATACCCGCTAAGGTAGGCGCTGCCAACATTGCTGTCAATGGCAACAATGGTGACGGCGTCCACAATGTAGGCGTCGGTTACATGTCCGCTACAATGACGACCATGCAGACCCGACATCGCCCTTATCACCACGGAGACCTCCGCGCCGCGCTCCTGGTGCGCGCCGAGGAGACGCTCCGGGACAAGGGGCAGGCCGCCCTGTCTCTGCGCGAGCTCGCCCGCGACCTGGGGGTCAGTCACGCCGCCCCGAGCCGCCACTTCAAGGACAAGCAGGCGCTGCTGGAGGCCTTGGCGCTGATCGGCTTCGAACGCTTTGCCGACGTCCTCGCGGCGTCCCAGGAACGGGCCGGCGAGTCCTTCGCGAAGCGGCTGGACGCCGCGGTCCGCGCCTACGTGGGCTTCGCCACGGCCAATGCTGCGCTGCTCGACCTGATGTACTCGATCAAGCACGACCCCCAGGCTTCGGAGGCGCTGACTGCTTCCGTCCACCGCTATTACGAGCAGACCGTCGGGCTGATAGCCGAGGGTCAGCGCTTGGGCGAGGTCCGGGAGGGGCTGCCCGAACGCGTCGCGCTTCCTGCCCTCATGACGCTGCACGGCTTCGCCGGCATGGCGGTGAGCGGCCTGCTCGCCCCGGAGGCGACCGAGGGGCAGCTGGACGACGTGATCGCCTACATCCTGCGCGGATGCGCTCCGGAGTAGGGCCGCAGGGGACGAGCGGAGCCGCTACGCGACGCACTCCTTCGGCCGGCTCGGGCTGAGGGTCTGCTCACCCGGGCAGTTGCTCCCGATGGGAGGGTCTCGGTGTCGGGTGGGGGACATGTGGCAACCGGCGCCATTAGGGGACGCGCAGCGTCTGACGAACAGTCTCGTTAGTGCGTCGCCCTCGGCCCTGCTGTTGGATGCTCACCAGCCTTCCCGGAGGACTGTCGAAGGGCAGCGCATCCGAGGCTGAATGGGTCCGTTTGATGATCCTTTGTCCTGGCTTCGCGGTGAGCCGGTAGTGTGGCTGATAGGCATCTGCTCCTTGCCTGGCCATCGATCTCGTCAGACGGTGGTGGACATCGGTATGAGGGCCGGGTAGGTCAGCATGACGAACTTCGATGCGATGTCCGGGCCGTTCGCCGCGGTGTCGGCCAGCTCCCTTCTGGAGACGCGTGCGGTCGTCGCCCTGCTGGACGCCGAGGGCAGGGTGCTCCAGTGGAGCACCGGAGCACAGGCCCTGTTCGGGTACGCCCTCGATGACGTCTTCGGCAGGCCCCTGGCCGAGCTGTTCACCGTAGACGGCACGGCGCTGAGACATCGCGACGGTCGCCCACTGGATGTGCAGGGGTACCTGTCCTCGTTGCCGAGCGGAGAGGCGCAGGCCGGTTTCCTGTTCACAGCCGTGCGCCGGGACGGCGCGGAGCCACCCTTGGACGACCAGCTGCGTCGGTGGCTGTTCGACCAGTTGCCCGTCCCTCTCTCGATCACGGACCGCGAGGGTCGGACGCTCCTGCAGAACCAGGCGATGGCCCAGGCGATCCATGTCCGCGAGGCGGATACCCGTGGTCGGCGCGCAACCGAATATCTCAAGGGGGAGGAGTACGCCCAGGCCGAAGCGCGCGCCCTGCGCGTGGCAGCGACCGGACGGCCGGAGTCCGATGAGTTTTTCGTCAGGCTCCCGGGCGAGCCGAAGGCGCATGCCTGGGCCGTCGACATCTTCCCGCTCAAGAACTCCGCCGAGCAGGTGCACGCGGTGGCCCTGGCGGCGTACGACTACTCCGAGTTGTACGGATCTCGGAAGCGCCTGGCACTGATGAGCGAGGCCAGGACCCGCATCGGCACGAGCCTGGACGTGGCAGGCACGGCCCGCGAGCTCGCCGATGTGGCGGTCTCCCGTTTCGCCGACACGGTCAGCGTGGACGTGCTGGACGCCGTTTTCCAGGGCGACTTGCCGGCACCTGTGATGTCCGGTCCCGTTCTGCTTCAGCGAGCCGCGCACCTGACGGCCTCCACGCACCGGACGGAGCACGGCCCGACACCCGCGCACGTGCAGCTGCACCCGGCGTCATCACCCATCGCCCGTTGCCTGGCCACCGGCAGGGCGGAACTCCATCGGATCACCGACCCCCACATCGTGCAATGGCTCGCCGACGACCCCGGCCAGGCTGCCCAGGCCCGCACCGACGGGACGCACTCGCTGATCACCGTGCCCATTCGCGCCCGCGGCACCACGCTTGGTGTGGCCCTGTTCCTCCGCCACGGCCGCAGCCCCGAGCCCTTCTCCGCCGACGACCTGGCTGTCACCGAGGACCTGGTGGCCCGGGCGGCGGTCTGCCTGGACAACGCCCGCCGATTCACCCGCGAACGCGGCATCGCACTGGCGCTGCAACGTACCCTGCTGCCGCACGGCCCGACCACGCACCCCGCTGTGGAGACCGCCGCCCGCTATCTGCCCGCGGGCGGCGAAGCCGAGGTCGGGGGCGACTGGTTCGACGTGATCCCGTTGCCGGGCGCGCGGGTCGGCCTGATCGTCGGTGATGTCGTCGGCCACGGCATCACCGCCTCCGCCACCATGGGGCGGCTGCGTACGGCGGTGCGCACCCTCGCCGACATCGACCTGCCGCCCGACGAGCTCCTCACCCATCTCGACGACATCGTGACCCACGCTGATGGAGGAGCCACCGAGGGCGGCGACGAGGGCCCCGACACGATCCCCGGTGACGTAGGCGCCACCTGCCTCTACGCCGTCTACGACCCGGTTTCCGGCAGTTGCTCGCTGGCCCGGGCCGGTCACCCTTCGCCCATCCTGGTACACCCGGACGGCACCACACAGATCGTCGACGTACCCGCCGGTCCTCCTCTCGGCCTGGGCAGCCTGCCCTTCGAGACGACGGAGGTCACCCTGCCCGAAGGGAGCTTGCTGGCCCTGTTCACCGACGGCCTCATCGAGGCCCGTGACCAAGACATCGACGACCGCATCGATGAGCTGCGCCGCACCCTCGCCTCGCCCGTTTCCTCACTCGAAGAGCTCTGCGACATCACGCTGGGGGCCCTGCACTCGGACTCCAGCTCACGCACCGACGACATCGCCCTGCTTCTCGCCCGCACCCGGATCCTCGACGAGCACCAGGTCGCCAGCTGGGACTTGCCCAACGACCCCGTCGTCGTGGGCGAGATGCGCAAACAGGTCGGCGAACAGCTCACCGCATGGGGGCTGGAGGATACGTTGTTCACCACGGAGCTCGTGGTCAGCGAACTGGTCACCAACGCCATCCGCTACGGCTCCGACCCCATCCGTCTGCGGCTGATCAAGGACCGCTCCCTGATCTGCGAGGTATGCGACGGCAGCAGCACCAGCCCCCACCTTCGACGGGCCCGACTGACCGACGAGGGGGGCCGCGGGCTCTTCCTCGTTGCTCAGCTCACTCAGCGCTGGGGCGCTCGGTACTCCCCGACCGGAAAGACCATCTGGGCCGAACAGGTCATCGAGACGCCCTGAGTAAGGGGGTGGGCCGGTGTAGTCGGCGCCGCGGCGGCGATGCCTGTCGTGCTCGACGTGGGCGGTTTCGATGTCCTCGTCGGTGAGCGCCAATTTGGGTCGCCGACCATCGCCGATGATCCCCGACAGCGGTTGGAGGCTGCCCAGGTCCACCACGGTGGCCACCCTGACCTCACGCACGCAGACCTTCCGTCCGCATCGGTGGTCCGGCACGCTCTGTCGTACGCTCGCGACGTGGAACTTCTTGGACGTGCGCGGGAGCGCGCCGCCATCGACGAGCTGTTCGCACGCGCGCGGGACGGACGTGGTGGGGCCCTGGTGCTGCGCGGGGCGGCCGGAGTGGGTCGTAGCGCCCTCCTCGCGTACGCCGCGAAGTCCGCCGCGGGACTGTGTGTCGTTCGGGCCGACGGCGTCGCCTCCGAGGCCGCCCTGCCATACGCCGGCGTGCAGCAATTGTTGCTCTCGCTGGAGACGGGCGGGCCGTCGCTGGAGGAATTGCTGGACCGCTTGCCCGGGCTGCAGCGGGAGGCGCTCGAAGGCGTGCTCGGACTGCGCGAGGCGGCGGCCCACGGGCGGATGCTCATGGGCATGGCGGTACTCAACCTGCTGGCGGAGGCGGCTGAGACGCGGCCGATCGCACTGCTGGTGGACGACGCGCAGTGGCTGGACGAGGAGTCCGCGACGATGCTCGCTTTCGTGGCCCGCCGTTCTCGCGGCGAGGCGCTGGCGGTGGTGCTCGCGGTGCGACTGGATCGGGCGGACCAGCCTTTCGCCCCTTTCGACGGACTGGACGACCTGTACGTCGGCGGCCTGGACAGCACGGCGGCGCACGCGCTCGTCGCCACTGCGGCAGGGGTGTCCGTGCCGGAGTGGGTGGCCGGGCGGTTGTTCACGGAGACGGGCGGTAATCCGCTGGCACTGCTGCAGCTGACCGACAACCTCGACTCCGACCGGCTGACCGGTCGCGCCTCGCTGCCGGACGCCCTGCCCATCGGCTCCTACCTGGAACAGAGCCTGCTGGCTGCCGCGCGGGCCCTCCCGCCCATGTCGCTGGACGTCCTCGTGGTGGCCGCCGCCGATCCGACGGGGGACGAGCCTCTGGTCCGGCGAGCCGCCGAGGCGCTCGGGCTGGACGGGGACCGTCTGGTGGATGCCGAACGCGCCGGTCTCCTCCGCCGCGGCGACAAGCTGGGCTTCCCCCATCAGTTGCTGCGCTCGGCGTTGCTCGCGCATGTCGACGCGGACGTGCGCCGCCGGGCGCACCGGGCGCTGGCCGAGGCGACCGACCCGGTCGTGGATCCCGACCGCCGTGCCTGGCACCGTGCGGCGGGCGCGCCGGGGGAGGACGAGGAGATCGCCGGCGAACTGGCGGCCTCCGCCGAGCGGGCGCAGCGAAGGGGTGGCCTGTCCACGGCCGCCGCATTCCTGCGCCGGGCCGCCGAGATGAGTGTCGACCCGTGCCGACGCGCCGGCCGGTTTCTGGACGCGGCCCAGGCCGCGCTCGCCGCCGGCTCCCTCGACACCGGCGACGCCTTGGTGGAGCGGGCCGAACGCGAGCCGTGCACCGAAGCGGACATCGAGGCCCGCGCCCGTCTGGTGCGTGGCGTGACGCTCATGATGCGCGGCGAAGGCACCGACGCCGCTGCTGTCCTGGCCTCCGCCGGCGACGCCCTCGCGCCCCGCCACCCTCGACGTGCCCGCTGGACGTACCTGATTGCTCTGCAGGCCCTTCTGCATGCGGGACGTCACGCGCCGACGGGAGCGGTACAGGAGTTGCTGGGGGCGTTCGCGCTGCTGCCCGAGCCCCCGGCCGACAGTCCGCCGCACGTCGCGCATCTGATCCTCAAGGCGTACGCGGCGCGAGAGGCCGGAGACGACAAAGCGGCCGCTGGCTTTTTCCGTGAGGCCGTCACGGTACTCCCCGCCGACAAGGCAGGCCCCGAAGTCGAAGCCGCCCTGTACGCGGCCGTCGAGCTGTGGGACGACCGCGCCCAGGACACTCTCTCCGCCCAGCACTTGCGCACGACCCGAACCCTGGGGGGCCTCCCCGTCCTCCCCCTGGCTCTCACCGCGCGAGGACAGGCAGAGCTCCTTGCCGGCCGACTCGCCGAAGCGGAAGCGCTCTACGACTCGGTGCGCGAGCTCTCCGCGATCACCGGCAATCCGGGGATCATCGGAACGGTACCGCCCGGCGAGGTCACCGTGGCCGCGCTGCGCGGAGACGCGGATCAGGCCGCCCGGCTGGCGGCGGAGGTCCAGCGGCACGCCGCCGCACACAGGCTCGGCACGCTTGCCGACGCCGTGTCTCACGCTCTGGCGCTCGCCGACATCGGTGCCGGGCGTTACCCGCAGGCTCTCGACCACCTGCGGTTCGCCCTCGACGCCTCGCACTCCTTCGTGGCCACCGAGGCTCTGCCCGACCTGGCCGAAGCCGCGGCTCGCAGCGGTGAGCCGGAGTTGGCCGCACGGGCCGCGCACCGGCTCGACTCACTCACGCAAGCCTCGGGTACGTCGTACGGGCTGGGCATGGCCGCCAAGACGCGCGCCGTGCTGAGCGAGGCGGCCGACGCACCCGACACGCGGACCGATGAGCTGTACCGCACGGCGATCGACCGGCTCCGCGAGACCCGCGCCACCATCGCGCTCGCCCGCACCCACCTCCTGTACGGCGAGTGGCTGCGCCGACAGCGCCGCAAACAGGAGTCCCGAGCCCGACTGCGGGCCGCTCTGCGCCTGTTCGACTCGCTCGGCATGGCGGTCTTCGCCGCCCGCGCCCGTGCGGAGCTGGAGGCCACCGGCGAACACCTGCGCCGTGAGCACACCGCCCTGGAAACCCTCACCTCGCAGGAGGAGCGCATCGCCCGCCTCGCCGCCGAAGGCGTCTCCAATCCTGCGATCGCCGAACAGCTGTACGTCAGTCGCCGCACGGTGGAATCCCACCTCACGCGCGTGTACGCCAAGCTCGGCGTCTCCTCGCGCACGGAGCTGGCGCGGGTCATGCCGCACTGAGCATCGCGTGCGGGGCTTCACCGGCGGCTCCGCGTCCCAGGCCTGCGGAACTCCCCGATGCCTCCTTGGCGCAGCCGCTCGCACCCTGGTTCCGTAAGTCAGGGCTCGCAGCCGACAAAGGACCAGGTCGAACGCATGACTATCACGGCCTTCGCCGCACTCGCCTGTTCCGGCGAGTACCCGTTCGCGAACGGCTGATCGGCATCGACGAACCGCGGTCTGCCGATCGGCGGGCGGGGGCCAGATGCTTCTTCGCTCTTCTCTTCCTTCTGGAGTACGTCATGGCGCCCCTCTCCTTCGACGCGGCCGCCCTCGTCGACCGCCTTCGCGGGACCTTCCGCTCCGGCCGTACCCGGCCCGTCGCCTGGCGCCGCGAACAGCTCGGCAGGCTGCGCGACCTGCTGACCGAGAACTCCGTCGGCATCACCGACGCCGTCTACGAGGACCTGCAGCGGCCCCACCAGGATTCCCTGAGGGCCGAGGTCAACGCGAGTGTCCGCGAGATCGACCACGTTCTACGCCACCTCGACGAGTGGCTCCGGCCTCAGCCGGTCCCCGTCGACGGTTCGCCGATGCCGCCCGGCACCACGGCCTCCACCTCCTACGACCCCCTCGGCGTCGTTTTGATCATCGGACCGTGGAACCATCCGGTACACCTCCTGGCCATGCCGATGATCGGCGCGCTCGCCGCCGGCAACACGGTGGTCGTCAAGCCGAGTGAACTCGCCCCGGCCACTTCGGCGTTGTTCGCCCGCCGCGTCGCCGCCTACCTGGACAGCGAGGCGGTGGCCGTGGTCGAGGGAGCCGCGCCCGAGACCACCGCCCTGCTCGCACAGCGCTTCGACCACATCTTCTACACCGGGAACGGCGCCGTCGGCCGCGTCGTCGCCCGGGCCGCCGCCGAACACCTCACCCCCGTCACCCTCGAACTCGGCGGAAAGTGCCCGGTGTTCGTGGACTCCACCACGGACCTGGACATCGCGGCCCGTCGTCTGGCCGAGAGCAAGTTCGCCAACGCGGGCCAGACCTGCGTCGCCCCCGACTACGTGCTCACCGACCGGGCAACCTCCGCCAGGCTCGCCGAGAAGCTGCGCGACGTCGTCACCGACCTGTATGGCGAGGACCCTTCGCGTTCCCCGAGATTCGGGCGCCTGGTCAATGAGCGCCACTTCGACCGAGTGGAGAGGCTGCTGAGCTCTTCCGGGCGTACCGTCGTCGGCGGACAGAGTGACCGTGATGACAGGTATGTGGCGCCGACGGTCCTCGTCGGCGTCAGTCCCGCGGACCCGGTGATGCAGGAGGAGATCCTCGGGCCGATCCTGCCGATCGTCGAGGTCGAGGGGCTCGACGAGGCGATCGCGTACATCAATGACCACGACAGTCCGCTGGCCCTGTACGGCTTCACCGAGGACGAGACCGCCCGTGCCCGCCTGACTGACGGGACCAGCTCCGGCGGCGTCGCCTTCGGCCAGGCCATGTGGCAGCTGCTGGTCCCTGACCTGCCGTTCGGCGGGGTCGGCGAATCGGGCATGGGGAACTACCACGGTCGATCCTCGCTGGCCACGTTCAGCCACCTCAAGTCGCGACTGGATGTCCCGGCGTGACACCACCGCCCCCCTCTGGGTGAGCGCCCGGACGTGTTTATGGCCCTGTCGCCGCTGATCTACGACCGTCGCGCGCACCTGATGCTGAAAGGGCGATCGGCCGTGGCGGGCGAACCGCAGGCCGTACGTCGACTTGCAGGATGAGTATGCTTAGCGAACGGTAGTTCACTCGTTCGGAAGGTAAGAGCATGTCGGAGCCGGTCCCGGACCTGCGTGCAGACGGACACACCGACTGGCGGGCGTACGGTCCGCTGGAGCTGCCGCCCATCCTCGACCACGCTCTCGGCGCCATCGTGGAGCAGGGCTACCACGCCACCACCGTCCGTGAGCTGGCTCGCCGCGTGGGGGTGACGGTTCCCGCCCTGTACTACCACTATTCGAACAAGCAGGCCATCCTCGTCGAGTTGCTGCTGGGCTCACTTGCATCCGTCCTCGGGCGCTGCCGCACGGCCGTCGAGGAAGCCGGCGACGACCCCGTCGACCGCTTCTGCGCGCTCGTCGAATGCATTGTGCTGTTCATGACCTACCGGGCTCCCCTCGCCTTCCTCGACACCGAGAGCCGCAGCCTGGAATCCGACAACCGGGTCCGCTACGTATCCCTGCGTGACGAGCTGGAAGGGCTGCTGCGCAACGCCGTGCTCGAAGGTGTGGACTCCGGCGAGTTCACCATCCCCGTCCCGGTGGAGGCCAGTCGGGCGGTTCTGACGATGTGCCAGGGCATCGCGCACTGGTACCGGCCCGACGGTCCGCTCACCCCGTCGGAGATCGCCGACCACTACGTGACCATCGCCCTGGCCACCGTGGGGCACCGCCCGAAGCGTGGCGAAGGCAGACGGGCCGGCCGGACCCGGACGGCCGCCCGCTGACACCTGGCGTGGACGCAGCGCGCGGCTGCCCGTCCGGCGTGACGTCCCGCCACCGGTTGACGCAGCCATCTGTGGGGACGTCGGTGAGCTGCCACGACCGCCTGCACGCATCGTTCGCCGGACCCGCTCTTCGGGTTCGAGCTCCGAGCGCGTTGCCGTTCGCCCGGATGCGCCAACTCCCGGTCGGTGCAAAGCCTATCCATTCGCCGAGGGTCCAACAGCGTTCGCCTGCACCGTTGTTCGATGGCACGTGCGGAATGGGAACGTCAACTCCGCATGAGGAGGCACGGTGAGCTCCATGCCAGGAATCGACCGCCACCGCCCGCACGGGGAGCTCCACATGGCTGCGCCACAGGAACCGTTGCTGTCAAGGTCAGTTGCCTGCCCGACAGCTGTCGTAGGCTCACTCCCATGCCACTGATCGGGCGCACGAAGGAGTGCGCGCTCATCGACGCCCTGCTCACGGACGTCCGGGCGGGTCGCAGCAGATCCCTCGTACTGCGCGGCGTGGCAGGGACCGGCAAGACGGCGCTGCTGGGATACGCGGTCGAGGCCGGCGAAGGACTCACGGTCAAGCGGATCACCGGCATCGAGTCCGAGATGCGTCTCGCCTACGCCGGCGTCCAGCAACTGGTCGCCCGCCACCTCGACGGGGAGCGGTTGGGGTCGCTTCCCACTCCGCAGCGCGAGGCCCTGGAGATCGTGATGGGGCTGCGGCCGCCCGCCCCCGTGGGACGAATGCTCGTCGGCCTGGCTCTTCTCACACTGTTGTCGAACACCGCGTCCAGTACGCCCCTGGTGTGCGTCGTCGATGACGTGCAATGGCTGGACCGGGAGTCGGCGGAGGTGCTCGCGTTCGTCGCCCGCCGTGCGGACCGCGACGCGTTGGGGCTCCTCTTCGCTGTACGGGAGACGGGGACCTGCGGGGTGCGGCTGCCCTTCGACGGCCTGGATGAACTTCTCGTCGAGGGGCTCGCGCCCGAGGCCGCGCGGGAACTTCTGGCCGAGGTGGCATCCGGTCCGGTCGTCGAGGGCGTACGGGACCGCCTCATCTCCGAGACGGGCGGAAACCCGCTCGCCCTACGGCAGATCACGGCCGCCCTGAGTCCGGGCCAGCTGACGGGGCATGTCCCGCTGCCCGAGGCTTTGCCGTTGGGCGTCCGACTCGAACAAGCACTGGTCGGCGTCGTCAGGAGCGTGCCCGCGGCCACTCGGACCGTGCTACTGGTCGCGGCCGCGGATCCGACAGGAGACGAGGGGCTGGTGCGGCGGGCATGCGCTGCCCTCGGCACTCCGTTCGAGGCGATCGGCCGCGCACAGATGCCGGGGCTGGTCGACCTCACGGACGGCATCGCCTTCCGTCACCCGTTGATGCGCGCGGCGGTGCTCACCAGTGCGACGCCGGCACAGCGTCGTCGGGCACATCATGTGCTGGCCGAGGCCATAGACCCCGCCCTGGATCCGGACCGGCGGGCCTGGCACCGGGCCTCGGCCGTCGTCGGGCCGGACGACGACGTGGCCGCGGAGCTGGAGGCGTCGGCCGACCGGGCCCGTCGGCGCGGCGGGCAGGCCGCGGCGGCTGCCTTCCTCCGCAGAGCGGGCGATCTCAGCACCGAACCCTGCCGTCGGGCAGCCCGGTACCTCGCCGCCGCCGAGGAGAACATCGCCGTCGGAGCGCTCGACACCGGCAGCGACTTGATCACGCTGGCCCAGCAGGAGCCCTGCGAAGACCCCTACCAGGCGGCACAGGTCCTGCTCATGCGCGGACTTCTCGCCATAGCCCAGGGACGGGGAGGTGACGCGGCGCCGCTGCTGACCGAAGCGGCCCGTGCCTTCGAACCGGTGGACGGACCGCGATCCCGGTGGGCACATCTGGTGGCCCTGTGGGTGTACCTCCATCTGGGGAAGGGAGCCCCTGCGGAGCCGCTCCTGGCGGCAGTACGAACGGCGGGGGCGGCACCTCGGTCGGAGCCTCCGATCGCCATGGACCTGTTGCTCGACGGTTTCGTCGCTCGGTTGAGCGACGCTCCCAAGGAGGCTGCGTCGCTGTTCCGTGAGGCGATCGCCGCCCTGGACCCCGACGAGGCGGGCCCGGTCCTCCAAATGTGCGTATACGCGGCTGTCGAACTGTGGGACGACGCCGCCCACGACACACTCTCCGCCTGGCACCTACGGACTCTGCGCGCCCTTGGCGGCATGCTCATGCTGCCGCTCGGCCTCGGCGCTCGCGCCCAGTCCGAGATGCTCGCCGGACGCTTCACCGAGGCGCAGGCCCTGTACGACGAGACGTACGAGGTCGCCCGGACCACCGGCTACCCGAACGTGACCGGCGAGACCCCTCCCGGCGAGACCATGGTCGCGGCCCTGCGCGGCGACGAGGGCCGCACCCACGTGCTCGCCGCTGCGGTCACCCGGTACGCGACACAGCACCGGCTCGGGACCCTGGCGGACATGGCGGCGCACAGCCTCGGCCTGCTGGACCTCGGGTTCGGACGGCACGCGGAAGCGGTCAGGCACCTCCGGTTCGCCCTCCTCGTCCCGCACACCTTCGTCGCCACGAACGCGCTGCCCGATCTCACGGAGGCGGCCACACGCGCGGAAGAGCCGGAACTGGCTCGGCGCGCGGCCGACCGCCTGTCCGAGTCGGCCCAGGCGAGTGGCACCCCCTTCGGCCTCGGCATGGACGCGCGGACCCGTGCCCTGCTGGCCCAGGACACCCACGCGGACGCGCTGTACCGGACCGCCATCGGGTATCTGCAGCAGACGCGCGCGGTGGTGCAACTGGCCCGTACACACCTGCTCTACGGGGAGTGGCTCAGGCGGCAGCGCAGGCGCCGCGAAGCACGGGAACACCTGCGCACGGCCCGCGAGACGTTCTCCTTGCTGGGCGCGGCCGGTTTTGCGGAGCGAGCCCGCGCGGAACTGGAAGCGACGGGCGAGCGCGCCCGAGCCCGGACGGTTGTCGCGGCCGCCGCCACCACACTTACATCGCAGGAAGAACGGATCGCCAGGCTCGCAGCGGGTGGCGCGTCCAATCCGGAGATCGCCGATCAGCTCTACGTCAGCCGTCGGACCGTCGAGTCCCACCTCACGAAGATCTACGCCAAGCTGGGGGTCAGGTCCCGTACCGAGCTGGCATACCTGCTGCTCCGGGGCGACTGAGCCGCCGAGTGCCGTGCTGGGGCACGGTTCTCGGTCCGCCGGGGGCCGAAACCCCCTCCCCCCAGGTATGTGGACTTCACGGATGCGAGTGCTGATCTGGGTTTCCTAGTGTCGTAGGCAGCGGATGGCGAGGCGCCCCGGCTCTGTGGGCCGAGACAGGGCCGGCGCTGGATTCGCCGGCGTGGAGTCTGGCTCGGACTGGATGGGAAGGGCATTCGGCGGAGGGGCGTTCCTGACGCCTGCCCAGCCGCCGCCGAGCGGATCGCCTTCTCCGCGATCCGCCCGGATCAGTACGAGCGGCGTCGCGGGACTCGTTATGACCGAACCACCCATCGCATAGATGCAATCAGTTGGAGTTATGTCATGTTCATTGCATACGTAGTAGTGGCCGTTCTTCTCACCCTCCTGCTTGTTGCTTCAGGCAGCGCCAAGGTGAAGAAGGACCCGAAACTCGTCGACGGGTTGGGGCAGGTGGGTGTGTCGCAGGGCATGCTGCCCTTCCTTGCTGCCGCCGAGTTCGCGGGCGCAGTGGGCCTGATCGTGGGTATGTGGTGGTGGCCTCTGGGTGTCGCCGCAGCCATCGGAGTGGTGCTCTACTTCGTGGGCGCCGTCGGCGCGCACCTGCGCGTGAAGGACATCAAGGGCAGCCCCAACGCCTTCGTCGCGCTCCTGCTGGCCATCGCCGCGCTCACGCTCCGCCTCGCGTCCTCCTGACTTGGTCCCGCCGGGGCGTAGACGCCGCCGCACTGTTTCCATGCGCTCGGACAAGCCGAGCGAACTGTTCAAGGAGTCCAAGAAGTTCACATGTCAGCGATCCCTCGTACTACCCCTGCCCGGCGCGGCCCCATGGTCGTCGCGGCCGGAGTGCTCGCTGCCATCGCTGCCGCGAGCGCGGCCAACGCCGTTCTCGCCCTTCTCGCCCGCGCTGTGGCAGACAAGCCCGACGACTTCGGCCCGCTGGAGCCCGGCGTCTACATCTTCCTGACCGCAGTGGGCACCGTCCTGGGCGGCGTGGGCTGGGCCGTGGCGCGCAGAACGTCCAAAGACCCCAATGCGCTGCTCGGATGGCTCGTCCCGGCCGTGATCGTAGTGTCCTTCATCCCTGACTTTTTCCTGTTTGACGTCGGAGGGGCGGTTGGCGTCGCCGCACTCCTTCTGATGCACGTAGCCGTGGCGGTAATCGCGGTCCCGATTTACCGCAAGGTCATGCCGCTGACCACCGGATGATCTCTGGCTGGTCACAGACGCCCTGGACTGTCGCCCGGGCAAGAGGCGCTGGTGTAGGAGCGCATGACCAACCAGAGACGGGGAGGCCATGGCGAAGTACACCCCACACCCGCTTCGTCCTCGTGCCCGCGCTGCCCGAGCACCTCGACTTCCTCATCCCCGCCGACCGGGGTCGGGGCTGCCGTGACGGCAGGGCCTGGCGGCCGCCACGGCACCCGTGCCACGGACGAGCTGCACCCATCGACTTACTACCGCGGTAGCTGACAGCGCTCGATGATGCCCAGCACCGCTTGCCCGGTGTCGTGGAAGAAGGCGACGGTCTCTTCGGCCGCGGCCTTGACGGCGGCCTTGTCGGGCGTGGTGGGAGGTTCGACGAGGCGGGCGAGGATCTCGTCCGGGGCGTTTGTGCCGAGAGGGGCGGTGTCCGGGTCGGACATGACGGAGATGAACCCGACAAGGACAGGATCGGGCGTCCGCGAAGCCCAGGGCGCTGGACTTGGTCGCGTAACAGGTCGTGGTCGTCGGCTAGCTGGGCCGGCATGCGCAGCAGGCCGACGTCACCCCTGACGCGGTGCGCCAGCGGGAGTTTGAGCCTGAGGATGAGGTCTTCCTTGGTGGGCCAGTACAGGTAGACGGTGCCTTTGCCCACTCCCGCGGCACGGGCGATCTCACTGACGGTGACCTGGCCCACGGGTCGTGGTCGCACCAGCTCGCGTGTGGCGTCCAGGAGGCGGGCGGCCTTGCGCGAATGGTGCTCGACCAGCTCGTTCGCGTGGATGGTCCGATGCTCTAGTGCGGGGCTTCGGTCATACGGCGGCGACGTCCAGTTCCTTGTTCGAGAAATCCGGACCGCGCACTACTTTGCCCACGGCCTTCGCGAGTCGCGGCTTGGTCATGATGCGCAGCATCGCGGTGCGTAGGAGCTGTTCCTTGCGGTCGTGCGGGGTGAAGCTACGGCGCATGATCAGCGCGCTGTTCTGCTCGGTGTGGATGAAGGGGCGCATCCGGGATTCCCAGATTCGTAACGCGTCGGCCACGTCGCCGGGGTGGCGCTCCAGCAGGCTGCCCAGGAGTTCGCCCCCGGCGATGGCGCTGGAGGCGCCCATGCCCGCGTACAGGGTCACACACCAGGCGGCGTCGCCCACCAGGACGACCCTGCCCCGGTGCCAGTTGTCCATTTTGACCTGATGCACCGAGTCGAACAGGGCGTCGGGGGCCTGCTCGAAACGGGAGAACAGGCTCTCCAGCACTGGGCCGGCCGGCTTCGGGCCGAACGCGGCCCGGATCGACTCGATCGCGGGGCGCTTGAACTCGGCGTCGATGTCGTCGGCGCGGTAAGAGAACATCAGGCTCGGCCCGCGGTTGACGAAGGGGAACGTCCACGCGGAACGCCCCGGCTCCGCCAGGATCAGGCCTTCGTGCAGGCCGAAGCCCGCGACCGGCTCGTCCAGCGCGGTGGCACCGACCATGTAGTTCAGCGGGCGCAGGAAGTCCTGGTCGCCGAAGGCCAGCCGACGCACGCTCGAGCGCAGCCCGTCGGTGCCCACCACCAGGTCGAAGCGCTCGGTGACATAGGTGTCGGCCGCGGTGTCGTGCAGGGTCACCTCTGCCGTGGATGCGTCTTGGGTGATACGGGTGGGCACGGTGGAGAAGCGGATCTCCACGTCGTCAGGCAGCGCGTTGAACAGGGCCTTCTCCACGTCGCCTCGCAGCAGGTGCCTCGGCTTGGTGGTCACGCCGGGGAACATGCCGGGGCTCCTGCCTGAGGTGCGGCGTCCGGCCCGGTTGATCTCATAGCTCGCGAGCTGAGGGCCGGCGCGGTCCCCGATTTCCTCCAGCACGCCAAGACGTCGCGCGGAGGAGACGCCGGTGCCGAACAGGAAGATGAAGTACCCGCTTGAGCGGCGCGCCGGCGCCCGCTCCACCACCACTGGCTCCCAGCCCACTTGCCGCAGTCGCAGGGCGGTGGCGATACCGGCCAGGCCCAGTCCGACCACGAGGGCGCGTGGCTGTCGTGCCGTGCCTGTCATGACGACTCCTTCTCCCTGACATGAACTGACCTGGGGCATTCTGCAGACCACGGGGGCCTGCAGATCCTGCACAACCTGCCTACGCCGACGCGTTCTGCTACGGACGCAAAGCGCACCACGGGGCCCGGACGGCAAGACCACCACCCCGCGTCCTGACCCGAGAGCAGTGGACCGTGCTGATTCCAGGGGATCCGCAACGCGGTCCCTATCTGTCAGACCAGGTCGGCGATCAGATCGACGCCGCGTCGGTGAGCTGTTGCCGGCCACCCGCACCCCGCTCACCTTCGAGGTTGCCCTCGGGTCAGTGACGAGCTGATCGCCCTCGCCTGGAAAGCCGACCGGCTCCGCGCCGCTGCGTCGAACGGGTCCGGCACCCGGTAGACCTCGCCGGGCGCCGGTATCTGTCCGTCGATTCCGCCAACCGGCTCGTCGCCGACACTCTGGAAGCCGACTGGAACGAATCTCTGCACCAGCCCGCCGAGGCCACCGAAGAGTACGACCGCGCCGCGATCGGCCCGCTCTCACAACCAGCTCATCTGCCCCTCGGGGGGTTCCTCGCCGGGACGAGCCTCACTCGCGGCAGACAGACCTGACTTGAAAACGCTGGAGTCAGGAATGCGGGAGGCCCGCTGTACAGCCGCCGCGGGCCGGTCCCCTCCGAATCAGGTCGGACGACCGGCTCGCACGGCAGCCGCCAAGGGAGTCATTGCAGGAAGTCGCCGGATCGGCTGCGCGGTCGGTATACAGCGCTGCTCCCGGTCAGGCCCAGCTGACCACGGAGTCGGCCTCCAGACGCGGCAGTCGGGCGAACCACGGCCTTTCGCCCGGGTGGCCGATGTTCACCACCAGGGTCGACCTCCAGCGACCGTCGGGGAAGAACTCCTGGTCGATGCCGTCCTTGTCGAACCCTGCCATCGGGCCTGCGGCCAAGCCGTGGGCCCGCACGGCCAGGATGAAGTAACCGGCCTGGAGGGCGGCGTTGTACGTGCCGAGACCGGTGCGCATCTCCTCGTTCGCCTCCAAGGCGTCTTTCATCTCCGGGCGGAACGGCAGGAGATGGGGGATGTGCTCGTGGAAGCGTGTGTCCACCGCCAGGACCGCGGTGGCCGGCGCGGACGCGGTCTTGGCGGCGTTGCCCTCCGCCATGTGCTTGACAAGCCGCTCCTTGCCCTCCGGGGTGCGAACGAACAGCACCCGCATCGGCTGAGTGTTGGCGGCCGTCGGGGCCCACTTCGCCAGCTCCCATATGGCTGACAACTCCTCCTCGGAGACAGGAGTGTCGGTGAACGAGTTCACCGTCCGGGCCTGGGTGAACAGGGCGGCCTGGGCCGCCTCGTCGATGGGGGCGAGGTGGGTCGGGAAACCTTCGGCGGTCAGGGATGTCGTCATAACGGAGTCCTCAGTTCGTAGGAGTGTTTGGCGGTGGGCGTGGCACCGGATGGCAGGGAAACTGTCATGTCCGGTTCTGAGGGAGGCCATTAGGGAAAAGGACTCGCCCTTGACGAGTAACCTCGCCGCGTGGCCCACCCAACCGCCTGGCTCCACCAGTTCAACAACTCCGCACCCACAACGAAATGAGCTCCCGTCTCCGTTGGCGGGCCGTCACGAAAGGTCGATGTTAGTGACATGCAATCCTGCTTCCTTTCCCGTCAAAATTTTGTATTGCATGTTCTGAAAATCGAGCTCGGAATCTTTCGGTGAGGTAATGCTTCCGAGCCATCCGAAGATGAATGCCGCAGGCACGGCAACCATGCCTGGGGTCTGGAACGGATACCAGTCGAAACTCGCTTCCGGCCATAGCGCGAATTCTGTTCCTGAGACGGCGGGCGAGGAGACTGTGAGGATGGTGCAGAGCAGTAGTCCTCCGTAGACGGACCACAGCAGACCTCTGCGGTTGAATCGGTGCCAGAAGAACGAATAGATCAGCGTGGGGAAGACGCATGAAGCTGCGACACTTATTGAGAAAGATATCAGAAACTCGGTTGGATACCGGCGCACGGCAGCGGCCAGCGACAGCCCTATCACGCCTATGATGACGGCGGCCACACGCAGTGCTCGTACCTCTCCGGTGTCGGTGCGGCGGCGTTTTCCTCCAGCGAACACGTCGTGGGCGAAGGAGACGGCGGCGGCGAAAGTCACACTCGTCACGGTGGTGAGCACAGTGAGGAAGATGACGCACGCCATGAGGGTGATGAGTACTACTTGTCCTGTCGAACCCTCTCGGAATAGGTCCGCGGCCAGGAGAATCGGGGACGACTGGCCAGTAGCATCGACCGTGACGATGCCGGTGGCGCCCACCAGGGCCGCTGCTGCGAAGCCGGTGGCGATCAGAAGCACGATGTAGACGCCGATCAGCCCCGTGGCGATGCTCATGGATCGTCGCGCGGTACGTCCGGTCCGCGACGCGCCGACCCGAAGGATCAGGTGAGGCATCACGGCCGTGCCGAGGATGACGACTATGTGAGTGCCGAATGTGTTGAGCGAACCGAGGCTCACCGTGTACGGCCACAACCCCGGACTCAGATAGTCGTCCGGCGCCGCGCTCTTGTCTGCCGCGGCCGAGAGCAGAGATCCGGGATCCCATTCGAATTTCTTGAGGGCCAGCAGCGCGACCACAGCAAGGGTCACCAGGGTGATCGGCACCTTGGCGACATGCATCAAACTGTTTCCCCTCAGACCCGCCACCGCGGCGAAGCAGGCGACGAGGCAGCCCATTAGCACCGTGCACAGCACCTGGGCGCCATCGGACGACATACCGATCAGGAAGGCCGTGACGGTGCCGGCGGCACGCAACTGGATCATGAGGATGGGAATCGTGATGGCCAGTGTCACTGCGGTCGCGGCGATGCGGGGCCCGGAACCTGACGCCCGCAATGAGAACACCTCGCCGAGGGTGTAGCGGCCGCTGTTTCGTATCTTCTGCCCGAGGAGGAGCAGCAGGCCGAGCAGGATCAGACCGTCGACGGTGAAGACGAACCCGTCGTAGCCGAACAGGGCGACGCTCCCCGAGAGCGACAACAGGGTAACGACCGAGATATGCTCACCGGCCATGGCGAATCCGTTGAATACCGCGGAGAGGGACCGGTCGGCGACGTAGAGCTTTTCCGGTTTGGATTCCTCTGCTATGGCGAGCGTGAAGAGCCACAACATCGAAACTCCGATGAAGACCAAGAAGGCGACGATCACGGGCCCTCTAGCATTCGAACCGATGGGGTCGACTGCGCCCGAGCTCAGGATTTCCACGCTCACCGTTGTCTCCGCCCGAACCCGTCGGCGGTGACAGCACCCGACATCTCGGCATAGGGCACGTCGGATGTCAAAGACTGTTCGATGGGATCGGACGACCGTGTACTTCGCATGTCGTACAACCAGGCAGTGGCGACGAATAGTGCGCATTGCAGAATGCCCCACACCATGCCCAGAGTGAACTCCCCGTACACCGCCGCCCCAGGAACGTCGGTGAAGCAGGACAGCACGATGCCGACAGCGAAGGGAACCGCGTTGAGGACAAGGAAGGCGCGCTGCTCACGATGTGTGGCATCGCGGAGGTTGTTCATGCGTTGCAGCTGCGCAGCATCGCTGGGGCTCGATGCTATGGGGTGATGAGGTGGAGTGGAGGGGAAGTGCGGGTACACGGAATCTCCAGGCGGTGGAAGTCGGTATCGGCGCAGAGCGGAGCGTGCCAACGTCGGGGCGAGACCTGGCCGACGACGGAACGGATGATGGCGAGCAAGGGAATGAAAGGTGCGGTAGCCCCCGGTCGTAACAGGTGGACATCGCAAACTCAGTCATAGCGCGACTCCCGCAATCGTCTCGAAACGACTCCCGCTCTTGCCGGCAAAGCCACGGAAGTCGGCGTCGATCGTTCACCAAGGCGAGGCGACGCTTATTTGCGTCCCCGTTCCCTTGCCTGTCAGCGGTACATGTCGTCGTTGCCCGCGTGAGGTCATCGCTCGCCGGCGGGCTGTCGGCGTGCGTGGCGCCAGACCCGGTGCTGAGTACCAACACCGTGCTTGACCTGCTGTCTCGCTCAGCGGTCAGCTGACCGCCGGGCGACTCAAGGAATGAGGAGCAGTTTGCCGCGGATGCCTCCGCCGGCCAGCTTGCGATGGGCCTCCGGGCCGAAGCCGAAGCCGCCGACCTCGGCGATGCGCAGGGTGAGGACTCCCTCGTCCACCAGGCGGGAGAGGACCGCGAGCTGGTCACCGTCCTGCTCGACGAAGGTCGGCAGGACCGTGATGTCGCGCTCCGCGGTCGGCGGTTGCGCCGTGATGGAAGCGGCTCGGCCTCCATCCCGGATCGCCCTCATGGCCTTCGGGGCGATGCCCGCGGTCTCCAGTAGCACATCGGCGATTCCGGTGGGAACTTCCGCGCCGGAGGAGAGGACTTGCCGAGCGCCAAGTTCCCTCGCCAGGTCCGCGTCCTCGGGCCGGACAAGCGCGATGACCTCGACGCCCCGTGCGGCGGCCAGTTGCACGGCAAACCCGCCCACGGCACCGGCCGCACCCGTCACCAGCAGCTTCTCGCCCGGCTGAGGGGCGATCCGTTCCAGCGCCTGGTATGCCGTCAGTCCGGCCAGCGGAAGGGCTGCGGCGTGTACGAGGTCCACTGTGCGGGGCGCCGGTGCCGCGAGTGACGCATCGAGGGCGACGTACTCGGCGTGGGTGCCGATGCCGGTCGCGAGCTGCGCGGACATGGCGACCACCTGATCACCGGGGGAGAAGCGGATGACGCCCTTGCCGGCCGCTTCCACCGTTCCCGAGAGGTCCCAGCCGAGAATCAGAGGGAAGGGGTGCTTGATGGAGCCTGCCAAGGCGCCCGAACGGGCCCATAGATCAACAGGGTTGACGGCCGATGCCGCCGTCCGTACCAAAATCTGTCCCGGGCCCGGGACAGGAGCGGGAAGGTCGGAGACGGTCAGTACTTCGGGGTCGCCGTATGCCGACAGTGTCAACGCACGCATGACGCGTTGCCTTTCAAGAGGTGAGCGGGAGGAACAGGGAAGCGGAGAGGTGGCGGTCACGCGAACGCAGACGGTGAACTCGCCGTCTCACTTCTCGAGCAGCGGCAGCGGCTGGAAGCTGTGGTCCTGCCACAAGCGGCGGGTGTCGTCCTCCGGGTAGACGGTGACCGTAGGCTCCGTGTCGATGACCTGTACGAGGCGCCGCTCAGCATCGAAGGCGGGCCAGCCCGGGTCGCCGGTCCTGGCGAACGAGGTCCAGGCCTTACGGAAGTGCGCGGAGATCGCCTCCGTCTCGGCGGACGGTTCCGGCCCGAGCAGTACGGGAGCCTGGTCGGCGGTGAGGTTGCCGAAGACCAGCGGCACGTCCAGGAAATGGGTGGAGCCGAAGATGCCGTCGCTTCCCGGCGCGTCCCAGGTCAGTTCGTAGACGTAGGCCTTGCCGCCGCCCGCCACCTGCGCCTCGGCGAGCCGCAGCGTGGGCATCCGGAACGTCGAGTCCGACTGGACGCGTTCGTACAGTTCCTCCGCCGATGCCTGGGGAAAGGCGTCGCGATAGGCGCGCTCGGCGTCCGGTCCCGGGCCGAGAGCGCGCAGGGTGTCGGCCGCCTGGTCGTCACTGACCTGTCCGAGTAGCCCGCCCAGGGCGAGGAACATGCGGTACTCGTCCTCGTTGTGTCCGACGATCAGCTCCACCTCCCGTGCCGCGCCGTCGGCCAGCGCCTCCCAGGGGGTGGTGGGCAGCACGTCGCCGTCGACCACGGGGGCGAAAGGCGTCATTGAGCGCGCGACCGGCCCCCATCGGCGCTCGTACTGGCTCAGCTTCGCGTCCACCGCGTCTCCTGCGGCAGTCAGCCGGCCCGCGTCCACGCCGGACAGGTCTGCCACCGTCGCGCTCAGACCGAGTTCCGCGGCGATCTCCGAGGCGATGTCCTCGGCCAGCTCCGGGGAGAAGAAGGAACCCGTCAAGCTCTGCACGATGGCCCTCCGGAACAGCCCCTTGGCGCGAGGCATCGCGAGCAGCGAGGCCAGAGACCCGGCACCGGCGGACTCGCCGAAGACCGTGACCTGGTCGGGGTCGCCGCCGAACGCCGCGATGTTGTCCCGTACCCACTCCAGCGCGGCGACCTGGTCGAGCAGGCCCCGGTTGGCCGGCGCGCCGCTGATCTGGGCGAAGCCCTCCACGCCGACGCGGTAGTTGAAGGTGACTACGACGAGGTCGCCTTCGTGGGCGAGACGGCTTCCGTCGTAGGCCGGGGCGGCGCCCGTGCCCATCATGTAGGCGCCACCGTAGATCCACACCATCACCGGGCGGCCGACGGCCGGGGCGGGGTCGGGCGTCCAGACGTTGAGGGTGAGCCACTCGTCGCCGGTGACCTCGACCGACGGGGCCATGCCACGCCATGTCGCCTGCGGGGGAAGGGGACCGAACTCCAACGCGTCCCGGACGCCGTCCCAGGGCTGCACGGGGCCTGGGGCGGCGAAACGGGCCTCGCCGACGGGCGGCTGGGCGAACGGGATACCGCGGAAGACGGTCAGGCCGTCCTCTTCGCGACCGCGTACTCGGCCGGCGGCCGTCTTGACCTCGGGCTCGCCCGGCTGATGGGTTGCAGGGGGTGTCATCGCCGACTCCTTATCGACAGGCTGACCTGAGTCAGCAAGAAAACGTGGTCCGAGGTGGCACCCGTGCGGGCGCGCCGACCGCGCAGACTCGGGGGCTCGACTGCTCGGCGTCCGGCCCGTGACCACTCGGGTGCGGAGAGTGCTTATGAGTGACGGGAAGGACGAGTCGCCTGCCGACGGACACTTCCGCGCGCATGACCCAGACTCCGACGCGAGGGCACGCGTTCGCATCGTGGAGGTCCACATGACCGGGTGACTGGAACGTGAGCCGATGCAGGGTCGCCGCTTGCAAGGGCTGCTGGTCAGGGTCGGGCGTCCACGACTACAGCGTTACGGGCGATGGGGACGCCGAGATCCGCCCGGCCGTAGGTGGGGCCGGGCGTAGTCCTTGTGACGGTGGTGACGTTGGCCGGGTTACGTACAGAGCGGGGCTGTGATACGCCCCGCGGCCCAGGGGGCGACCGAATCGACTACCGTCGCCCCTCGTGCTCACCGCTCAGGACCGCCCACGATGAGACGCCGCCGGGAGGGGCACCGCCTCGATCGACTCAGGCTCGGCGTCCGCCCACGATGTCCCGGGCAATGATTTCCTTCATGATCTCCGTGGTGCCGCCGTAGATGGTCTGGACGCGGGCGTCCAGGAAGGCGCGGGCGATCGGGTATTCGAGCATGTAGCCATAACCGCCGTGGAGTTGGAGGCAGCGGGTGGCGACGCGGTTCTGCATCTCCGAAGCCCACCACTTGGCCTTGGCGGCGTCCACCGCACTGAGTGTTCCGGCGTTCAACGCGCGCACGGCCTTGTCGACGTAGGCGCGGGTGACCTCGATCTCGGTGCGCAGCTCGGCCAGCGTGAAGCCCACCGTCTGGAACTCAGCGACCGGCCTGCCGAAGGCCGCGCGTTCGCGCACGAACCGAGTGGTCCAGTGCAGCATGGCCTCCGCGGCGGTCTGCGCGGTGACCGCGATCGACAAGCGCTCCTTCGGCAGCCGCTCCATGAGGTGCGCAAAGCCACGGCCCTCGGTGCCCAGCAGGTTCGCCGCCGGAACGCGGACTTCGTCGAAATACAGTTCTGCGGTGTCCTGCGCGTGCAGCCCGATCTTCTCCAACTTCCGCCCGCGCGTGAAGCCAGGCGTGTCGCGCTCCACCACGAAGAGGGCGAGCTCCCGTTCGCCGGTGCGGGCCACGACGATGACCAGGTCGGCCTGTATGCCGTTGGTGATGAAGGTCTTCGAGCCGTTGAGCAGCCAGTCGCCGGAGCCATTGTCGCGGACCGCGGTGGTGCGGATGCCGTTGAGGTCGCTGCCCGCGCCCGGTTCGGTCATCGCGATGGCGGCGATCGTCTCGCCGGTCGTGAATCCTGGGAGCCAGCGCGCCTTCTGCTCATCGCTGGCCAGTTCCAGCAGGTAGGGAAGTACCACGTCGTCGTTGAGAGAGAACCCCGCGTGCAGCGAGGCCGCGCCGACCGCCGCGAACTCCTCCGCGACGACCGCCCGGAAACGGTAGTCGGACTGGCCTGCACCGCCGAATTCCTCCGGGACGGCGAGGCCGATGAGCCCCTGTTTGCCCGCCTCCAGCCACGCCGACCGGCCGATCAGGTGCTCCCGCTCCCAGCGTTCGCTGTTCGGGATCACAGCACGGGCCACGTACTCCCGGACCACTTCTCGGAACAGCTGGTGGTCCTCGTCGTACAGGTCGCTCTCCATCACGCCACCATGTCCTTCAGCCGTTCGTTGTTCAGGGGGCGCGGCCCCGAGGGGGAGACGTGCGGAACGGTGACAGTGGCGGCACGGTAGCCGACGATCCGCGAGAGGCCTGTCACAGCGTCGAGTCCGGTCGTGGTCTGAATTGTCAGGGCCGGGGTGTGCGAGTGGACAGCGATGATGCCCGTGCGCAGCCGCTCGGGTGCAGCCGGGCGGGCGAAGGCTGTTGGGGCGTCGAATCCGTACGCGGTGGGCAGGAACGCGATGTCCACGCCGGCCTGTTCCAGGTCTGCGGCTTCGTGGGTGGACGTTTGCGGGTGCTTCGAGAGCCGCGGCATGGCGCCGATCTGCATCGTCTTCCTTCAGGTCAGCGAGGTGCCATGCGGATGGCGCCGTCGAGGCGGATCGTCTCGCCGTTGAGCATGGCGTTGGCAACGATGTGGGCGACCAGGTCGGCGAACTCCTCGGGGCGGCCCAGTCGGCTTGGGTGCGGGACCTGAGTGCCCAGCGAGTCCTGTGCCTCCTGGGGCAGGCCAGCCAGCAGCGGCGTCTGGAACAGGCCCGGTGCGATGGTGTTGACGCGGATCAGGTGCTGGGCGAGGTCGCGCGCGACGGGCAGAGTCATGCCGACCACGCCGCCCTTCGAGGCGGAGTAGGCGGCCTGGCCGATCTGGCCGTCGAAGGCCGCCACCGAGGCGGTGTTGACGATGACGCCGCGCTCCTCGCCGACCGGCTCCACGGCGATCATGCGCTCGGCCGCCAGACGGATCACATTGAAGGTTCCGATCAGGTTGACCTCGACGGTCCGCCGGAACTTGTTGTAGGGAAACGGGCCCTGCTTGCCGACGACTCGGAAGACGTCCTTGCCGATACCCGCGCAGTTCACCAGAACCCGCAGTGTCCCGAGGTCCGCCGCCGTGTCGAGGGCGACGGTGACCTGGGACTCCTCGGTCACGTCCGTCGGGGCGAAGACGGCGTTGCGGCCGAGGTCCGCCGCGACCGCCTTGCCCTCAGACGACGGCAGATCGGCGATGACGACCCTGGCTCCGTCCGCTACCAGTCGCCGCGCAGTGGCAAGCCCGAGTCCCGAGGCACCTCCGGTGACGAGGGCGACGTCGGTGTCAGTGATGTTCATACGGTGGGGTTTCCGATCTCCGAAGCGATGATTAGTTAGCGATCGCTCAGTCTCTTTGGGAGCGCTGTACGGACGCTTTGGTGTCCTGTGAAGTGGTGAAAGCGGCAGCGGCGAGGTCGCTTCTGCTGGTCAGCGGCCTGTGAACCGTGGTTCACGGCGGGCTCGGAAGGCTGCCACGCCTTCAGTGAAGTCCTCGCTGTGCAGCAGCTGAGTCTGTCCCGTTCGCTCTGTCTCCAGCGCTCGGTTCAGGAAAGGCAGGGCTGTTTCGTTGACAGCGCCCTTGATTCGTTCGTACGCGAGTGGCGGGCCGGAGGTCAGTCGCGCGGCCACGGACTCGACGGTCTCGTCGAAGGCGTCGTCGTCCACGACCTGGCCGATGAGACCCCACTCCGCGGCCGTCTCTGCCGTTATGCGTTCCCCGAGCAGAGCCATACGCATCGCACGCGCCCGGCCAACGGCCGCTGGTACGAGTGCGGTTGCCCCACCGTCGGGCATGAGACCCACGCCCGCGAAGGCGAGCAGGAAGTACGCGGACCGCTTGGCGATCACCAGGTCGCAGGCGAGTGCCAGGGAGCAGCCCACGCCGGCGGCGGTGCCGTTGACCGCGGCAACCACCGGCTTCCTGATATGCCGCAAGGCCAGAACTGTTCGGTTCGCGGCCTCGACGGTGCCCGCGTCCACCACCGTGCCGAGATCGGCGCCTGAGCAGAAGGCGCGGCCCTCGCCAGTCAGGACGAGTGCGCGTACCCCCTCGTCGGCCGCCGCCTTGTCCACCTCGTCGGCCAGGCTGTGGAGCTCCGTCGTGCCGAGGGCGTTGAGTCGCTCCGGGCGAGTCAGGGTGAGACGAAGAAGGGTGCCCTCTCGGGTGACACGTATCTCTTCGGGTGTTCGACCGCTGTCGCTCATTCGGCTCGCCTCTCGTACCTGATTTAGCGCTCGCTAAGGTACGTGCCTTGGCGCGCAGAGTCCAGAGGCGGCCCAGCGCTGTAGGACGAAGAGCAGTCCATTGGCGGCAACAACACTGGCGGGCGGCGTCCGTGGCGTCGTCCTAGATCTGGCCGTCCCGTCCGGCATTCCCGGTCGTGGCCGGGATCCGGGTGCGAAATCCGTGCCGGCACTTCTTCGGCGGCAGGGCTGCGCCGGGCGGGCGACTCCTGCGTCTGGGCGGCGGTGTTGTTCGATGCGGAAAGGGCCGGCTATCGCTCACTTCGTCGAAGCAAGGCGACCGCCTGTTCCGCGCGGAGGTCCGGATCGAGACGGGCAGCACCTTCGATCGCCGCGATGAGCATCTCCATCAGGGCTTCTACCAGCTCGGGGATACCGAAGGGGCGACCCTGCTCAATCCAGAACACCGTGGCTTCGTCGGTCGCGCCGACAGCTGCTCGCAGGGTGAGCCGCACGGCCGGGTTCTGGGCGTCGAGCCCTAGGGCGTCGCACAGCCAGCCGATCGTCCGTCGGCGGTCCTCCTGAAAGATGGCCCGGGCTTCGGGGTCGGCGCCGATCCCGCCGTGGATCAGTCCGAGCGCCATTTCCTGATGCTCGGACATGTAACTGAGATGGGTGCGCAGCAGCTCGCGCACCTGCTCACCCGGCGGTGCGTCGGAGTGCGGCTGGTGTGCGGCGCGCAGCCTGCGTCCGGCCTCACGCATGGCCTCCAGGTAGATGCCCCGCTTGTTCTCGAAGTAGTGGTAGAGCAGCCCGGGCGTGACCCCGGCCAGTTCCGCGATGTCGCCGATGGCCACCTCTTCGTAGGGGCGGCTCAGGAACTGCTCGGCCGCGGCCTCGACGAGTCGCCTGCGACTCGCTTCGGCCCGCTGCTTGCGCGACGTCTCTGTGCCTGTCGCGGCAGTGGCCATCGCGACCCTCCCTCGTTCCTGTGCGTGCCTGATCAGGCCTCCAACGATACGCAGCAAGGTGCTACGCCTGGGCGGGTCCGGCGACGAGATTACTGAACCCAAGTCATTGACTTGAAATTAACAAGGTTGTAGCGTGTGTGATTCAGCGCCGGGGCGATCCAATCTGAGCGTGCGCTAACTAAGCGAAACCCCTCCGGTCGCTCCGAGCACCACCAGCAGATCGTGGGAGACGACGATGACTGCAACGGCTGCCACCCCGAAACTGGCTCACCTGGTCCTCCAGACCAACCAGCTCCAGGCAATGAGGGACTGGTACCGCACCGTCCTCAAAGCGCATGTCGTGTTTGAGAACCCGATGATGGTGTTCCTGACGTTCGACGAGGAGCATCACCGCATCGCCCTCATGGGCCCGATCGCCGGTCCTCTGACGGAGCGGACTCCCATGACGGTGGGCCTTCAGCACTCGGCGTACACCTTCCCGGAACTCGGCAGCCTGATGTACAGGTACGAGGAGCTCAAGGCTGCCGGCGTCGAGCCGCGTCTGCCCCTGCAGCACGGGTTCACCACGTCGCTCTACTACCGCGACCCCGACGGGAACCACGTCGAGTTGCAGGTGGACAACTTCTCTACGGCGAAAGAGGCCACGGCCTACCTGGAGGGCCCCGAGTACGAGGCCGACCCGATCGGAGTGGTGTTCGACCCGACCGCAATGGCCGAGGCCGTGCGCGCCGGTGTGTCCGAGAAAGAACTGCTCGGCCGCGCGTGGGCCGAGGACCACCGTTTGGACCTCAATCCGGTCCACATGCTCCTGGGCTGATCCGCTCCGGACCGGCGGCTGGAACTGGTCATGCTTTTCGTCTCCGCGATGATCCCGAAGGCGCGAGTCGTCTCTCCTTGGTACGGGCCTGCGGTCTCAGTCCCTACCTGGACCGTTCCGGCAGGTCGAGCGGGGCAGTGCTCGCCGTCGACGGCTCGCTGCGGTGACAAGCACGTCGACCGTACGGGACCCGTTGAAACAATCTGGGCGGGACTGTCGCCGCGCGCCGACCGTCCCCGTCCTGTAGCTGGATTCGCGCCGCTGGGATGCGGAGTTCGAGCAGCTCGCGGCCTGCTTTGCCCCCCCGTTAAGCATTCAACGTTCGCATGCCTCACAGAGAGACAAGACAACACATGCGCATCATCAACGCCGCCGGGCGCCTCGGCATCGCCACGCCCGATGGCTTCGTGGATGTCGAGACCGCGAGCGGCGGCAGGTTCGGCCCGTCGGTACAGGCCATCTATGAGCAGTGGGACGAGTTCCGGTCCTGGGCGCAAGGCGCATCTCTCACCGATGCGCGAGCGGTGGAGGACGCCGAGCTCGGCTCGCCGGTGCCTCGCCCGGGTCAGGTCTTCGCCATCGGTCTCAACTACCGCTCGCACGCCGAGGAATCGGGGCTGGACCTGCCCCAGATCCCCATGGTCTTCACCAAGTTCCCCGCCTCGGTCACCGGACCGACCGGCACCATCGACCTCCCCACGGCATCGGTCGACTTTGAGGCCGAAGTCGTCGCCGTGATCGGACGAGAGGCATACAAGGTCGCGGAGGCGGACGCCTGGTCCCACGTCGCCGGGATCACCGTCGGACAGGACCTGTCCGAACGGGAGCTGCAACTCGGGCCGCCGCTGCCGCAGCAGTTCAACATGGGCAAGTCCTACGCCGGATTCGCTCCGCTGGGCCCGGTCCTGGTCACCCCGGACGAGTTCGACGATCCCGATGACCTGGAGCTGCGCTGTGTGCTCTCGGGCGAGGAGGTGCAGAAGGCCCGAACCTCCGACCTCATCTTCTCGGTGCCGAAACTCGTTTCCTTCCTGTCGTCCGTGCTTCCGTTGCGTCCCGGCGACGTGATCTTCACCGGCACCCCCTCAGGAGTCGGCTGGGGCCGCGATCCCAAGCGCTATCTCCGCGAGGGCGACGAACTGGTCACCTCCGTCGAGGGCGTCGGTGAACTGCGCCATCACTTCCGCGCCTGAAGCGCGCCACTCCCATGCGCGCTGATCGACTCGACGAACCGGTCACCGCCTACTGATCGCCGGTCTATCGACTGATCGCCGGTCTATCGGGCGCCGCGTGGGCTTCGGCGCCGGCCGCTACTGCGAAGACGTACGGCATCAGCATCGCGGTCGCCGTTGAGTGGTCGGGCTGCGACGGCGCCCCTGGACAGTGGGTCGCAGTCCGCGAGATCGCTGCCGACGGCGCCGGCCTTGGCGGCCCGGGCTTGCCTCGCGCAGGCACCACGCCACCGCCTACTACGGACACGGCCCCTGCAGCAGCGGGGCAGGCGCTGATGCGGGGACTCGGGACTCCTCATGGGTTCACCCACGGGGGGTCCCGGCTCAGCAGCGAAGTTCAACGGCGAAGCGATCACCGAGCCGAAGATCGCATCGCGCCGTCCGGAGTACCCCAGGACGGCATGTCGGAGACGGGCGCCGCAGGAGACTGTGCCGTCGGCGACCTGTCGCTGGTCAATCCCACCTCGGACGGGCGGCCGTCGACCCCGGCGCGAGTGGGCGACGCGGAAGAGGTCCTTGCCACAGGAACATCGCGAGTCTCGTGAACATCGGCCCACCGTGCGTGTGTGCCGCGGCATCGACGTGTGGCTCGTGGCGTATACGTACCTGCCCGCCCTGATCGACGGGTTCCAGGCACGGAGCAACGTCGAGCAGTCAACCCATCCCGGCCGACGCACGCGGCGACTCTCGCCCTCACGACACAGGAGCCCATGATGGGATCATCGGTTTTTGCCGTGTTCCTCCCCATAGCCCTCGGACTGGTGATGCTGGGGCTGGGTCTGACCCTGACTATTACCGACTTCACCAGCGTGGTGCGCTATCCGAAGGCAGTCGTCGTGGCGGTCGTCTGCCAGATGGTTCTCCTGCCGTTGATCTGCCTGGGGCTGGTTCTAATCTTCGGGCTGACCGGTGTCCAGGCTGTAGGCATGATGCTGCTGGTCGCGTCCCCCGGCGGCACGTCGGCGAACCTGTTCAGCCACCTCGCCGGCGGCGACGTCGCACTGAACGTCACACTCACCGCGATCAACTCTGTGCTGGCGGTATTCACCCTGCCCGTGGTGCTGGGACTGTCGATATCGGGATTCCTGGGCGGTGAAGCAGCTTCTGTCGGGCCGCAGTTCGGTAAGTTCGTGCAGGTATTCGCGATCGTGTTGGTGCCGGTCGTCATTGGCATGTGGGTGCGTCACCGTTTCACCGGCTGGGCCGACCGGATGCACAAGCCCGTCAAGATCGGCTCAGCCATCGTGCTGGTCCTGGTGATCTTCGCCGCCGCAGTGCAGGCGTTCGACGTTATCGTGGCCAACTTCGCCCGCCTCGGTCCGGTTGCGCTGCTGCTGTCCGTGCTCAGCCTCACCGTGGGCTATTACGTCCCGCGACTGTTCCGGGTCACTGTCCGTCAGTCGATCGCTGCCGCCATGGAGATCGGCATCCACAACGCCACCCTGGCCATCGCAGTCGCGGTGTCCGTGATGAGCAATGAGGCGATGGCCGTCCCCGCCGCCGTCTACGGTGCCCTGATGATGTTCCCCGCCGGAGCCGCCGCATACATGCTTTCCCGACGACCCCAGGCGGCAGTGTCCCCGGCGGCCGTCTGACGCCCGGCGCCCGATGGATCTCGCTCCGGTGGGCCCACGCCCGCCGGACAGCGCATGGGCGAAACCCTCCCGCCACTCACCAGACAATCCGGTGGGGAGCTCGTAGACCTGCCGGGCACATCGCATCGCGAGTGCGCCCATGCGGCAGCTCAGTGGCCGCCCCCGGCCCCCGCCGCCGCGGTCACCAGAACGCCGGCCGCCTCGGTGACGTCCAGCCCGGGATCGAGCCGGGCCGCGCCCTCGAGCGCGGACGCGAGCAGGAGGAGCAGGGCGTCGACGACGCGCTCGGCGGGGAAGGCGCATCCGGACTCCACCCACTGCAGGGTCACCTCGTCGATCCCCCCGGCTGCCGCGCGCAACGTGAGGCGCAGGGACGGGGTCGTGCCGTCGAGGCCGAGAGTGGCGCACAACCGCTCGTTGGCGAACGAGCGCGTTTCCTCGAAGATCTCTCTGGTCTCGGGGTCGGTTCCGATGCCGCCGTGCACGAGGGACAGCGCGAAGCCCGGATGCTCGGTCATAAAGGCCAGGTGCTTGCCGAGCTGGTGCCGGATCAGCACGGCGGGTTCCTCGTGCTCCTCGACGACGTGGATCTCGTTGAGGCGGCGGGCGACCTCCCGCAGCGCCTCCAGATACAGGCCGCGCTTGCTGCCGAAGTGATGGAAGACCACCCCATGAGCGGTGCCCGCCGCCTGCGCGATTTCCCCGACCGCCACCTCGTCGTACGGGCGGTTCGTGAAGTGGTCGACGGCGGCCGCGAGGAGCCTGCCTCGGGTCAGTTCGGCACGTTCCTTGCGGGTCATCGCCGGCTTGCCTGTGGCGGGCACCGCCATCACTTCTCCCTCGTATCGCTGGTGCGCCCGGGGGCCGGGCGCTGGCTCGGCAGCCTTTCACAGGCGCCTGGGGCAGCCGCCCCGTGGTCAGTGCACCCATTTTACTGAATCTGAGTCATTGACGTCGAATCAATGAGCGCGTAACACTGGAGTCACCCAGCTCGCGCCGGAGGAGTCGTGTGCGGTCGTGCACTTAGCGATCGATAGATCAAGGAGTTACTGCGAACGTGAGCCAGTCAGTCAGCGCCCCCGACCTGCTGTGGCACCCCCCTGCGGATGCCACGGAGGGGTCGGCGATGCGAAGGTTCGCTGCCTTCGTCGCCGATCGCCACGCGGTGCGGGCGGACACCTACGAAGAGCTGTGGTCGTGGTCCGTGGACCACCTGGACGACTTCTGGGCGGCGGTCTGGGACTTCTGCGGCGTCCGCTCCTCACAGCCTTACACCGCCGTCCTCGCCGACCGGCGCATGCCCGGCGCGGTGTGGTTCCCCGGAGCGCGGCTCAACTACGCCGAGCAGGTCTTCCGCCGGTATGCGGACGACCGGCCCGCCCTCGTGGTGATCGGCGAGGGTGATGAGGCCCAGGACATCTCCTGGGCCGAGCTGCGCCGCCAGGTCGGCGCCCTGGCCCAGCAGTTCCGTGACTGGGGCGTGCGTCCCGGTGACCGGGTGGCGGCCTATCTCCCGAACATTCCGCACACCATCGTCGGGCTGCTGGCCAGCGCGAGCGTCGGCGCCGTATGGGCGACCTGTGCTCCCGACTACGGAGTCCAGGGCGCCGTGGACCGCTTCGCGCAGATCGAGCCGACCGTGCTGCTCGTCGCCGACGGATACCGCTACGGCGGCCGCCAGGTCGACCGCACCGCCGACGCGTCGGCGATCGCGGAGGCCCTTCCCACGGCCCGGCATGTCATCACCGTGCCCTACCTCGGCCTCGACGGGCCCTCTGTGGAGGGTGCGGTGAGCTGGGAGGTGGCCACCGGCGTCGATGCCGAACCGGTCTTCGATCAGGTGCCGTTCGACCACCCGCTGTGGATTCTGTACTCGTCCGGGACCACCGGCGTCCCCAAGGGCATCGTCCAGGGGCACGGCGGCATCGTCCTGGAGCACCTGAAGGCCATCGCCCTGCACTGGGACGTGAAGCCCGGCGACCGTGTCTTCCAGTTCACCTCGACCGCCTGGATGATGTGGAATGTCCTCGCGAGCAGCCTGCTGGCCGGTGCTGTCGCGATCGTGTACGACGGCAGCCCGACGTGGCCGTCGAAGGGTGCGCTGTTCGAGGTGGCCGCCCGTACCCGGGCCACCCACTTCGCCACCGGTGCGGGCTATTTGACGGCATGTCACAAGGCGGGCGTCGAGCCGGGCGCCG
The DNA here is from genome assembly GCF_036898825.1 of Streptomyces sp. B21-083. GTDB lineage: Bacteria > Actinomycetota > Actinomycetes > Streptomycetales > Streptomycetaceae > Streptomyces. Next base: position 398,596 of record NZ_JARUND010000002.1, on the reverse strand, counting down.
ACCACGACCTGTCCGCACTCCGATATCTGATGACCGGCGGGTCGCCGCTGCCCCAGGCGGAGTGGCGCTGGATCTACGAGCAGGTCAAGGACGACGTCTGGCTGGACAACACCAGCGGCGGCACAGACGTCTGCAGCGGCTACTTCGGCGGCACCCTGCTGAAGCCCGTTTACCTGGGCGAGAGCCAGTGTCGGATGCTCGGCACCCGGGTCGAGGCGTGGAACGACGAGGGCAAGCCCGTCACCGACGAAGTGGGCGAGCTGGTGGTGACCGCACCCATGCCGTCCATGCCCCTGTACTTCTGGAACGACCCCGACGGCAGCCGCTATCGCGGTGCCTACTTCGGAGCCTTCCCGGGCGTGTGGCGACACGGTGACTGGATCACCGTCACCTCACGCGGCACCGCCGTCGTGCACGGGCGCTCCGACTCCACCATCAACCGGCACGGCGTGCGAATGGGCAGCGCTGACATCCACGCCGCAGTGGAGCGTTTTCCGGAGGTCGCCGACTGCATGGTCATCGGCGCCGAACTCCCCGACGGTGGCTACTACCTGCCGCTGTTCGTCGTCCTCGCCGACGGTGCGGTCTTCGACGAGGACCTCAAGCGGCGCATCAGCGAGACCATCCGCACGACCGTCTCCCCGCGCCACGTCCCCGACGAGATCATCGTCGCCCCGCACATCCCCCACACCCTCACCGGCAAGCGCCTGGAAGTCCCCGTCAAGAGGCTCATCCAGGGGCACCCCCTCGCCAAGGTCGCGCAGCCGAGTCTCGTCGATCGGCCCGAAAGCCTCATCTACTACGCCGAAGTCGGCCGGCGCATCGCCGAACGCCGAGCTCCCGAAGGGAACCCCAGCGCATGACCATCCTCGAAGTTCCCGTGCTGATCATCGGCGGCGGTGGCGCCGGGCTCACCTCCTCGATCATCCTGTCCGACCTCGGAGTCCGGCATCTGCTGATCGAGCGGCGCACCGCGCTCTCCGCACTGCCGAAGGCGCACATCCTCAACCAACGCACCACGGAGATCTTCCGGCAGCACGGGCTCGCCGACTCCGTGACCGAGGTCGCGGGCAAGATGCGGGACATCGGCAAGGCCCAGTGGAAGACCTCACTGGCGGGGGACGGCCCGCTCGACGGCCTGCTGCTGCACGAGATGGCCGCGTTCGGCGGTGGTGCGCTGCACGACGTGTACATGGCGCACAGTCCGGTGCCACCCAGCAACCTTCCACAGTGCCGCCTGGAGCCCATCCTCAAGCGCCATGCGGAGGAGCGCGCGCCCGGAAGCATCCTCTTCGCCCACGAGCTGCTCACCCTGGACGAGCGCGGAGACATGGTGGTGGCCGAGATCCGGGACGAGCGCAACGGCGAACGACTCACCGTGCACGCTCAGTACGTGATCGCGGCCGACGGGGGCAAGACGGTCGGGCCTCTCCTAGGAGTGCGGATGGAGGGGATGACCGGCCTCATCGACATCGTGAGCACACACTTCAGCGCCGACCTCTCGCAGTGGTGGGACGACGGAACCCTCATCAACTGGTTCATCAACCCCGACAGCGGTGCGGTCTTCGGCAGCGGAGCTCTCGCGGTGATGGGGCCGACCTGGGGGCGGCACTCGGAGGAGTGGAACATGCACTTCGCTGTCGCCCCAGGGCAGGGGGACTTCTCCGACGAGGACGTGGTGGTGCCTCGCATCCGCGAGTTGCTGCACACTCCCGACCTGGACATGACGGTGCACCGCATCAACCGGTGGAGCGTGGAGTCCGTCCTCGCCGACCGCTACCGCGTCGGCCGTGTCTTCCTGGCCGGCGACGCCGCCCACCGCCACCCGCCCACCACGGGCCTCGGTTTGAACACCGCGATCCAGGACGCCCACAACCTGGCCTGGAAGCTCGCCGCAGTCGTGGACGGCCGCGCGGACGACGGATTGCTCGACTCCTACGAGAGCGAGCGGCGCCCGGTCGGCGGGCGCAACGTCCAGTGGGCCACCTTCGCCGCGCTCAACCACGAGGTGCTACTGGCGGGCATCGGTCTCGGCCCCACGCTGCCGCCCGAAATGCGCGCCGCCGTCGTCCACCAGTACGTCGAGGACTCCCCCATGGGCGCCGCGCGCAGGGCCAAGGCCGCGGAGGTCTTCAACACACAGCGCCTGGAGTTCCAGGCCCACGACCTGGACCTCGGTTTCGCCTACGAGAGCGGCGCGCTGATCCCCGACGGCTCACAGGCAGCGCCGGTAGACCCGCTGGGCAGTGAATACCGGCCCACCACTCGGCCCGGCCACCGGCTGCCGCACGCCTGGCTGGAGCGGAACGGCGTTCGGCTGTCGACCCACGACCTCACCGGCGCCAGCGCCCACTTCGTGCTACTGGCGGGGCCCGAGGGCGAGGCCTGGTGCCAGGCCGCCGAACAGGCAGCGCGCAAGCACGGCATCTCGATCGTGCCGGTACGCGTCGGGGGCGGCGAGTGGACCGACCCTGAGGGCCGCTGGTCCGAGCTCAGAGAAATCGGCCCAGCGGGCGCCGTCCTCGTACGGCCGGACAACCATGTCGCCTGGCGCAGTACCGGCGCCGCCGACGCGCCCACCGACGCACTGCTGCGCGCTGTGCAGGCCGTGCTGTACGGATGACCGCGACCATAACCGCACGGGCCCGCGGTCGGAAGAGCGCGGGAGGGCCCCGATCCGCCCGCCGCGGACGAGGGTGCGAGCCGGCCTGGCGATGAACGAGAACCGGACCGCAACCCGCTCGTGGAGACCTGGCACCGGCCGCCCGTCGAACTCGCCCGCGCCGCCGAGGGCGAGAAGCGTTCACCGCTGACGAGGGTCCGTGATTTCACCACCCGGCGCTACGACCAGTCCGGCCCGGCGACGGCCCGCCTCAAGCAGGCGGCCGTCTCCGGCGCGTACTCCTTACGGTCCTGGTGGACACCGCGCGTGTGCACCCTGCAGCAGATCACCGAGGCCTTCTTCGAGGTCGGCGGCCAGTACCGACGCAACGTCTGAGGAGAGCGAAGACGATGACCACCGAGGCATACATCTACGACGCGATCCGCACCCCGCGCGGCCGCGGCAAACAGAACGGCTCCCTGCACGGCACCAAGCCCATCTCCCTCGTCACCGGTCTGATCGACGCCCTGCGCGTCCGTCACCCGGACCTTGACCCCGGCCGGATCGAGGACATCGTCCTCGGTGTCGTGTCCCCAGTGGGCGAGCAGGGGTCCGACATCGCCCGCACGGCGGCGCTGGCGGCCGGCCTGCCGGACACGGTGGCGGGCGTCCAGCTCAACCGGTTCTGCGCCTCGGGCCTCGAAGCGGTCAACGTCGCTGCACAGAAGGTCCGTTCGGGCTGGGAGCAACTGGTCCTGGCCGGCGGTGTCGAGTCGATGTCCCGTGTGCCGATGGGCTCCGACGGCGGGGCCTGGAGCGATGACCCCGCGACCAACTACGACACGTACTTCGTGCCGCAGGGCGTCAGCGCCGACCTGATCGCCACCATCGAGGGGTTCACCCGCGAGGACGTCGACGCCTACGCCGTGCGCTCCCAGGACCGGGCCGCAGCCGCCTGGTCCGGCGGGTACTTCGCCAAGTCCGTGATACCCGTGACCGACCAGAACGGGATCGTGGCCCTCGACCAGGACGAGCACATGCGCCCCGGCACCACGGTGGAGACGCTCGGCAAGCTCAGGCCGTCGTTCGCCACCGTCGGCGAGCTGGGCGGCTTCGACGCCGTTGCCCTGCAGAAGTACCACTGGGTCGAGAAAATCGCCCACGTCCACCACGGCGGCAACTCCTCCGGCATCGTGGACGGCGCCGCCCTCGTCCTGGTCGGCAGCGAACGGGCGGGCCGGGAACTGGGGTTGACGCCCCGGGCCAGGATCGTTGCCACAGCCACTTCGGGCGCCGACCCCACCATCATGCTCACCGGCCCGACCCCCGCGACCCGCAAGCTCCTCGCGCACACCGGTCTGCGGGTCGACGACATCGATCTCTTCGAGATCAACGAGGCCTTCGCGTCCGTGGTGCTCAAGTACGCCAAGGACATCGGGATCCCCGACGAGAAGCTCAATGTCAACGGCGGAGCCATCGCCATGGGCCATCCCCTCGGCGCGACCGGCGCCATGATCACCGGAACCATGGTCGACGAGCTGGAGCGCCGTGGCGCCCGCCGGGCCGTGGTGACCCTGTGCATCGGCGGCGGCATGGGCGTGGCCACCCTCATCGAGCGTGTGTGAAAGGGCAGTTGATGACCAACACCATCCGCTGGGAGCAGGACACCGACGGCGTCGTCGTACTGACCCTGGACGACCCGCAGCAGTCCGCGAACACCATGACCGAGGCGTACGCCGCCTCCATGCGCGCCGCGGTCGACCGCCTGGAGGCCGAGCGGGAGAGCGTCACCGGAGTCGTCGTCACCTCCGCGAAGAAGACCTTCTTCGCGGGTGGTGACCTCAAGGACATGATTGCCGTCGGGCCCGAAGAGGCTGCCGGATTCTTCGCCTTCATCGAAGGAATCAAGGCCGACCTGCGCCGCCTGGAGACGCTGGGTAGACCGGTCGTCGCGGCCGTCAACGGTGCCGCCCTCGGTGGTGGCCTGGAGATCGCGCTGGCCTGCCACCACCGTGTCGTACTCGACGCGTCGGGTTCGAAGATCGGTCTCCCCGAGGCCACCCTGGGCCTCCTGCCGGGCGCCGGCGGTGTCACCCGCTCCGTGCGGATGCTCGGTGTCACCCAGGCATTGGAACGCGTCCTGCTGGACGGCCGCAGCTACACTCCGGCCGCAGCCGTCGAAGCGGGGCTGATGGACGAACTCGCCGAGTCCAGCGCCGAGTTGATGGTCAAGGCTCGGGCCTGGATCGTGGCCCACCCCGACGCCGTACAGCCCTGGGACATCAAGGGCTTCAGGCTGCCCGGCGGTTCCCCAACCGCAGGGCCCCTTGCCGCCGTACTGCCCTCGCTGCCCGCCACCCTGCGCGCGAAGATGAAGGGCGCGAACCCGCCTGCTCCGCGCGCGATCCTGGCCGCCGCCGTCGAGGGCGCCCAGGTGGACATCGACACGGCGCTCACCATCGAGTCGCGGTACCTGACGGAGCTGGTCGCCGGCCAGGTGTCGAAGAACATGATCAAGGGATTCTTCTTCGACATGCAACACATCAAGGCGGGTGGCGGCCGACCGGAAGGCCACCCGCGCAGCACCGTCCGCAAGGTCGCCGTGCTGGGCGCAGGCATGATGGGCGCCGGTATCGCCCACGCATGTGCTCAGGCCGGAATCGAAGTGGTCCTCAAGGACATCACCACCGAGGGAGCGGCGAAGGGTAAGGCCTACGCCGAGCGGCTGCTCGACAAGGCGGTGGCACGCGGGCGCACGAGCCGGGAGGACGCCGACCGACTGTTGGCGCGCATTCACCCGACCGCCGACGCCCGTGACACCGCCGGCGCCGACCTCGTCATCGAGGCCGTCTTCGAGGACCCGGAGCTGAAGAAGAAGGTCTTCGCCGAGATCGAGGAGTTCGTGGCCCCCGACGCGCTGCTCGCCTCCAACACCTCCACACTGCCCATCACGGACCTGGCTCAAGGAGTGGGCCGCCCGGGGGAGTTCATAGGCCTGCACTTCTTCTCGCCGGTCGACAGGATGCGGTTGCTGGAGATCGTCGTCGGAGAGAAGACGGGGGACGCGGCACTTGCCCGGGCCGTCGACTTCGCCCGCCAGATCCGCAAGACCCCCGTCGTCGTGGGCGACGGCCGGGGCTTCTTCACCAGTCGTGTCATCCGTACCTTCCTGGAGGAGGCCGCGGCCATGGTGGGTGAGGGCATCGCCCCCGCCACCGTCGAACAGGCGGGCCTCCAGGCCGGCTACCCCTCTCCGCCGCTGCAGCTGTGGGACGAGGTGACGCTCACCCTTCCCCGGAAGATCCGCGAGGAGACCAGGGCGACCGTCCTCACCGAGGGCGGGGAATGGGAGGCGCACGGCTCCGAGGCGGTGATCGACCGCATGGTCGGCGAGTTCGACCGCAAGGGCCGGTCCACGGGCGGCGGCTTCTACGTGTACGACGCCGACGGGCGCCGTACACGCCTGTGGCCGGGTCTCACCGAGTACTTCGGCCAGGACTCCGAGAACGCCGAGGACGTGCACTTCGAGGACCTCAAGGAGCGGATGCTCTTCGCCGAGTCCCTGGAGACGGTCCGTTGCTTCGAGGACGGCGTGCTGCGCAGCGTCCCCGACGCCAATGTCGGCTCGCTGCTGGGCATCGGCTTCCCCGCCTGGACCGGCGGGGTGGTGCAGTACATCAACGGCTACGAGGGCGGGCTGCCCGCGTTCGTAGCGCGGTCCCGAGAACTGGCCGACCGTTACGGCAGCCGCTTCGCACCGCCTGCGCTGCTGCTGGCCAAGGCGGCTGCGGGCGAGATCTTCGAGTAGCGCCTGAAACGTCTTCGGATACACCGCCGACCGGGCGGGCCCTGTCCTGCCGACAGGGCCCGCCGGGTCGGCGGTTTCATGTCTCCACCGTCACAACGGCGATACACGTCGTCGTCCGGGTTCAGGCGCCGTTCCCATGCCGGAAGACGGGCACGGCCAGGGGTGCCCAGAACGACGGCAGGCCAGCATGGGGGGAGCGACAGCTTCGGCCGTGAGCCGGAGGGCGGGCAGGCACCGGGCCGCCCCTCGCAGGGCGACCGCCGCTCGCGCGAGTGAGGCACCACCTCACCGACCAGGCCCTCGCCGCCGGCCACGAGGTCGTCGCCGTGAGAACCCGTCTTTGAACCTCGCTGATGGGTTGTCCGTGGGTGGTGGGGCCAGTGCGATGTGCGCCCGCAGTGGTTGCTTTTGAAATCCTGAGAGGACGTTCCGGTTGAAGACCGGAACGTCCTCTCAGTTGTGCAGGTGGGCGAGGACGAGGTTGGGGTCCTTGGCAGTGAGGTAGGCGGCGCTCAGGACATACGCGGTGTCTCCGCGCAGGGCGATGGAGGTGGGGTTCTGCAGGCCGTCGGCAGTGCTCAGGACCGTGGAGTGGGTGCCGTCGGGCTGGATGAGCGCGACCTGGCTGGGGCCGTTGAGGGCGGCCAGGATCCGGTCGCTGTGGCCGGTGAAGGTGATGTCGTCGATGCCGGTCAGTCCGGTGGCGCGGGTCTGCGGGGTGCCGGCCCGTCCGCCAGGCAGGACGGGTATGCGCAGGATGGTGCCCTTGTCGAGGTTGGTGGCCCACAGGGCCCCGTTGTGGATTTTCAGGCCGTTGGCGCCGAAGCCTCCGTTGGAGGCGAGTTGGGGGGCGGTGGACCAGGTGGTGGGGGTGCCGCCGGTGGTGGACACGCTCCAGATGGCGCCCAGGACGGAGTCGGTGATGTAGAGGGTGTGGGTGCAGGGATCGAGGGCCAGGCCGTTGGGCAGTCCGGTTGCGGGCAGGGCGGCGATGCGCTGCGGTTCGCCACCGGGGCGCAGGCGCCACAGGCCTGTGAGGTCGGAGGTGCCGGTGGCGTACAGGAAGTAGAGGGTTCCGTCGTGGGCGCGGACGATGCCGCTGGTCATGGCGAAGCCGACTACCGGGGTGTGGATACCGCCGTCGGCGGGGGCGGGCAGTGTGGCCAGGATGCGGGTGGTGCCGCCGGGGGTGAGCTGGGCGACCTGGCGGGCCGCGGCGAAGGTGACGTAGGCGGTGCCGTCGGGGGCCAGGGCGATGTTCTCCGGTGTCTGGCCTTTGGCCAGGTCGAAGTGGACGGCGACGTGTGCGTGGCCGAGCGGAGCGGGGGCGACCGTTGCGGAAGCCTGGCTGGTCGCGGCGGTGACGGCGGCCGCCGTCAGAGCGGCGGTTGTCAGCATGGTCCTGGAGAACTTCATGAGCATGGTTCCTTCACTGTTTTCGGGCGTGCGGCAGCGGTAGGCCGACGCACAAGGGGTTTGACGGTTCCTGCGGGGCGTCACGCGCGCGGAGCAGGGGTGGGCAGTGGTCGAGTCGCCGACCGTGCCGGACGGGCCGGCGGGTAGGGGGGCCGAGCGCCTGGTGGTGCGCGGGGTTCGGTCAGTGGGGACCGGTGACCCTGGCCCCGCACGGCGGCACGGGCGGCGGGCGCGGTGCCGTCCTGGGGCGAGCGGGGCCGGTGCCGTCTGTGACGGTGAGCCCGCCTCTCTGTGGTGAGGTCCACGCTCAACTGGCCGATGCACTGCCGACCGTCCTGGCCTGGACACCGACGAGCCGTGCGACACCGGTGTTTGCCATGCCGTCAGCACACGCCAGGATGATGCGGGCCTTCCCGGCCGAGCGCCGGTGCGGCATCTTCGTCCGGCGCACCAACTCGGCGCGCTCGGCCTCAGACAACAGGCCATCCAGCCGGTCACGCACCCATGTCGCCGTCGTACCAACCTGGTTGCTCGCCGGCGCGACCTGCGCAGTCAGAGGCGGGACTTGCTCACCAGGACGGGGGCGGAGGGACAACGGGCACCTCGACAGCTGCATCGGGCATCGGAACTACCCGAGCATGCCGTTGACCATGCTGCCGCACCGGGAAACTCCAAGACCCCGACAGAGTCAAGCCTCTAGTTCCCGGGCACTCGGTGGCCGGCCCGGTACACGGCCCGGATGTCGGCGACGGCGGAGACGTCGGCGACGGGTGAGCTGTCGAGGACCAGGACGTCCGCGTCCGCGGCCGGCCGCAGTACACCCTTGCGTCCGGCCAGGCCCACCGCTTCGGCGGCCTCGGTCGTCGCCGACCGCAACACGTCGAGGGTGGGCATGCCCAGCCCGGCGAGCTGCACCAGCGCGTACGGAAAGACGTGGTGCGGCTTTGACGGCTCGATGCCCGCGTCAGTACCGACCACGATCCGTGCGCCCGAGGCGATCACCTTGGTCGCGACGTCGATCATGGCGTCGATGCGGGCGGCGATGGCCGGTGGCGGCGGCGGTGTCCCCGGCACCATTCCCGCCGTGAGACTGACGAAGATCCGCTGCTTCACGACCCGGTCGAGCAGGTCGTCCCGCAGTCCGGCACTGTCGAGGGTCATGAAGGTGAAGTGCTCGATGGTGTCGAAGCCGGCGTCGATCACATCCCCGATCGCGTCTGCGGCGTGGACGTGCGCGGCCGCGGTGAGCCTGAGTCGATGCGCCTCCTCGACGATCAGCCGTAGATCGGCCGGACCGTACTGCTGGTGCAGAGGGTTGGAGCCGGGCGTCATGTTGCCACCGCCTGCCATCACCTTCACCACGTCACATCCACGCTCGGTCCGCTCGCGTACCGCGGCCAGCAGTGCCTCGGCTCCCTCTGCTTCGCCGCCGAGGAAGTGGCAGTGGCCGCCGCGGGTGGTGATCGGCGGACCGGCGGCGACGATCTCAGGGCGCTGAGTGGGAGGCACCTGGTCGCGGAGGGTGAGGGCGAGGTAGTCGCGGTCGCCGAGATCCCGGACCGTGGTGACGCCGGTCCGCAGTGCGGTCACCGCTGCCGTGCGGGCGGTGTCGAGGACGGCACCGGGGTCGTCGTTCGTGACATGGGCCACGGCGTCTGTGCTCGCGTCCCAGCACAGGTGGACGTGCGCGTCCACCAGTCCCGGAAGCAGCCATGCGGCCGGCCCGAAATCGGTGACGGTGGCGTTCTCCGGAGGGACCGCTCCTGTGAAGTCCACGTCCCGGATCAGGCCGTTCTCGATCATCACCATGCCAGGCCCTCTGGCTTGGACGCCGTCGAATATCTGCCCGGCTTTGAGTACCTGAAAGGCGCTCTGCATCACTGTGTCCTTGGAGAGTTCGCGACGGGTCATGCCCGACAACGCCACTGAGATCATGATGGTCGAAATGTGCAATATCGCAGTGCCGAACGCTCGTGCCCCACCACGGCCCCCACACGTGACCGCCGAACTGCGCCGGAGGGACCGGATGGTCAACCGACAGCGGGGGCTGGTCATGCGGAACACGGCATCGCCGGGAACAGCCGGTGCACCGGTCGTCGCAGCCTGCGGCTCCGCTTGTCCTTCCCTCCGGCGCGTCCGCCATGGCGTCCAGGATGCCGACCCTGCTCAGGCAAGCACCGATGAGCTGTTGAGCTCGCGGTCCGGGCTCAGGCGTCCTTCTTGTCCCCCAGGCCGAGCAGCTCTTCCGCGTTGCCGTAGGCGATCTTCCGGCGGTCGCTCTCACTGATCGGGGCGGACTCGATCCAGCGGGCGGCGTCGGTGGCGATGTCGTACGGGTAGTCCGAGGCGAACAGGATTCGGTCGGAGCCCATCGTCAGCAGCGATGTGATGAGGGCCTGCGAGTTGAAGTGGCCACTCGTGGTGACGTGGATGTTGTCGGAAAGATAGTCCTGAAGGCGCTTCGTGGGGCGCGCGTTGTAGGGGTTGTACTCGAAGGCGCGCTGGATGCGCCACTGGAAGAAGGGGAGGGTCTCGCCCATGTGACCGAGGATCAGCTGCGCGGCGGGATGCCGGTCGAAGACGCCGCCGTAGACGAGGCGCAGGGTGTGGGTGGCGGTCTCCGGGGCGAAGCCCCAGGTGGCGCCGGCCAGTTCCTCGCGGCCGCGGAACCAGGCATCGCGGACGGCGGGCACGGAAGGCTTCGGGTGCAGGTAGAGAGGGACGTTCAGTTCGGCGAGCGCCTCCCAGAAGGCATCGAAGCGGGCGTCGTCGAGGTAGTGCGGCTGCGGGTCGTCACCGATCTCGATGTAGCCGTTCACCATGACACCGACCATGCCGAGGTCATTGACCGCCCGCTCGAGTTCGGTGATGGCGGCGTCGGTGTCCTGGAGCGCGACACTGGCGAAGCCCTGGAACCTGCCGCCACCCTCGCGGACCCGCTCGGCGAGGAAGTCGTTGATGCGCCGGGCGCCGCTCACCGCGGTGCCGTGGTCACGCATCATCTCGATGCCGCCCGCGGTCAAGGACAGTACCGAGATGTCGATACCCGCCTCGTCCATCTCCTCGATACGCGAGGAGTTGAAGTCGCGGGCTCGGCGCATCGTGGCTTCCATGAAGCCCACTTCCACGCCGCCGAGCTTGGCCACGGCCGCGTAGTCGGTGGTGGTGAAGGCGGGATCCTGGAAGTGCTCCTCGATCGCGATCTTCCGCAAGGTGGGCGCGGCGGCGGCGCCGGGGGCCGGGATGGGGATGAGTGCCATGGTCTTCCCTCTTTCGTGGGGTGCGGCGGGTGATGTGCGTGTGGGCGCGGCACGTCCGGGGTCGGCCGGAAAATCCCGGGCGGCCCCGCACGTGCCGGGTGAAGGCATGGTGGGTGCAGCCGGTCGGATCGGCGCCGCGCGACTGGTGGCCGCACGTGGCTGTGCCGGCGGCGGTAGGACCGCCGGCCGGACCGGCTGTGGACGGAGGAAGGGGCTCAGCGACCGGTCGCGCCGATACGCAGCACCGGCTTGATCGCCTTGCCCTGCCGGGTGTCGGCGACCGCGGTGTTGATGTCGTCGAAGTCGTAGTGACTCAGCAGCCGGTCGAACGGGAAGATCCCGGCCCGGTACATGTCGATGAGCTGCGGAATGAACAGCTGAGGTACGGAGTCGCCCTGGACGACGCCGCGTACGCTGCCGCCGAAGCCGAAGTTGATCATTTCCAGCTCGGCCTTCACGCCCGGGGTCGGTGAGCCGACCAGCGCGACGGTGCCACGGGTGGCGATCGCGGCGAGGGCGGAGGCGACCTGCTCCGGGCGTCCGGTCAGCTCGACCACCGCGTCCACGCCCCGACCGCCGGTGATGGCACGGATCTCCGCGGTGACGTCCTTCTCGGAGCCGTTCACGGTGTGGGTGGCGCCGAGTTCCAGGGCGGTCTTGAGGCGGTCGTCGTTGATGTCGATGCCGATGATGGTGCCGGCCCCGGCCGCCTTCGCCGCCATGATGGCGGCAAGCCCGACTGTGCCGGTGCCGATCACGGCGATGGACTGGCCGCGTTGCAGGTCAAGGGAGTTGAGGACAGTGCCGGCACCGGTCTGCAGCCCGCAGCCGAGCGGGGCGAGGACCTCCAGCGGGATGTCCTTCGGGACCTTCACGGTGTTGCGCTCGGTGGTCAGGGCGTAGGTCGCGAAGGACGACTGCCCGAAGAAGTGGCCGAGGACGGGCGGTCCGTCGTTACCCTCGGGGCGGTGGATGCCCCGGGTGCCGTCGAGCCGGGCGCCGACGAAGTTCGCCGGGAGGGCGAGCTCGCAGTAGGACGGCTTGCCCGACAGGCACTGGGCGCAGTGGCCGCACGACTGGAAGGACAGCACGACGTGGTCGCCGGGGGCTACGGACGTGACGGCCGCGCCCACCCGTTCCACGACGCCCGCGCCCTCGTGGCCGAGGACGTAGGGCAGCCCCACGGGCAGGTTCTGGTGCTGGATGTGAATGTCGGTCTGGCAGATGCCGACGGCTTCGATCCGTACGAGGATCTCATCGGCACGGGGCTCGTCGAGCTCCAGCTCCTGAAGGAGGAAGGGTCCGGACTTTTCCTCGACGACAGCGGCTTGTACGCGCATGGTGATGTATTCCCTCAGTTGTCAGCCGGCAAGCGGCGGGGCGACGTGGACGTAGGTCTTGGTCTCCTGGAACTCGGAGATGCCGTGCATGCCGCGCAGGCGGCCGGTGCCGCTCTGCTTGTAACCGCCCTCTTCGAAGCGGTCGTTGAGCACTGCCCAGGTGTTGGTCCAGACGGTTCCGGCCTTGATCTCGCGGGAGACCCGGCGGGCGCGGTCGACGTCGCGGGTGAAGACGGCGGCGGCCAGACCGAACTCGGTGGCGTTGGCGCGGTGCACGGCCGCGGCTTCGTCGTCGAAGACCTCGAAGGTCACGACCGGACCGAAGACCTCCTGCTGGATCAGCGGGGCGTCGAGGTCGTCGACCTCCAGCATCGAGGGCCGGTAGAAGGCGCCCTGCGAGAGCGCGGCGTCGGTGACCGGGCCGCCCCGCACCAGGGTCTTGGCGTACGTGCCGGCCTCCGCCACGAGAGCGTCGATCCGTTCGACGGCCGCCCGGTCGATGAGCGAACCCATCTGGACGGCCGGGTCCTCGCCGGGGCCGACCGTGACGTCGGTGAGCAGCCGCCGCAGGCGCTCGCGGACCTCGTCGGCGATGGCGCTCTGGACGAGGATGCGGGAGCCGGTCATGCAGAACTGGCCGCTGAAGGTGGTGACGGCGGCCACCAGCAGGGGCACTGTCGCGTCGAGGTCGGCGTCATCGAAGACGACCATCGGGGTCTTGCCGCCGAGCTCCAGGTTCATCCGCTTCAGGGTCTTGGACCCGTTGGCGCTGATGATGCGGCCGACCTTGGTGCTGCCGGTGTAGCTGATGACGTCGACGTCGGGCGACTCGACGAGCAGCTCAGCGCCGCCGTTGCCGGATTCGGTGAAGAGGTTGACCACGCCGAGGGGCAGTGAGGTCGTCTCCGAAATGATCTTGGCGATCAGGGCGTTGGTCAGCGCGGTCTGCGCGGGCAACTTCACCACGACCGTGCACCCGGCGGCGAGCGCGGGCGCCAGGGAGCGGATCAGCAGAGCCACCGGGGAGTTCCAGGGCACGATGACCCCAGCCACGCCGACGGGCTCGGCCAGCGTGTTGAAGTACACGCCCGGCGCGGCCTCGGAGGCTGCCCCGGCATCGATGACGGCCAGGCCGGCGTTGTGGCGCAGGGTGCTGGGGGTGCTGAAGACCTCGAGAGTGGCTTCGCGCAGGTGCTTGCCGTTCTCGCGGGTCAGCTGCAGTGCCAGTTCCTCGGCGTGGGCCTCAAGACGCTCGGCCATCTCCAGCAGAGCGCGCGAGCGCAGCGCCCGGTCGCGGGCCCAGGCCGTGGTCTCGAAGGCCTGCCGCGCCGCGTCGATCGCGGACTGCGCCTCGGCCGCTCCGCCTACGTAGTACTCGCCCAGGACCTGGCCATCAGCCGGGTTGTGCGAACTCGCGATCTCGTCCGACGCGAGCCATTCCCCGTTGATCCAGTGACGCGCCCGGAGGTCCGGTTCCGCCTGGTTGGCGTTCATGTCGCAACTCCTCAGATCGACTGATCACGACGCTACGAATCACGGGGCGTCTCTCGCATCGGTGAACTCCACATGGCCCGGGCCCCTGATCCATTCCTGTCCGGCCCGTGAGGGAGCTGACATACGCTCGCCCCTGGGACTCTTCGGGCGTTCGGCCGAGTGCGCGCGGATCGAGGGCGACCCCTCCGATGTACGGCGGGCCGAAGCCGCCCCCGGCGCTGCACGGCGGTGCGGGGACCGGCAAGACGTCGAGTGGGTCCCAGAGGGGTTGCTCATCGAACGGATCACCGGCATCGAGTCCGAGATGGAAGTCGTCTACGCCGGAGTTCAGCGGCTGGCGGCCCGGCATCTCGGTGAGCTTCCTCGGCTTCCCGTGGCCGTCCTGGCTCCCCGATATCCCTCGGAACCGAGCCCCGCCGAGTGCATGATGCCCTTGCCTAGGCCGCCGACCTGGGCATGGCACCGGACCGCCGGGCCTGGCGCGAGGCCACCGCCGCGCGTAACCCGGTGTGGAGGTGGCGCCGAGCTGGAGGCATGGGGCCTCGAACCGCCCCATCGCAGCTGGTTGAAACTCGAGACCGTGGTCGGCATTTAGCACCGGCCGACGGGTCGGACAGGTACGCCCCGCAGTGTCCTGGTCCCGTTCGTCCAAGCACCAATGAAGACCAGCAGGCCCTGTAAGTCCACCTTCTGCGCTGCGGTCGGCCAACGTCTCAGCAGCGCTTCATATCCCCGGGGGAGGCGTCGTCGGCGATGTCGACGAGGGTGTCGGGGTCAGACGCAGCCAGGTGGCGTAATCCAGGCCCTTGACTCCGAGGCCGGCTAGGGGTGTGAGCACGGCCGCGGTTGCCGTGTCGGCGTCCGCAGCCTCCACAGCGGCAGCGACTGAGGCATTCTCCAGAGTGTGCAGCCGGACCACCTTCGCGTGGGCCGCGGTGATCTGCTGGTCACGCCGGTGCGCCCTGCCGTCGTGCGGCTGCGCGCATTGCATGGAACAGGCCCGGCTCCCGCTTGAGGAAGAGGCTGCCCGCAGCACGTGAAGTCCTGCGTATTGGCCTCTGGCGTGTGCGACAAGGTGCTGCTGAAATCAGGCAATGGGATCGACAAGTGCCGCCCGGCCCACCACCAGGTCGTGATCGGTGCCGCGACGGTGGCCGGGGTTGCGCTACTCGCATTCACCAGTGCGCCGGGCTCGCTGACCGCGGCGATGGCAGACGAGCACAGCGCCACCGAGCAGGCACTTGTGACCTATGACGAGCCGTACACGAGGCTGCGCAACGGCGGGCGCCACGAGAGCTACACGGAGAACCTCGCCCGGTTCCCTCTCTGCCAAGTTGAGGGTGTCGGAGCTCACTTGAGTATGTGCGGACTTGCCCTGCTTGATGAGCGTGGCCTCTTCTGGGCGCCAGACCACCTGATTCGGCGGCCGACCGCTATGGCGTGTCGGTGAGGCTGCCCATCACCCTGTGGAGCTGGTCCGAGGTCAGCGGGGCCGTGGGGAGCGGGTGGGCGGCTTCGCTGCGCAGGCCGTCGAGTGTGAAGGCGATCCCGCGGCGCCAGGCGTCGGGGGCGGGATCCTTGGCGGCGTGAGCCAGCAGGGAGTTGGTGCCGAAGAGGAACAGCAGGTCTTCGCGTGTGAAGTCGGGGCGCAGGGATCCGGCCTGCTGGGCGCGTTCGATGATGCGCGCGGCTGCGGCGTTGGTGCTCTCGCAGACGGCCATCAGGCGTCGGGCGTCCGGGTAGCGACCGATGACCACGTCCCTGATCGCGAGGTCGGTGGTCTGCAGTTCGCAGACCGTCTCGATGTAGTACGCGAACCCGGCCCAGGCGTCCTCGTGGGCGAGCGCGCGCTCCGCGGCCTCGCCCAGGCGGGCGGCGGCCAGGTCTGCCACGACCTCGTCGATGAGAGCCTCGCGGGAACCGAAGAGGTTGTAGAGGGTGCCATGGCTCACCCCGGCGCGGCGGGCGATCTCCTTCAGCGGAGCCTGCAGGCCACGCTCGTGGAAGAGCTCGGCCGCTGCAGTGCGCAGCTTCTCCGCGTTGCGCTGAGCGTCGGCCCGCATCCGGCGTTCCTCCTGGTCGTGTGTCCGGCCCCCATAGTCGCATTGTTCGACCCAAGAAACTTGACCGCAGGGTCAAGTTGCATGTTACGGTCGCAGGGAAAGTTGACCCAAGGGTCAACATATATCCATGGCAAGGAGTAGTCCCATGTCCAAAGTGATCGCCGTGTTCGGCGCCGGCACCGGGCTCGGCGTTTCCGTCGCCCGCCGCTTCGGCCGCGAAGGATTCCGTGTTGCCCTGGTGGCCCGGCGCAAGGAACGGCTGGAGACCCTCGTCGCACAGCTCGCCGACGAGGGCATCGAGGCCGCCGCCTTCATCGCCGATCTTTCCGACCCCACGCGGGTTCCGGCGCTCGTCGAGGCGATCCGTGACCGCTTCGGCCGGATCGACGTCGTCGAGTACGGGCCGTCCGGCGGCACCCCGTCCTTCACCCCGGCCATCGCCCTGGACGCGGCCACGCTGGAGAGCCTCGCCGGACTGTTCCTGCTCACCCCGGTGGAGGTGTTCCATGCCGTACTGCCGGAGATGCGCGAACGCGGTGACGGCGCAGTCCTGATGACCACCGGCTACTCGGCGGTGCAGCCGATGCCGCACATGAGCGGCCCGGGCCCGGTGATGTCCGCCGCCCGCAACTACCTCTACTCCCTCAACGCCGAACTCGCCGGCACCGGTGTCTACGCCGGCACCCTCACCATCGCTGCCTTGATCACCGGCAGCGAGAGCGCCGAGACCTTCACGCCCCCGGCCGATGAGCCGGCGGACACTGAGGACGCCGGCCCGGCGTTTCCCTCTGTGCACCCGGACCAGCTCGCCGAGCATTACTGGGACATGTACACCCGACGCGACCGCGTCGAGCAGGCCCATCCCGTGGAGCTCACTCCGCAGGTGAGTGCCGCAGCGTAACTCGTACGTACGCGCTCCGCAGCCACTGACCGTTTACTGCGTCTCGCCCTTCCCGCGGCCGGGCTCCGCATGCGCGGCCCAGGGCCGGAACCGCACGGGCTTCTTGAGCACCGACGTCGTCGCATCCGCCTTGGCCGCGCGGCTTCGGAGCCAACAGCCCAGGCGAGCCCACCGGTCGGTGCCGAATCGGTGGGGACGTCGCCCTCTTCGACGATGCCGGGAGCTCAGCCGTCAGTGGCGCGGACTTCGCCCGCGCCATCGTCGACGAGATCGAGACCCCGTCGCACCGACACCAGCACATCAGCGTCGCCTACTGAGCGAAGCCGGTCGCTTGCGACCAGGCGCGCGAAACACTCGCGGCAGGGGGCACCGATATCGGAAGGGGTCCCTGCCGGCGCCAGCCCGTCCCTGCTGAAAAGTCGTCGCCCAAGCCTCCCCACCGTTCTAAGGAGAAAGTCATGACCCCGCTCAACGAATCCGATGCCGTTCAAGAACTCCTCGACAAGGCCGCCATCGCCAAGCTGATCCACACCGTCGCGCGCGCCATGGACGCCCGCGACTGGGATCAACTCACCACTTGCTTCGTCCCGGAAGCCGTAGGCGACTTCCCCAACGCCGTCGTCGATAGCCGTGACGCAATCGTCGCCGGCATGAAGGGTCTGCTCGAGCCTCTTAATGCCACTCAGCACCTGGTGGCAAACATCAACGTCAGTGTCGAAGGTGACACCGCCACGGCACATGCCACCTTCATGGCTCAGCACGTGCGCGCAGCAGCGGACGGCAACGGGCACTACATCATGGGCGGCGACTATGACGACAACTTCCGCCGGACGGACGATGGCTGGAAATTCACCAGGCGCCAAATCCGCGGAATCTGGAGCGATGGCGATCCCTCGGTAATGGCAATACCGGTCTCCTAACGGATTCGTCGCGACCGACCTCCGAAGTGTCTCGCCTGCGGCAGAGCGCGTTCCCGCGCGTAGGATTTGTGGGATGAGATAAGCGCAGAGCCAATCTCGCGGTCCAACTAAATGCGTAGTGGGTGTCGAAGTCAGGACGCCCACCACGCATTCAGCGTGAAGAGCGGTGAACTGCGGCATATCCGACAGCAGTCGGAATGCCTGGTCAAGCTCAGACGGAACGTCTATGTGCGCAATTTAGCCCCGACCGTCTGGGCCGTACCCGGCTTCGTCATCGCGTAGCCGCGAGATTTCCCCCAACAGCATTGACACGAACCGCTCACCGGGCCATGCATCGTCAACCTCGCCCACCTGCGCACTGTAAGACGCAAGTTCACTACCTCCGCCTGCGGACGCTGGGCGAGCCAGTCTGCACCCATTCGGCGCTGCATCGTCGCATCCTGAAGCAGGATCACCCGATCACGCGGAACCCGCTGCGCCTCCAGCAAAGCGAGGGCACGGGTGACATTGCTCCCGCAATAAGCAACACCTCAGCCACTACCGCCTGCGCCCCCTGTGGCTGGCCTTCTCCAACGAAGCCCCCGAGATCCGCCTGCCGGTCGACCAGGGCGGTCCCGCCCGGCGCCGCCGCTTCCGCAGCATCGGGTTCAAGCTCTACCGACGGGCGGTCGAGATCCGCGACGGCTGCTTCGTGATCCGCCAGTACCTCGAAGCAGGCGTCCGTCAAAGCAGCGAAGCGCACCACGGGGCACGAGGGCTCTCGGGCGAGGAACTTAACGCCGCTGTCACTGCCGATCAGATACTCGCTGGCGTCGCCGCCCGCAAGACGGGAGAGCGCCCCCATCCCGACCAGCTCACCGACTTCGCCGATACCGCCCCGAGACCAGCCAGCCGATGGAAGACATCGACGCCCTCCTCGCCGTCGCCCGCCACATTCCTCGCCAACGTGCCCGCACCCCCCACCCCGAGCGAGCCTCCGCATGACGACCGACCTGACGCGTCAGCCTGCGCACGTCCAGCTCCGTGCCCTGGATCGCCGCGAGATCTCTAGCCGCGAGCTGCTCGATCTCCACCTCGACCGGATCGAGGGCAGCACGATCAACGCCGTCGTCACCCGGGACGACGACGCGGCCCGGCAAGCCGCCCGCGCCGCTGACGAACGCCGCGCCCGCGCCCGTGGCGAGAACACGGGCGTCCTCGATGGGCTGCCGCTGACCGTCAAGGACAGCTTCGAAACGGCCGGCCTGCGCACCACCAGCGGCGCCGAGGATCTGCAGGACCACCTCCCAGAGCGGGATCCCGACGCGGTCGCACGGCTCCGCCATCAGGGAGCGGTGATTATGGGTAAGACCAACACCCCCGCGTACTGCCAGGACCTCCACACCGACAACGCACTCTTCGGCCCGACCCTCAACCCGCACGACCCGGCTCGCACGGTCGGCGGCTCCTCCTCCGGCGGCCCCGCCGCAGCGGTCGCCGCCCACCTCACACCCGCCGATCTCGGCAGCGTTCTCGCAGGTTCGCTCCGCCTGCCGGCCCACTACTGCGGGGTATACGGCCTGCGGCCCACAGGACGCATTACGTAGAGTGCGCCGTCGTCCTTGAGCCTGTCGCAAAGGGCTCTTGAACTGCTGCTTTAGGGGGACGTTACGGGCGAGGGTCCACCACCGGCGCCGTCCAGGTGCTCGGCGGCTACAGTTGCACCCGCGACTTCCCCGTCAAGCGCTAAATGCGCGAGGCCAAGGTCGTGGGGATCTTCGAAGGCACCAACCAGATCCGGCGGTTCGTCAGCTGCGGCCTTCAGAGACTGCAATCCCTTCTTGTCCTGCACGGTGATGATGCCCTGTCGCACCGGCCACGTGCCCTCGCTTTCACGTCTGAGGCATGCTGAGGCCGTGCAGCAGAAGATCGGCCATCTCAGTGTACGCCTCGCCTGCAGTCAGCCCGGTGCTGGTCAAGAGCGCCCCGGACTGCACTCCTTCAATGGCCAGCGCCACGAGGTGCCCGGCGAAGTTACCGTCGATCGGACGCAACGCCCGGGCCTCGACACCGGCAGCGATCAGCTCCTGCACACGTCGAGCCGCAGCCTTGGAGTTGACCCGATAGATCTCCGCGGTGGGCCCGAAGCCGATCATGTCGGTGTAGAACTCCTGAGAACACCGGCTCATCGCCTGGCCCACCCCCGACAGGTAGGCCGGGATGCGCTGTCTCGGATCGGCCACGGCGGCCACGGTGATCTCGATCTGCTCGGTCGCCTGCTGGAAGAACCGCTTCGCCACCGCTGTCACCAGTTGTTCCTTGCTTCCGGCCACGCTGTAGAGCGTTGCCTTCGAGCAGTGCAGGCGATGCGTCAGATCGTCCATGCTGAGGGCCGTGAAGCCCTCGGTGAGCACCAGCTCTTCCAGGTCCGAGAGCAGTGCGGCACGACGCTCCTGGTCCACCCGCCGACGACGTACCGATCCATGATTCGTATCCCGAGCCCCAGCCATCACAAGCCAAGTATGACTGGGTGCCATCGCGTGTAGGCGACGGCCGGTGAGGCGGACACGGTCACTCGCAGGAGCCGTTGCAGCGACGGCTCGGCACGTCCCCTTCGGCATGGGTCGGCGGTACCGGACCGACACTCGGTGGTCGGCGACCGATCCCGGCCGGGGCGCGCGAGGCACAGGGACTCAGTTCCCTGGGAGACGCGGGTGATCAGGCGGGCTGTCGGTTACCGGATTGAGGAGCCGATGGAGATGCCGCCGTCCACGTCGAGGACGATGCCGGTGATGTAGCCGGCCGCTTCGCTGGCGAGGAACGCGGCGGCTTCCGCGATGTCCTCGGGGCGGCCGGTGTGGCGCATGGGGACCTTGGCGGTGAGTTTGTCGCGTGCCGGGCCGTTCATGGAGGCGAGCATGGGTGTTTCGATCAGGCCGGGGGCGATGGCGTTGGCGGTGATGCCGTGGCGGGCGCCTTCGAGGGCGAGGGTGCGGGTCATGCCGACGACGCCGGCCTTGGCGGCCACGTAGTTGGTCTGGCCGAAGTTCCCGCGCCATGACATGGAGGAGAAGCTGACGATGCGTCCGTAGCCCTGGCGCTTCATCGGGCCGAACGCGGCGCGGGCGCAGTGAAAGGCGCCGGTGAGGCTGACGTCGATGACGGCGTGCCAGTCGTCGTCGCTGATGTCCTCGACGCGGTTGTCGCGGATGATGCCGGCGTTGTTGACCAGCACGTCGACGCGGCCGAAGTCGCTGGTGATTCCGCCGATCCAGTTGTCGACCTGCGCGGAGTCGGTCACGTCCACGATGTCGGTGCGGAGCTTGGCGTCGTGTGCCGCGGCGATTTCGCCCGCGGCATCCGCCAGGGCCCGTTCGTTGACGTCGGCCAGCGCGACAGTGGCACCCTCCGCGGCGAAGCGCGTGGCCATGGCGAGCCCGAGGCCCTGTGCGCCACCGGTGAGGGCGACGACGCGCCCGTGATAGCGGTTCATGTGTTGGCTGCTTTCGTCGTCCGGGAGGCGAGAAACGCCTTCAGGGTGTCGGCGACGGAGCTCGCTGACCAGTTGTCGGCGAAAGTCTCCAGTTCCTCACGAAGGGCGAGCTCGGGGGCAACGCCGTCGATCCTGTGCAGCAGCGTCTTGAGGTGCCGCTGCGCGGGACTGCTCCGCTCGGCCAGTTGACGGCAGATACGGGAGGCTGTGGCCTCGAGTTCGGTCTCCGGCACGATGGCCCGGATCCAGCCGGTGCCGGAGAACTCCGTCGCGGGCAGGAGCTCTCCGGTCAGCAGGAGCCAGCGTGACAGTCCGCGCCCGACCGCAGCAGGCAGTCGGACACTGGACCCGCCGGCCGGCACGAGCCGGTTGTTGAGGTGTCCGTCGCCGATGAGCGTGGCGTCGGCGGCGACCACGACGTCGCAGGCAAGGGCGAGTTCGAGGCCGCCGGCGACGGCGTGGCCGTGCAGGACCGCGACCCACGGGACGGGGCTGGCGTCGATCCGGCTGAAGCAGGCGGATACGTCCGTCAGGAAGTCGACCGGGTTCTGGCCGCGCTCGTCCAGTTCCAGGAACTGGTGGAAGTCGCCGCCGGCGCAGAAGCTCGGTCCGTTGCCGGCCACGGCGACCACCGCGGTGGCGGGGTCGGCCTCGGCGCTGGTGATTTGCTTGTCGAGGGCGTCCATGAGGGCGGCGTTGAGGGCGTTGCGCCGCTCGGGCCGGTTGAGCCGCAGCCACCTGATGGGTCCGCGCTGCTCGACGATGAGGGGATCTGTGTCGGTCACTGTGCCTCTCGGCTGGAGAGTTCGGCCCGTCGGCGGCTGCGCAGCAGGTAGCGCTGCGTCTTGCCGCTCGGTGTCTTGGGCAGGCTGTCGATGAAGTGGATCGTGCGCGGATAGGCGTGCGCGGCGTAGCGGGTCTTGACCAACTGCTGCAGCTCAGCGGCGAGTTCCGGTGACGCGACACTTTCGTGGGCCACGACGACGTACGCCTCGATGACCTCGCCGCGGGCCTCGTCCGGTGCGGCGATGACGCTGCATTCGGCGACGGCGGGGTGCTGGGCGAGGACGCTCTCGATTTCGAACGGGCCGATCCGGTAGCCGGCCATGATGATGACGTCGTCGTCGCGGGAGGAGAAGAAGAAGTCGCCGTCGGCGTCGACCGACCCGGCGTCCCCGGTGAGATACCACCGGCGGTCGGTGGTGAACTTGGCCGCGCTCTGGCCCGGCCTCTGGTAGTCGCGGAAGGTCATCAGCGGGCTCGCGGCGACATCGATCGCGACTCTGCCGAGCACGCCGGTTCCGGCGGGCTCGTCCCGTTCCTCGGACAGGACGGTGAGGCTCCAGCCGGGCACCGGCCTGCCCATCGATCCGGTCTTGAGGGGCCGGGCGAGCTCGGGGTGATGGTGATTGGCCAGGGGCATGCCGATCTCGGTCTGGCCGAAGTGGTCGTGCACCTCCAGGCCGAGCACGCGACGGGTCCACTCGTTGACCTCGGGGGTCAGGGGTTCTCCGGCGCTGGACAGTCTCTTCAGGGACAGCGCCTGGGGTACTTCCACCGATGAGGAACGGAGTTGCCGGTACACGGTCGGGGCGGCGGTGAAGTCGGTGACCGCGTGGTCGAGGAGTGTGCGCCAGGTCGACTCGACGGAGAATTGGCCCGCCAGCAGCAGACTGGGGATACCGGCGGCCATCGGGGCGACGATGGCCGCGTACAGGCCGTAGGCCCACCCTGGGTCAGCCGCACACCAGTAACTGCCGTCCTGGGGGACTCCCAGGGCGTACTCCAGGTACACCTGCCATCCGGCGATGTATGACACGGGATGGATGACGCCCTTGGGCTTGCCGGTGGTGCCCGAGGTGAACATGTGCACCAGCGGCCCCTGGCCGCCGACGGCGACGGCGGGCACCGGCTCCGGCGACGCGGCCGCGACGAGGTCGGCGAGCAGCACGTCATCTCCGGAACTGGTGGTCCGCGCGACAACGATGCGGCGCTGGTGGTCCTGCGGCATGTCCGGCCCCGGGTCGAGCTTGTGCCGCTGATCCGGATCGACGATCACGACTCGCGCCCCCGAGCCCTCCAGACGCATGGCGATGGCCTGAGGCGCGAACGCAGTGAACAACGGCACGTAGACCGCCCCCAGGCGCCAGAGCGCGAGGATGACGGTCACAAGGTCGGTGCTCTTGCCCATCAAGGTCGCCACCCGGTCGCCCGACCCGACGCCGAGCTCCTGCAAAGCCCGCGCACAGCGGTGGGAATCTGCCGCGAGCTGCCCGAAGGTCAGGACGGACGCCTCGCCGGCGGCATCGACGACGGTGAACGCCACCCTGTCGGCAGGATGCCGATCGCACAGCAGCCACGCCACATTCGTCTCAAGAGAGTCGATCATGGAGGTCAACTCGGTGACCCGGTCGGAGGCCCTCATCGCCGGCCCTTCTGGTCTGCGGCCAGGGCCACGCCCTCACACGTCGGGGTCAGGGCATTTATGTCATACATGTGCTGCATCGTCGCTCCTCGTCGAGCTAAAGGCGGCTCCTACACATGGTGGGTACGATAGAGGGTACGAAAGTACCTCGTCAATTACCCTACTCGGAACGCGGCCCTGTTCGGGGGCTGCGGCTAGCGCGAGGTTTGGCGCAAGCTCGCCGGTGCCCTGGGGCGGAGGTTGGTGAAAGTGACCGCGACCGCGATGTGGCGCGCGCTGCTGCCTCGGCGTTCCGCCTGGTGCGGGCCCTGTTCGACGTCCGAGCGCGCTGGAAGGGCCTGCTCGTCGTCGCAATCGACGGTGCGCACCTGGACGTCGCCGACGATGCAAGCGATCCGCGCCAAGCCGGCCGGGTACCCAACCAGTACACCGACGCCTCCGGATGGAGATCTGCGTCCTCTTAACCGCCTGGCGGGTGATCCGGATCGCCATAGCCCGGCACCGCCCAGACATCCGGCCCCGATCCAGATCGCTGCGGCTTCTCCGTCGCCCTGAGCGCCGCCCGTGGCCAGATCGTCCGGGGCCAAGGAGTGATCGCGTATGCCGTCATCGGCCGCGTCGGTGAAATCGGGCACACGGTCCTGGGCGCCGCTTGTCGGCCCAGCGGGCGGCGAACGGCCTCGACGATCGCCGCCCAGTACTGATCCGAGGCCGGGCCACTACCTGTAGCCGCGGGCATGGTCGTTGTGCTCGTCGGACTCCAGGCCGAGGTGCTGGCCAGGTGCCGGGTCAGGCGTTCCCTCGGTTCCGGGAGGTCAGTGACTAGGAAAGATTCTTCCCATTGTCGGCAAGTCGCACCCGGGGCACCCTCGAAACGTGGCATCCGGTCAGCAAACGGACCTGCGGCCCCGCAGACAGAGAGCACCCGCATGGGCGCCCCGTCAGCCTCACCGGCAACGGTTTTCCGTTAGCCCGGATGAAGACGCAACCGACCGAGGAGAACAAAGTGCAGCGCAAGATCAACTTCGACCGCGACGGTTTGACCCTGGTGGGCAACCTGTTCACCCCGGACGAGTTCGATGAGAACGGCCGCTACCAGGCTGTGATCGTGCAGGGCTCGTTCACCTCGGTCAAGGAGCAGATGGCGGGTACCTACGCCGAGAAGTTCGCCGAGCAGGGCTTCGTCGCCCTCAGCTTCGACTACGCCCATTACGGCGAGAGCGAAGGACAGCCGCGTCAGTACGAGTCGCCCGCCGAGAAGCTCAGCGACCTCCGCGCGGCGGTCACCTACCTGACCGAGCTCCCCTACGTGGAGGCCGTGGGCATGGTCGGTGTCTGCACCTCGGCCAGCAACGCGACCCACCTCGCCGCGCAGGACTCACGCGTCAAGGGCCTGGCGACGATTGCCGGATTCCTCGTCAACCAGGACGTGTTCGCCGCCACTTACGGCGAGGACGGCATGGCCGCGCGTCGCGAGCAGGCGGCCGCGGCCAAGAAGAAGTACGAGGAGACCGGCGAAGCGACGACCATCACGGTCTACAGCGAGAGCGACAAGGATGCGGTCAACTACATCCCGTTCGAGGGTGTTTTCGACTACTACGAGAACGAGTCGCGGGGCAACGTTCCGCAGTACAAGAACGAGCTCGACGTCTCATCGTGGGCGAACTGGCTCTCGTTCGATGCGCTGAGCGAGGCGTCGTCCATCACGACCCCGACGATCGTCGTTCACTCCGACGAGAGCGCCCTGCCCGAGAACGCCAAGAAGCTCTACGAGGCTGTTCAGGGCGAGAAGGAGCTCGTGTGGTCTGACGGAAACCACTACGACTACTACGACTCGCCGAAGCAGATGGACAACGCTGTCGCGAACGTGACCAGGTTCTTCCGCATCCACCTCACCGAGGGACCGGCTGCCTGACACCTTCGGGTGCTCACCTGACCCGCAACCGGCGCCGTGCCTGGGACGCAACCCGTCCCGGGCACGCCACCAGAAGCAGTGAGAGACGTGACAGCGAAAACCCCGCACCTGGAAGAGCTCGGCCAGTTCTTGAAGGCGCGCCGCAGCGAACTCGACCCCGCCGACCTGGGGCTGCCTCCGGGAGATCCGGGGACCCGTCGTGTGTCCGGGTTGCGGCGCGAGGAGGTCGCGGCGCGGGTGGCGATCAGCAAGGACCACTACGCCCGTATCGAGCAAGGACGGCTCGCCCCTTCAGAACCGGTCCTCGCGGCCATCGCCGACGCACTGCGCCTCACACCCGATCAGCGCGCCTATGCCGAAAGCCTCGTGCAGCAGGCCGGACGGCGCACCCCTCCGGGGCGCCGCTCGACACCGGTGCGCCCGCAGATCCAGCGCCTCATGGAGCAGTTGACCGACACACCGGCGTTCGTGGTGGGCAAGTACCTCGACATCCTCGCCTGGAACCCGCTCGCCGCGGCACTTCTGCTCGACGTCGACAAGACGCCACCCAAGGAGCGCAACTACGTCCGGATGCTGTTCACCGACCCCCGGATGAAGGACTTCTACGAGGCCTGGGAGGCCATGGCCCGCACCGGCGTCGCGCTGCTGCGTACTCAGGCCGCCGACAACCCCACCGATCCTCGGCTCGCAGCCCTGGTCGGCGAGCTGTCCGTCACCGACCCGCAGTTCCGCCAGTGGTGGGCCGCCCGCCCCGTCGGCCGCCAGGAGTTCGGCACCAAGACCATCCGCCACCCCGGACTCGGCGACCTCACCCTGGACTGGGACGGCTTCCAATGGGTCGGAGACCCCGACCAGCAGATCATCATCTGGTCGGCCCCGCCCGGGTCACCCACCCAGGACAAGTTCCGCATCCTCAGCTCCTGGATCGCGGCCACACCGGCACGCGACGCCGCAGAAGGGAGGGCCGGCGCATGACCTGGCCAGCCGGCGACCTCCGTCGCATCGCAAGGTGCCGTCTGCTGCACATCAATCCGCAGCGCGCCGACGGAACCCCGAGCCGTTTCGTCCCGGTCGGCTTCGTCGTCGTCGCAGACGACATCTACGTGCGCTCGATGAGCGCGTCGGGGCGCTGGTACCGAAGAGCCCTCGCCAACGGCGTCGGCAGCATCCAAGCACGCGGCATCGTGCGCGCCGCCACCTTCCGCAGCCTCGTGTACGACGTCACCTTCCACGATGCAGCCGATGCACCCCACGACGCCATCAATGCCGCTTACGCCAAGAAGTACCGCCTGGCCGGACGCCGGGCGGTCGAAATGGCCACGAACGACGCGGCGCGCCCCTTGACCATCCGCATCGACCTTTGTTGACCGCAGCCAACCACGGTTGAATGGGGGGCACGGGGCGCTCGCCTGCGCGCCGATGGGATGCAGACCGCAGGTCATCGCAGGGTAGTTGATGTCGTGGCCAGCTCTGCCTAGCGGTCGATCCGTATGACAATCTTTCCGCTGGCCTTGCCCGCGGCGATCGTGGCGAGCCCCTCGGCGGCCTGCTGGAGGGTCAGTACCGTGGCGACATGGACGGTCAGGGTGCCGGCGGCCGCCTGCTCGGCGAGCGAGGCGATGGTCTGGGTGTCCGGTGCGGCGAAGACTGCGGTGCCGGTGAGGCCGGCGGCTGCGAGGGCGTCCGCGTCCGGTGCCGTGGTCGTGGTGGCGACTTTGCCGCCCTTGCGGATGGCGGCCAGGGGCACGTCCTCTTTGGTGAAGCCGGCGAGGTTGACCAGCGCGTCGATGCCCTCGGGGTGGGTCGCCTCGACAGCGTCGACGACGGAGCCGGCTGTGAAGTCGATGACCGTCTTGGCGCCGAGCTTCTTGAGTCGCTCGGCGTCGGCGGCGGTGCCGGTGGCCATAACGGATGCACCGCGCGCGGCCAGTAGCTGCACCGCGTAGGAGCCGACGCCGCCGGAGGCGCCGTTGACCAGGACGGTCTGCCCGGGCTGGGGGTCGATGGCGTCGACGGCTGCCAGGGCGGCCGCACCGGCCAGGGGGAGTGCGGCGGCGGACACGAAGTCGAGGTCCGCGGGCTTGACGCAGACGTTGGCGGCGGGCAGGACCGCGTACTCCGCGAGGACACCTGCCTGGATGGGCGGGGCGAACGGGATGTGTCCGATCACCTCGTCTCCGGGAGCGACGTGGTCGACGCCGGAGCCCACCTGCTCGACGACGCCGGCAGCGTCACGGCCGAGCACCACCGGGTATTCGTGCTGTGCCATGCCGGCCGCCATACCGCCCGCGATCACGTTGTCGAGGGCGTTGAGACCGGCGGCCGCGACCTTGATCAGTACATGCCCGTCGGGGACCTCGGGGGTGGGCAGTTCGGCGAGGACGGGCTGCTCCCCGGCGGCCGGGATGTGAAGCGCGCGCATGATATCTCCTAGGTGAAACGAGGGTTGGTGAGTGGTACGGTCGGCCTGTCACGGGCCGGCGTCGGACAGCCAAGGCCGCCGCTCACGCGGTCTTGGCGAACCTGGTTCCAGGCCGTGTCGAGGGCCTTCCTGCTGCATGGTGGTTTCCGGCGACCGCGGCCACGCCGACGTGGCCGTCAGGCCGCGGAACACTCGGCGAGGTTCTCTCGTTGACGGCCGTCCTGAAGGGCGGCCTGGAACGCGGCACCGCCGAGCAGGGCGCCGAAGAGGTCGCGGCCGGGCTGCAGAACGGCACCGGCTGCCAGCGCACCGACGTCGACGGGGTCGAAGCCGAAGGCGTCGACGATCCCGGCCACCGTGACGACCGCGGCGCGGTCGTCGCCCGCGATGCCCAGGGCCACCCGGTCCGGGGCCCCTGCGGGGCGGGCGCACTCCTCGATGTCGTGGTATCCGATGTGGTTGAGCGTCTTGACCAGCCGGACCGAAGCCGGCCAGCCGTCCCGGACGATCTCGCTGGAGGACCGCTCCGAGGTCTCGAACTCGGGCAGGATGCCGTCGGCGGGAGGCCAGTAGTTCATGACATCGACGACGATGCGGCCCGTCCAGAGGTCGGCGGGGAGAGTGCGCCACTTCCTCAGAGGGACGCACACGAAGATGACGTCGGAGACGCCCGGCAGTTCCTCGGCGGTGACCGCCAAAGCTCCGGGCAGCACGATGCGGGTGACCAGCGCGGTGCGCTCGGTCGGACCCGAAGCCGCGATGTGGACCCGGTATCCCGCGGCCAGGGCCCGCCCGGCGATCGCCACCCCGGCCTTGCCGGCACCGATGATGCCCACCGACCGCACCTCGACGGCCGCGCCCGTGTTCATCGCACCGCCTCGACGCTCTCGCGGCGCGCGACCTCCGCGCGGACGACTGGGGCGACCTCGGTGCCCAGCAGTTCGATGGCGCGCATCGCGTCGAGGTGGCTCACGGGGCCGACGGCGAGCTGCAGCATGGTGCGCTGGTGGCCCAGCACCTCGTGCTGGTGCAGCAGTTTCTCGATGACCTGACCGGGCGAGCCGACCGCGTACATGCTGCCGGGGCCGTTCTTCGCCGCCATGGCGGCAGGGGTGAGGGGAGGCACGCCCCGCTCGGCGCCAATCATGTTGAACAGCGCGGCGTCGGCGGGGAAGTAGATGTCGGCCGCCTTCTGGGAGGTGTCGGCGACGAAGCCGTGCAGGGTCACGCCGAGCGGCTGCGGGGGGCGGCCGTAGTGCTCCGTCGCCTCACGGTAGAGCTCGGCCATCGGCGCGAAGTGCCCGGCCGTGCCGCCCACCGTGCCCAGGGCCATCGGAAGGCCGAGGGATGCCGCGCGGACGACGGAGTTGGGGCTGCCGCCGACGCCGATCCACACCGGAAGCCGGTCCTGCACGGGCCGGGGCAGGACGAGCTCGTTGTCCAGCGGGGGCCGGAACTGTCCTGAGAAGGTGACGGGCTCGGGCTCACGCAGCGTCAGCAAAAGACGCAGCTTCTCGTCGAACAGGGCGTCGTAGTCGGCCATGTCGTGCCCGAACAGCCGGAACGAGTCCGGCAGCGCGCCGCGCCCGGCCATGATTTCGGCCCGTCCCCGGGAGACCAGGTCGAGGGCGGTGAACTGCTCGAAGACCCGCACCGGATCGTCCGAGCCCAGGACCGTCACTGCGCTGGTGAGGCGGATCCGCGACGTCCTGGCGGCCGCGGCCGCCAGGATCACCGCCGGAGCCGGCGCCGCGAACCCGGCCCGGTGGTGCTCGCCGAGACCGAACACGTCCAGCCCGACCTCGTCGGCGAGGGCGATCTCCTCCAGCAGCTCGGGAATGCGCTGGGCCGGCCCTACGCCCTCGCCAACCGCCACGTCGGCGAACGTGAACGCGCCGATCTCCATCATGCACCGCCTTTCTGGGTATCTGTCCGTCCGGGCCAACGACCTAAGTGACGCATATATTCCACTTCTGAGGCGTGGGTGTCGAGAAGACCTGAGAGGGACCTCGCGAGTGTCCGCTGAAGTCGGGCTTTTTCGGCGCGACCCTGACCGTTACGCCGCACTGCGCCATCTCACGCTACCTCAAGTGACGCACCTGCGTCAGTTAAGGTCGGTGTGGATGCGCCCGCCATGCGGCGCGTGGGTCAGGAGGTTTCCGCGCCCCGGTCGTCCCCGTGCATCCGCAGCAGGGCGCGGTAGGTCTCGGTCATGGTCGGCGCAGCGGGAAGAGGGGCGGTGCCCGGTGCGGCGAACGCCTGCAGCAGGTAGGCGATGAGCCGAGGTGAGAGCTTCCCGGCGATATCGCCGCCACCGGCCACGATGCCCGCGTGGGCGATGAGCACCAGGATGATGTCCTCGGGTGTGAAGTCTTCCCGCAGGGCTCCCGCGGCCTTGGCGCGCGCGATCAGCATGCCGATGTTCTCGTAGGCGCGACGGCGCTCTCTCTCGAGCCGGATGCTCCTGGGGAACGTCATCGTGAGGACCTCGGTGAAGCCGCGGTCCCCGAGCTGCATGCCGGCCACGCTTTCCACGTACGTGGTGAAGCCGTGCCAGGCGTCCGGCTCGGTCAGGGCCTTCGCGGCGGCGTCGGCGTAGGCCCTGGCCTTGTCCTCGAAGACCGCCGCCACGAGGTCCGCCTTCGTGGGGAACCGGCGCCGCAGCGTCGGCTCTCCCACCTCAGCACACTGGGCGATGTGCCGCATCGAGACGCCGAGCCCTTCGTCGGCGAAGATCCGGCGGGCGGCGGCGATGATGCGCTGCCTGTTGCGTTCGGCATCCGCCCGCAGGTGCTTGTCAGGTCTCGTCGCCGCCATATGCCGATCATATCGGCGCCGCTGGAGCACCCTTTGGTATGCCCTGTCCCGATGAAGTCGGGTTGCTGGACAATCGACGATCCAGCAGCCTTCGGAGGCCCTGATGCCCCACGGCTGTCCGCCCGAGTTCCGCCGCAAGGTCCTCGATCTCGTCGCATCCGGAAGGACGGTCGCTGAGGTCGCCCGGCTCCTCGGCATCAGCGACCAGATGATCTATATCTGGCGCCGCCAACACCTCATCGATATGGAACAGTTGTCGGTTACCAACAGCAGTGACCTGACCGATCTTGCTGCGGCCCGCAAACGTATCGTCGAGTTGGAGGCTGAGTGGGCCATGCATCAGCGGGCTGCCGAACTGCTGAGTGAGGTGAGATCCCCGAAAGGCGGTTCGAAGCTATCCGCGTGACGGCCCGCGAGCACCTGCCGGTGCAACTGGCCTGCCGGGTGCTGCATGTCGCCGACTCCGGGTACTACGGGCAGGACCGGCTGCCGTCGAGCCGTCTGGACGAAACCCGCCCGGCTGACCGAGGCCATCGTGGGTATCCACACCGCCTTCCGCGGCACCTATGGCTCCCGCCGTGCACGCCGAGCTCGGCCTGGGCTTGGAGATCGATGTCGGTCACGGCACCGTGGAGCTGCTGACGTGGTGCGCCGGCCTGCCCGGCAACGGGCGCCCTCGCACCAAGCACGTGACTGCCTGGCAGCGGTGTCAAAGGCGGCGATGCCGTCAACCAAGCACGAGCTCGTTAGGTAGGAAAGATCCCTCCCATTGTGGGCGAGTCGGCCCGGAGGCACTCTCGAAACGTGGCATCCAGCCAGTACCGACCAACAGAGAGAACTTCACGTGAGCACCGAGGTCAGCTTCACCAGCAACGGTCTGCGCATCGCGGGGCTGTTCTTCGCCCCCGAGGGCCGCGTGGGTGAGCGCCTGCCGGCCATCGTCGTCTCGCACCCGGGCGGGGGCGTGAAGGAGCAGACCGCGAGCATCTACGCCCAGCGCCTGGCCGACAAGGGCTACGCCGCCCTCGTGTTCGACGCGGCTTACCAGGGGGAGAGCGAGGGTCAGCCCCGCGGTCTGGAGGACCCCTACCAGCGCAGCGAGGACGTGAAGTCAGCGGTCAGCTACCTGACCACCCGCGACGACGTGGACCCGGAGCGGATCGGAGCGCTGGGGATCTGCGCCTCGGGTGGGTACGTGCCCTTCGCCGCACAGGCCGATACGCGGATCAAGGCTGTCGGCACAGTGAGCGCCTTCGACGCCGGCGACGCGGTCCGTAACGGCCTCGATGGCCGGCAGGGCCCGGCCGGCCTGCGACAGATCCTCGACCTGTCGACCGCGATGCGGACCGCCGAGGCCGGCGGGGCCGATCCGGCCTACGCGCCGATCGTGCCGGAGTCCTTGGAGGAAGGCGGGGAGGGCTACGAGTACTACCGCACGCCCCGTGGACAGCACCCCCGCTCGGACAACAAGCAGCTGGTGCGCAGCATCGACCGGCTCGTCCAGTTCGACGCCTTCCGCTTCATGTCGATGATCTCGCCCCGGCCCGTGCTGATGATCGCCGGAACCGAGGCCTTCAGCCGGCCCTACAGCGACAAGGCCGTCGCCCTGGCCCAGGGGCCCAGCGAGCTGTTCCTCATCGAGGGTGCCACCCACATGTCCCTGTACGACCAGGACGAGCACGTGACACCGGCTGTCGACAAGCTCGACGAGTTCTTCGGCAAGGCCCTGGCGGCGTGACGCCCCGGGTACACCAGCCTGGCCCACAGTAGGAGTCGGGTCCGAGACAACACGAGCCCTGGACGTCGGCTCCTGCACCGAGGCGGGTGTGAACGAGATGACCGAGAAGAACCCTTACCTGCAAGAACTCGGGCAGTTCCTGAGGGCACGGCGCGGTGAGCTGTCCCCGGACGACCTCGGACTGCCCGTCGCGCACGATGCCACCCGTCGTACCTCCGGGCTGCGGCGCCAGGAAGTCGCTGACGGCGTGGCGATCAGCCAGGACTACTACGCCCGCATCGAGCAGGGGCGCCTCGCGCCGTCCGAACCCGTCCTCGAGGCGATCGCCCACTTCCTGCGCCTCACGCCGGATCAGCGGGACTACCTCGAGGGCCTGGCCCAGCGGGCCGAACGGCGCACGCCGCCACGGCCCCGCCCCAAGCTCGTGAGGCCGCAGCTGCAGCGCCTCCTGGACCAGCTCACCGACACGCCGGCGATCATCGTGGGCAAGTACCTCGACATCCTCGCCTGGAACCCGCTCGCCGCCGCACTCCTGGTCGACCTCGACAGCATGGCCCCCCATGAGCGCAACTACGTCCGGATGGTGTTCACCGACCCGCGCGTGCAGGACCTGTACTACGACTGGGAGGCCATGGCGCGCAGCAGTGTCGCGACCCTGCGCATGCAGGCCGCCGACAATCCCCATGATCCTCGGCTCGCGGCCCTGGTCGGCGAGCTGGCCCTCGTGAGCCCGCATTTTCGCCACTGGTGGGCCGATCACAAGGTCGCCCGCCCGGACTTCGGCACCAAGACCATCCGGCACCCCGAACTCGGCGACCTCACCCTCGACTGGGACGCGTTCGGCTACGTCGGCGACCCCGACCAGCAGCTCGTGCTGTGGTCAGCTCCAAAGGGCACCAGCTCGCACGACAAACTCCGGATCCTTGCCTCGTGGAGTGCCCCGGCGACCGAACGCCACGAAGCCAGGACGGATGACCGAGAACCTCGTGCCTGACCGACGGCAATGGGGAACGGCCCTCGCCACGGCCGTCGCGTCACCCGCGACTGCTTCGCCCGGCCCCCCTCGTCCTGATCCCCACCCATTCTGGAAGGAACATCCGTGCGCGTCATCGTCTTCGGGGCCTCCGGCATGATCGGACACGGCGCGCTGCGTGCCTGCCTTCTCGATGACACGGTCACCGAGGTGCTCGCCGTCGTCCGCAGCCCACTGAACGTCGCCCATCCCAAACTGCGGCAGATCATCCACACGGACTTCACCGACTACAGCTCGATCCAGGAAGAGCTTCAAGGCCTGGATGCCTGCTTCTACTGCCTCGGAGTCTCGGCGGTCGGCCGCGCGGAGGACGAGTACACGCGCGTGACCCACGACTACACCCTCGCAGCGGCCCGCACCCTGTACGCCGCCAGCCCCGCCCTCACGTTCTGCTACGTCTCCGGGGAGGGCAGCGACCCCACCGGGAAGAGCCAGCAGATGTGGGCACGGGTCAAGGGCCGCACCGAGAACGAGCTGCTCGCCATGCCGATGACGGCGCACATGTTCCGCCCCGGCTATGTGCAGCCCGTGGACGGAGCGATCTCCCGCACCCCCATGTACCGCGCGGTGTACCGCGTCACCGCAGGTCTGTACCCGCTCCTGCGACGCGTCGTTCCCCGCTACGTCACCACCACTCAGGCCATCGGCCGCGCCATGCTCGCCGTCACCCGCGCCGAGGGAGCGAGTCCCACCGTCCTGCGCAACGACGACATCAACCACCTCGCACACAGCTACCCACTTGGCCCGGCAGCCGCGTCATAGCCCGTGCCGTTCGGCCCCGCTGTGGGCCTCCATATACCCGCCCCCCACCGGACTCGTTCCGCGGCCTGCCCGCGCATCGCCGTCGGTTCCGCCCGTCCGGGAGTGCCGAGGGCCGGCTCGTCCTGTCCGAGTCCGGTGATTCCGCAACAACACACCACGAAGGAGGCCGGCACATGGATGTGACGGTTGAACAGAATGTCCCTGCGACGATGCGTGACGGCACCGTTCTGCGGGCCGACGTCTACCGGCCCGCCACGGGCGGTCCCTACCCCGTGCTGCTGAGCCGTCTTCCGTACGGAAAGAGCCACCCCATCAACACCGGACACCTCGATCCGCTCAGTGTGGCCCGGTCAGGCTTCATCGTCGTACTCCAGGACACCCGCGGCCGGTTCGCCTCGGACGGCGAGTGGGAGACGTGGACCCACGAGCCGGACGACGGCTACGACACCGTCCGCTGGGCCGCCGCGCTGCCCAACTCCAACGGCAACGTCGGCATGATCGGGGTCAGCTATTTCGGCAACACCCAGTGGACGGCCGCACTGTCCAAGCCCCCGGAGCTGAAGGCCATCGCCCCCCAGATCACCTGGTCGGAACCGCATGACGGGCTCTTCGCCCGCGGTGGGGCCATCGAGTTCGCGCTGAACACCTCGTGGACACTCCTGATGGCAGGGGACACGCTGACGCGCCGACACGCCGACGACCCGGCCGCGCTCGGGCAGGCGCTCGGGGCACTGCTCACCGATGTCGACCAGCTGGGCTCCTCCGTGTACTGGGAACTTCCGGCCGGCCGGCACCCCGCCTACCAGCGCCACGGCCTACAGAACCAGGATCTGGGGTTTGAACACGCGCTGCGGGATCCGGAGTGGAGCGCGGCCTGCCGCATCGCGGGACGCCACGCGGAGATCGATCTGCCCAGCCTGAACCTGGGCGGCTGGTACGACGTCTTCAGCCAGGGCACGCTGGACAACTTCACCGCGATGCACGCCGCCGGACGGCCAGCCAACCTGATCATGGGCCCCTGGACACACGAGGCATACACGGGGCAGATCGGTGACGTGGACTTCGGCGCCGCCGCGAACATGGAGGTGCTCGGCTTCCGTGGCAGGTTCGTCGACATCCAGAACACGTGGTTCCGCAGGTGGCTCACCCCCGAGGCCGACCCGTCCGGGCCCGAGCTGCCACCTGTACTGCTCTTCGTCATGGGGAAGAACGAGTGGCGCGAGGAACAGGAGTGGCCGCTGTCCCGCGCCGTCGACACCGACCTGTTCTTGCGCGCGGACCAAGGGCTCGCCTTCGACACCCCCCAGGCCGACGAGGGCACCGACACCTACGTCTACGACCCGGCCGACCCCGTACCCACGACCGGCGGACCACTGATCACGGCCACCGGGTACCGGCCCGGTCCGCTCGACCAGGCACCCGTGGAGGCCCGGGAGGACGTCCTGGTGTACACCAGCGAGCCCCTGGCCGAGGACCTCGAAGTCACCGGCCGTGTCCGGGCGTTCATCCACGCGGCGACCGACGCCCCGTCCACGGACTGGGTGGTCCGGCTCTGCGACGTCGACCCCCAGGGCCTGTCCGTCAACGTCGTGGACGGGATCCTGCGGGCCGACACCACACCGGGCGAGTTCACCGAGCACGCCGTCGACCTGTGGTCCACCAGCTACCTGTTCCGCGCCGGCCACCGCCTGCGCGTCCACGTCACCTCCAGCAACTTCCCCCGCTGGGACCGCAACCTCAACACCGGCCAGTCCATCGACACCGCAACCGACTTCCGCCCGGCCCACCAGAACATCGCGCACGACGCCGCACGGCCCTCCCGCATCGTCCTGCCGGTCATCCCGACCGACAGCTGATCGCCGGGGGTCAACACCGCGAACATCGCAAACCTGGCCGCCGTAACGCGCCGGACGCGCCGACCCGGGCGGTTCCAGTCCTGGGACAGGAGGGCCTGCGGCTGCGGCCGTGAGATGGGCCCTCAGGATTTCGGTCTCTGCCGCGGGATCAGACGATCCACCGGTCGAACCGGCTGCATGACCCACGGCATCTGAGTGGAGGGCTCAAGCCACCACAGGATCCCGCCCGTTCACGCCCGCACGCACCGGCGCCGGCATGGAGGCCATCTCAGGTAGGAAAGATTCCTCCCATTGTGGGCGGGTCGCGGCGCGGGCACTCTCGAATCAGGGCAAACCGCCAGCAAACAGACCATGGACCGGCAGGCCATCATCAGCGGCTGGTCAGCGGTCGCACGGAATCGGCGTTCCGCCTCATCAATCCAAACGTCTCGCATCGTCGAACCAGGAAGTCAGCATGGCTCAGAAGCTCAGCGCACTCACCAACGGTTTCGCACCTCAGACCGTAGAGATTCCCAGCGGAGATGGCCAGATCGTGGCCCATCTCTACCTGCCGGAAGATCACGACGCGTCCAAGCGCTACCCCGCCGTAGCTGTGGGAGGGTCGTTTTCCTCTGTGAAGGAGCAGATGGGTGGGATCTACGCCGGGGAGATGGCCCGCAGAGGCGTGATCGGCCTTGCCATCGACTACCGCAACTACGGGCAGAGCAGCGGCGCCATCCGCCAGTACGAGGACCCGAACTCCAAGGCCGCTGACATGTCGGCGGCCTTGCGCTTCCTGAAAAGCCGGTCCGACGTGTCGGGGGCAGGGCTCCTGGGCGTATGCACCTCGGGTACCACCGTCATCGAGGCTGCGGCCAACGATCCGGGTGTGGGTTCCGTAGCGACGGTTGCCGGCATGTTCGTCGAGTCGGGAGTGATCCCGCACGCGGAGCGCCGCGTCGCCGAAGGCCGAGCGGCCACAGAGAAGTACGAGAAGACCGGCATCGTCGACACCATTCCGGCTTACCACCCGTACAGCCGAAAGGCTGTCAACACTGTGCCCATGCCGTACTACCTGTCCGCGAAGCGGGGGAACGTACGCGAGTGGCGCAACGAATTCGCGGTGATGGCCTGGGGCGACATGCTCAGCGCAGACGCCGTGTCGAGCGCTTCACGTGTCACCGCGCCAACACTCATGGTCCACTCGCGATTCGCTTCCTACCCGGGCCAGGCACGCAAGGTGCACGAACGACTCGCCGGGCCAAAGGAACTGTACTGGGGCAAGGGTCAGCACTTCAGCTTCTACGATCACCCCGGACAGGTTCGTGACACCGCGGACCGAGTCGCAGCGCACTTCACGGCCACGCTGAGCTGAGTCAGCCTCCGGCTCAGACCTGAGGGCACGGTGCGCTTCGGGCCCAAGGCCACCCGCTGCGCCGGCAGTCCGGCCGCGGCCCTGGCCATAGGGTTCAAACTCGCCGAGCCCGGCGCGTGATCACCGCACCCCACCTCGTTGCCCTCATCTGCGCCGGCGCCCGCTTCGAGGACGGTCACCCCGCCGAACGCTCCGAGGTCACCGCAGCCTGTACCACCCCGCTGATTCACGAAACTCCGCATCCTCAGCTCCTGGAATGCACCCGCGGTCGCACGTACAGCGCCGCCCCGGAACCGCTGAGGCCGGTCGCTCGAGGTCAGGGAAACGCGACGTGAGCCTCATTTGCGGTCGAAGACGCGCGGCGCCTCAACTGCGCGCGACAGCGCGGACCCTGGCCCTTTCTCGCTGAAACTTGCCCGCTCACCCCGCACGACGAAAGGCTCAATGATGCGCGCCGCACTGCTGACCGAGTACGAAGAAGACTTCGTCATCGACACGATTCCCGACCCTACGATCACCTCACCGACCGACGTCATCGTCCGCGTCGGCGCGGCCGGCTTCTGTCGTAGTGATATCCACATCTGGCACGGACACTACGACGCCCTCCAAAAGGGTGCCGGAATCGACCTGCCGTTCGTGTGCGGTCACGAGAACGCCGGCTGGGTGGTGGAAGTCGGCTCGGCCGTGACCCATGTGGCGGTCGGCGACACCGTCCTGCTCCACCTCTCGCCCTCCTGCGGGTACTGCAAGGCGTGCCGAGCCGGCGACGACATGCACTGTGTCGCCGGCATGTTCACCGGAGTGCTCTCTCCGGGTGGCTTTGCCGAGTACGTCAAGACCAGCGCGCGGGCGGTCGTACCGATCCCCAGCAGTATGGCGCCCGCCGATGCGGCACCTCTCGCCGATGCAGGGTTGGCGGCCTACCACGCGGTGCGCAAGGCACTTCCGCACGCGGTCCCGGGGACCCGCACCGTCGTGCTCGGCGCCGGCGGACTGGGGCACATCGCGATCCAGGCTCTTCGCGCGTTGTCCCAGACGGAGATCATCGTCGTGGATCGCAACGCCGCAGCCCTCGATCGAGCCCATGGTTGGGGCGCCGACCACACGGTCCTGTCGCAGAAGGACCGTTCGCACATCGCAGAGATCATGGAGCTGACCCACGGGGCGGGTGCCGAGGTGGTCTTGGACTACGTCGGCGAAGGGGGTGCCCAGAAGGACGGTGTCGAAGTCCTCGCCACCAACGGTGTCGACTTTCTGGTGGGCTCCGGAGCCAAGCTCGAGATCGACATTCTCAGCCAGATGCTGATCCCGGAGAGGAGCTTCGTAGGCAACAGCGGTGGTACCTACAACGAGCTGGTGGAGCTCGTGGCACTTGCTCACCGGGGAGTCATCGAGATCAGCACCACGCGGTTCCCCCTCGAAGGTGTCAACGAAGCACTCCACGCGCTCAACGACGGCAAGCTCATCGGTCGTGGCGTCCTCATGGTGTCCGAGGGCTGACGGTTCCTTCCGCCACCGCCCGGCTGTGACCGCTGCATCGTCGCAGTGACGGCCTGGTTGGCTCAATCAGTCGATCAACCCATCAGAACAAGGCTGCCCACCGAGCGAAGGCGCCCGTCATGTTCATCGCGACCCTCGTCACCTCCCTACTGCTGGACCTCCTTCTGCTGGTTTCGGCGACGGGGAAGCTGCGGCACGATCCGATGCAGATGGGCACCATGCAAACGGTGGGCTTCCCAGCCGACAGAGTGTGGTTGCCGACGGCCGCCGAAGTGGCGGGGGCTGTCGGTCTCGCCATCGGGGCCGCTCGGTGCGGTGGCGGCGGTGTGCGTGATGTTGTCCTTCGTCGGAGCAAGGGCTGCGCACCTACGAGTGCGCGATTTCAACGTCATGGCGCCGGTGGTGCTCCTGCTGGCAGGGGCGGCCGGAGCTGCACGGGCAGGGCGCGGACCATGGAGACACGCTTGACAGCTCATGGTGCAGGATCTGGTTGTCGACCACGGCCTGATGCAGTGTGCCGACGAGGGCTTCGACGCCGGTAGTGGGCGATCTCATCAACGTCAGCGACCCGCAGCTCCGCTTCCTGAGTTGAGGGCGCAGCGGCTGCCTGTTGTCCGCGTCTGGACAAGGGCCCCGACCTGGTTGTCGGCGGATGACTTCCATAGGGGCAGCAGGGGCCGGGCGGACACGTTCAGCATCACCTGCGTATTCCGTGATCTCACAGCGCAGGAGCAGGGCCTTCCTGGAACTGCTCACTACTGAGGACAACGGTGACGCCGCTCTGTACGTCACTGTCAAGGCGCAGGTGATGGATCCGCTGCGGCCGAGCCGGGTGTCGGTCACGACACGCACCAGTCCTGAGGGCAAGGGGCCCGCGCTGGACGGCGCGGCGAGAGAACTCCTCAAGGCCACCTACCTCAGGCCCCTGCGCGACGGCGAGGCGGGGTGGAACATCGTCGGCCGCCGGTAATCTTGGCCCCTCAACCATGCCCGCGATCCGAATCACACGCTTGGGCGAGGACATCGACGTATTCATCGATGCGTTGAAGGAAGCGGAGTCTAGCTCCTCTGCGGTTACTGGGGGTCTGCAACTGCCCGATGGCGGAGACCAAAGCCTTGGTACCGTGCCGTGATTCGCGGAAGGCTTCGACCGATGGGCTGTGCAGATGATCGCCCTGGGTGACGCGAGCCCACGCGATGGCGGTCACCGCCGCCCGGGTCAAGGGTGACGTCCCGCTGGCAAGACGGACCAGGCCGTGTGCGAGAGCATCCAGGTCTTCGACGGGGATCTTCCAGGTACGCAGAGTATGACGACGCGCAGCAAAATCGACGCGTCTGGTGTCAACCTCCAATCCATGTGCCACCACCTCGACCGCCGTCTCAAACTGCGGCCATAGACCGGCCGGTAGCAGGCTTCGCTTGAGCGCGGTCAGACTGTGTTGGGCGGTGCTCCACGGTATGCCCAGGATCACGGCGCATTGCGGCCAGGTTCCGCCGCCGGCCATCTCGACGAGCTTGAGGGAAGCGACTCGACGTAGATGGCGCAGATTCCAGATATTTTCAGGCTCCCAGCAGGACGTAAGATCGCCGAAGTGCGTACCCATCCATTTCTCCGGTAAGAGAGCGGGGACATGCTCAATCCCGAACTGGCACAGGCGTGAGGGAATGCGTTGCTTCGCGTGGTCATGACCACCAGCGCGATTAAAACCAAGGAACCGCTGAGCCAAGGCCCTTGACAGGTGTGGAGATACCTCCATGCGCCGGAAGGCGGCACCGGTGTTGGCCTCATTGCGTGTGAATGCGATGGCGGCAAGCGGTTGAATCCGCTCGCGAAGGGCTGGATCGTCCTGGCCACGGTCTCCGAGCAGGGTGTCTGCCGTCAGCAGCAGTGCTCCGCACTCGGCCGGATCCTGGGGAGCGGCCCATGCATCTCGGACGCGCCTGCCGGGCCCGCGGTTGTCGCGCAGTACGGTCCAAGTGTCAACGTGGCCAGCGATCAGATCGGCGACGGCGCTGGAGGGGGCGAAGCTTGCGCTGTCGGGCCAACTGAGCCGGATGAGTTGTGCGGCGGCGATCAGGTCGGAGAAGAAGTGCTGCTCTGGGCCCGGGAAGTTGCGGCTGGCCACCGGCTGGGGTTTGGCGGGCGTAAGATGCTGGTCGATGCGTTGCTGCAAGGCGAGCATCATGACGAGGTTGTTTTGTGGCTGTTCGGTCGCAGCGGTCGCGTGGTCGAGTCGCGCTGCACAGAGTGGCGTCCGGACCCCAACCAGGTCGGACGCGAGGCGATGGCGGCACTGTGCTGGGTGGAGTCCACCGATCGTGCGTTGCGTGATAAGGCCTTGACGCTCAGTGTTCCATGGGCGGTTCGGGAGACCTCCACACTGCGGGCATCCCAGTTCCAGGATGCGGCTGTGGGTGGTGCACGCAAAGGAGACCGGGATATGCCAACGCAGTCTCCATGGGCCGCCGTACGTGTTCTGGACCATGCTTCCGTCCCCGGCAAGGCAGTTGGGGCAGTGGCGGCTGGACAGAC
Source organism: Streptomyces sp. B21-083 (assembly GCF_036898825.1). GTDB lineage: Bacteria > Actinomycetota > Actinomycetes > Streptomycetales > Streptomycetaceae > Streptomyces. The sequence goes on along the minus strand of NZ_JARUND010000002.1, from coordinate 356,965 downwards.
TGAAGGCCCAGGTGCGATGAGCCGAGGCCATATTGCGGCTGCCGCCTAGACGAACGGTAGCCAGTGGTGGGTACGAGACGGCCATGGATGACAGGGTGAGCGCATCGGCCTCACCAGCGTGCAGAGACGCAGCGGTCTCAAGAGCCTTGGTGGACTCCGCAGGTAAGGTGACCAAGTATTCGGCGGGCATTCGGTGTTGGTGCCGGCTCAGTCCGCACAGCGCGGCGATCCTGGCCGGCGAGCGTTCCAGCCGGTGGGCCAGACGAAGGAGGAGGCCTGGCAGGGACTCTTCCGGGAGGGGCGCGAGGCTCCGTGTCAGCGGACGTTTCGTCAATGAACCGATCCTATTGTTGTACGGCAGCGAGAGTGCCCCAGTGCGGCACAGTTCCTCGTTTCACCTGCAGCGCCGGTTAGGTGCTGGCGTACCGATTCAGAACGAGGCCTCGTACTTCGGCTTCCGACAGGTCGCTCGTTTGCGCGAAGTTCGGCGGCCGCTCCGTCGTACAGGCCCAGCAGGTGGTCGGCGATGGCGGCCGTCGTGGATGCCGCACAGCTCAGCGATGCGCCCGGGAGAACGGTGGAGACGGTAGGCCAGCCACAGCAGGTAACTGGGCAGGGGCTCCAGGCTCCTGGCTAGTACGCGGCGCTGCACGGGCTCAGCCGGCAGAGCCAGCGGCCGCCGGGCCGTCGTCGTCGAACACGGTGTTGCGGCCCTTCGGCTTCTTCTTCGGTGTGGGGGCATGGGGTGGGATGTGGGGCTGCTCACCGGATTCGGCGTCGAGGTCGGGCATGTCGTCGGGGGTAACGGTGAACTGGTTGAGCAGTTCCTTGGTCAGACGTTCGCTCTCGTCGCTGATGGCGCGGCGGCAGCCGTGCTGAATGAGCTTCTCCAGAATGCCGACCACGCCCTTGGTGCGGCTGAACAAGTACTCGGGCATGTCGCCGTCGGTGAGCATGCCGACGGTGCTGTTCAGCAGCCGCAACTCGTCTTCCAGGCGCTCGAGATGGTCCTTCCAGGCCTGCATCTCCGCGGGTGTGGTGTATCTGAACGGGTCGAGGTCGACGACCTGAAAGCGGCGTTCGTGCTGGCTGGCAGCGTGGTCGTTGGGGCTGCGGCCGCGGTCCTTGACCTGCGGGTAGATCCACTCCTGGGTCTTGGGGTCGCGGAGGCCTTCGCGCAGTAGGCCCGAGGTGGGGATGCCAACGCCAACGAGGATGAGTGTGACCGGCATGCTCATCATCTCGCGGATCAGGTCGAGGACGTCCTGGTCGGCTTCCCGGTGGAGCTTGAGGCGGGTGATGTCGTCGATCACGAGTGCTTTGGTGGCGTGCTCGACGACGGCGGTCTTCACTGTGCGCACGAGGTCTTCCAGTCGCATGCCTTTGTAGTCCTCGCCGTAGAAGTCGAGGATCCGCTGGCAGGTGGAGATGGGGGTGGCTTTGACCGGGCAGCGTACGTAGGCGACGGGAGCGACCAGGTCGCGAGTGCCGGGCATGGCGTCGGGGTTGGCGTAGTTGTTGAGGGCTAGCCACTCCTCCTGGAAGCAGGCCAGGGCCTCGCACACGGTCTCGGTCTTGCCCTGGGCACCGTCGCCGTTGACCATGATGCCGCCACGGGTTCCGGCCTTGTGGCTGTAGGCGCCGTCGTCGATGCGTGCCAGCACTGCGTTGGCGACGTTCTCACTCATCGGGGTGGCCTGAATGGGCAGGGAACTGTGCGTCGCGAGGCGGTGCAGATTGTGGATGCGCCGCTGGCGCTTCGTCAGGCGGCCGTACTCCTGTGCCGTGAGGATGGGGGCAGCGACGAAGGATTTGCGGGTTTGGCACCACCGGTTCCAGCCTTCGAAGGTGGTGCGGTCCACCGCCGGGCCTGGAAGGAACGACAACGGGTTCTGCTGGGAGGTCACTGGCGGCCTTCTTCCTCGACCTCATGGGCCGTGTGGGTGGCGTCGTCATCGTCGGAGTCGTGCAGCAGGGCCGACAGACTGTTGGCGCGCAGCCGTTCGGACAGATCGGGCGGTGGGGACCGGCGGGCGGAGACGGAGGCCTCGCGGCGGCGTCGGCGTTCGCTGTTCACCGCGTCGTGAACCTGCTGAGCACGCTCCTTCGGACGAAGAGACACGACCTTGGCGTCATCGGAACCCGCTCCGGCTGTGGGAACGGCGGCGGGACGTGACGGCGACTCCTTCTTGACCACGCCTGCGGGGCGGTCGGCGGCAGCTGCGGCCGCCTGGGCAACTTCGCGTGCGTGCTCGGTGCGCTGCCTTTTGGAGAGTTGGGTCGGCCACTGCTCGACCGGGATGCTGCCGCCGATCAACTCGAGTAGTACTGGCAAGAGTTCGGTGTCCGCCTTCGGCGCAAGGCCCCTCCTGCGCAGTTCCCGCATGGCCTCACGGACGCGGGCGTCGCTGAAAGCCGGTACCTCGCCCTCCTCGGGCAGTCCCGTCCAGCGAAGTGTGTGCCACTCGTGTGTGCGCGGGTCCTGGAAGAACACGAAGCACGGATCGCGTGGATCACGGTGGATGACGTACTTGTTCTTGTGCCGACCTCCGCGGTGGGAGAGCTCCCCGCGGTACGGGTCCAGGGCGTCGCCGTCGTACCAGAGGTTCTTGATCTTCACGCCGCGCCTGCCGTGGATCGCGACTTTGTGCCGCGGCAAGAGCTCGTAGTACAGCTCGGCGGGCGGAATCCGCAGGGCAAAGCCGCCCTGGGACATCGCCGCCGCGAACAGGCTGTTGGGGCTGTGGTCGCCGCGGGGATCCCAGCTCGGGGCGTACGAGCCGAAGCGCCGGTTCTGCCAGGTCTCGACGACCCAGGTGGCGATGATGTGTTCCATCTCTGTCACGGTCAGGCAGGCGTCGGCCTCCGGGTCCACGCCTCGGTCGGCGACGTCCGTGCCCTGGTATCCGAGCAGGAGGGCAAATAGCAGTGACCTGATGGCACCGAACGTTCGCTCCACGGAGTGCTTGTCGGTAGGTCGCAGGACGCGGCTAGGTTTGATGTTCGCCTTAATGACCCGCTGCACCTCGACCAGGTGATGGTTGCGGTAGACGGCGCCATGGTCGGTGGTGACGGTCTCAGGCGGGAAAAACGGCAGTCCGGCGACCTCGTACCCGGCGAACTCCGCGACCACGGTGTTGGGGACGCCGGGATAGGCCCACTCCATGCTCGTTCCCCAGTCCGGGCGCATCGGCAGGGGCATCATCATGTCCCGCAGCACCATCGCCACGTCGACGGAGGTGTCGGAGACGAGGCTGAGCCGGAACGCGACGATCGAGCGGGTGTAGACATCCAACGCAAGTGTGAGATGCACAGACACCGGATCGCCGAACACGTTGTCCAGCACTTTCACCGGCAGCACGGTGGTGTCAAGGGCTACCACCTGGCCGGGGCGGTGCACCACGATGTGCCGACCTGTCGCGTACTCTTTCGCCTTCGCCGCTGAGCGTGCATAGCGCTGCCGCGCCCCGTTGGAGCCGAACCAGTCCTTCCAGATGGCCTGCAAGGTGTCGTAGCAGGGAATCTCGACGCGCGGTTCCTGGGAGTCGTCGTCGGGCGCGGAGTTGAACGTCTCGTGGATGTACTGGCGGATGAGAAGCTCTTTGTCCCGCATGGTCAGCTTTGAGCGGTGCCGTGACTCCTCGAAGACCGCGTACAGAGCCTCGCGTAGTTCGGGAGTGATCTTGTGCCCGGTCGACTCCCGCAGCCACCGGTCATCCGCCACGCCGATGGGACCGTACTTCGCTCGTGCGGTGTCCCAGCGGATCAGCGTGCGCAGGCTCACCCGATGCAGGCCGTTCGCCTTCGCCTGCACGGGGGTCTCGGCTGCGGCCTTCCGTAGCTCGTCCGTTTTCGCGCGCCGGCGCTGGGTGAGTGTCGTGGTATCCGGGTCGTACTGGGGTCGTGGTTCGTGGGGCAGCGCGGCGAGCGGATGACCGTTGCGAAAGCCGGTCTCGACCTCCCGCAGGTGTTCCATCCGGAGCATGACGATGGTGCGCTGTTCCGGTGTCAGGTCTTCCATCGCCTTGGGCTGTCTGCCCCGGTCCGCGGCCGGCAGGTCTGCGCGGGTACGGGTGGACGGACGGCAGTCCGGACGATGGACCAGCTCGCCCACCGAGGTCTTCCACGTCTCGCCGTCCTCGTCGACGAGCGTCACCCGGCCGAGGTGAGGCAGACATGACTGAATCCGCCAAGCGGCGCGGCTGATGATGAGCTCCGCGCCCGGCTCCAGGTTCCACGTCGCCTCCACTGCTGTGCTCACCGTGGAAGCTCCCGGTCACGCTGCTGTGGAAGCCGGATCAAGCTCGCGTCGCCGAACGGGGCAGAGAGGTCCGCGCCAAGGTGGTGGTGCCACAGCAAGTGGATCGCATGGGCGCGGGCGATCGCCGGAATGCGGCAGCGCTCCACCAACTCGCCAAGCGGTAATGGGCCTTGCGCTGCCACCTCCCGTAACTGCTCCTGAGTTCCCAGCACGTCTGGCAGTGGTCGCCGCTCCGCGGACAGCGCGTCCACGTTCGTCCACACGTGCTGGCGCCACCCCGCCACGACGGCGTACCGCCACCCCGCTGACAGTGCGGCCTCCGCCGCTGCGGCGAACTTCAGTGCGTCCTCCGGCTCGATCCGATTGGCCGGACGTATGTCGATCAGGAGAACCCCCGACTCCGTCACCAACAGGAAGTCGGGCGTGTGCCGGATCACCTTCCCTCCAGCGAAGAACTGCAGCCGGAACGGCTGACACAGAGCCTCCACCAGGCCGGCGGCGAAGTCGGCCACTAGCAGCAGGCGCTCCTCCTCATGACTCTCGAAGCCGTGGTGCCGGTCGGTCGACATCAGGTACTCAAGCCCGGGGCGGTGGAACTGGTCGGTGCGCCATGTGAACCGGCGCACGGGAACGCTCCACCGAAGATTTACCCTGTCCAGGTCGCGCACAGGGGTAGTGACCGGGGTTCGAGTCCGGCCGAACTTCCATGTCGTGGTCCAGCGCACGGGCCACTTCTCGTCGAGATCCAACGCATGTGCGAAGCCGGTGAAGCCGGTGTACTGCACAGCGAGGTCTTCGAGGGCACACGCATCCGACCACACACCATGAGGAGCCGACGTCGACTTGGGGAGCCAGCTACTCCCCGTGAGAGCCGAGTTCATCCGAGATTGCCGCCTCTGGATCATGATCTGAACGCCACGAGCGCGATGACGGTATGGCGACCGGCCCACCCCAGGGTGGGCAAAATTTCTTGAGTCACACGTACGAGTGAATCTGTGGCCGTTCGGCGGTCGCGGCCTGAAACGGCGGGCGTCAGCTTCACGCAGGTCGAGGGATTGTGCCGGTTGGCACGGAAGAAGGCGGAGTCGAGACGGCGTTGGCAAGGTGGGTGGTCTAGTGCCGAAAGACGCCGAAGCCGCAGGGCAAAGCCCAGAGCACAGCTGATGGTGGAGGTCGCCAGGTGGTGCTCGTCGAGCCGGCCGCGGGCATTCAGGCCGGCAATCCCTGCGCAATGACCTCGACATGTCGGATCCGAAGGTCTTCGCCGCGGTCACATGCTGATGCGAGGCGTTCGCCGTAACGATCCAGCCGCCGCCGGAGCGTGAGACGGGCTCCTTGTTGATGTTCCGGGCGGTAATAGAAGCGGCCTACGAAATTGCTCAGAGTGGCTTTGGTGCCGGAATGTACCTGCGGCGATTCGTTAAGCAGCGGGTGGTGAAGATACTCGGCCTCATTGACGTGCGACCACACGAGGATGGTGCCCGCGTCCGGATTGTACGTCGCGCCCATCTTCTCGAGTCGGGGGATCCCGGAGCACAGGGTCCGCCAGTCGCTCTTGGAAAGCCGCCAGTCGGACAGCGCACTGCGCCGGTGAGCGTAGTCCGGACGGATCGGGAGCCGCGCGAGGCGATCGGCGACGTCCCGTACAGCGTCCTCGAAGTGCGGCCACAGGTTGGCCTGTTTGAGCCAGCCTCCGAGAACGTTCAAGGTGTGCCGCCCTGTGCTCTCTGGCTTCCCCAGCGTTACCGCACAGCGCGGCCAGATGTCCCCACAAGCCATTTCAGCGAGCCGGAGTGAGGCCGCCCTGCGGAAGTGGCGCAGCAACTTGTAGCTGAGATCGGGGAGTTGTTCGAGAAGGTTGGCGAAGTGCGAGTTGAACCACGTAAGGGGAAGATACGGAGGTACGTGCTCGAGGCGAAAGCCGTCGGTGCGGGACTGGGCTCGTACCCGCGGGTCCCACTGGAAGCCGTGAAGCCGTTGGCTCGTCGCGCGGGTGAGACGCAGAGAAATACGTCCCTGTTGCCCCAGGCGCCTGGCGAAGTCCGGTGCTCGCTTTTGGGTTTCGCGAGCCAGCGGGCGGATGCGCTCATGGAGTGAGGCAAGATCACGGGTTCCGAGCAAGGCTTCGGCCGCCAGAAGGAGGGCCCCGCATTGCGCGCCATCCACTAGGGGAAGGCGCGCCTGGAAGCCCAGGTAGCGGCCCCCGACCAGCGGCGCGGCGTAGGTATCGATCAGTGAGGTCAACGCAGGTGCCCCTGCGAGTGAAGCACCGACGGGCCAACTCAGAAGAATCAGTTGGGCCGCGGCGACGAGGTCCGGGAGATAGGCGCCGTCACGTTCCTCATCCCCCATTGAGATTGCGGGGCTCATGGCCAGCTGCTGTTCGAGGCGTCCCTGGAGCGCGAACAGCAGCTCAAGATCCTGAGCAGGAAGATGGTGGTCGATTCCGACGACAGCCTCATCCAGCCGCGCTCCACAAGGAAGTCGCCGGATTCCGCCGCCGGTCGGCTGCCCCGGCGCGGGGTTTCGGCACCGAGCGGGGTGAAGACCCGCGATGCCAGGTTTACAGATCAAGCTGGTGTGCTGAGTAGTGCGACCGTTGGGCACGGTGCGACAGGCGGGGCATACGCTCTCCAGCAGGCGACGGTGCGTCAGACATGCGAATACGATGGGGAGGTGCCACCGCAGCTGCCATGCGCCGCCGAACAGTTCCTGGATCGGGGAGCCATCGCCGTGAAGGCACTCGGGGCAGTAGCGGCTGGGGTAGAGCATGGCCCAAGTGGAGGCTCCCGCACGGCCATTACCCTGCGCAGTCGCGCGACGTAGATCCGCCAGCGCGGGAAGGCGGTGCTGCAGCCCCACCAGGGTCATGTCTGTGGCTTCGGTCATCGTGAGTCGCATGGTGGTGCTGAAGTTCTCGAGCACCGGGGGCGAAAGGCTGAGCAGGTGTTGTGCCGGCGTACGGCCCTGCGCCATGAGGCCGCTCAACTGGGCGAGGCGTCTCGGCGTACGCTCCAGTCGGTACGCCGCGCGCAGCAAAAACCCTGAGAGCGATTCCTCGGGCAATGGGGCCAGACTCCGGGCTAGGACTCTGGGCGGAGGAACGCTTGGGGACGCGGAGGGAACCGCAGTTCTCTCCGCTCTCCTCGTCGAGGCATGCCCGGTCGGCGCAGCATTGCGCGTCGTCGCGTGCTCGGCCAGACGGATCCAACGGCGCACGGTATCCCGATGCACGCCGAATTCGTCAGCAAGATCGCCGTACGTGCGTTTCGGATGCGCCTGCTGATACTTCCGCACTGCGCGGTCACGTAACTCCGACGAATACCCTTCGTGGCTGGCCACAGATACACTCCCTCTCGGCATTCCCGATTGACTCACCGGCGGTCTCCCGCGTGCTGTGCCACCTCGCCGCTCTGAGGTGCGTCTTCGGCGGGATCGTCGCATGTTCGCAGCTCGGCAGTCGCGGTACCACCCAGGTCGGCAGAGACATCACCATCGTCATGGGTACGGCACCAGGCGCGCGTACGACGACTCGGCGGGCGATCATGCTTACGCCCTAGGCCTCGGCTCCGTGGCGCGCGCCTAGCCCTTCCTCCTGTCCCAATATGCGAAGTAGATCCCTGATTTCGGCCTTGGGACTGCCGAACCTAGTGGTGTCACCGCAGGTCAGGAAGGTGGTCTAGTGCCAACTAAAAGGCTTGGTCACAGACCCTGTGTCTATGCCTGCTGGACGCACCCTTTCCGGTGGGCCGCTGGTGTCGGAATCCCTGTTGCATCAGCGGATGTCCGCGTGCCAGTCCCTGTTCCGGGTGAGATAGCGGTAGCCCACCCACTCTTGGGCGAGCCGGTTGCCTTCCGTGAGAAGGGCGATTGTGTCCCCTCGATGCTGTGCGGGAAGCCAGTTCGCCAGATCCACGGCTTCCCGTACATCGGCTGGTGTTTCCTTCGCGGTGCGGGGGCGGCCGAGGGCGAGGAGCGCGCTGTACAGCACCTCGGTCGGTTGTACGGGTGGCAGCCCCAGTCCCAGGGACGTGCGTGACGCGTTGAAGAGGGATTCGTACGCCGCTGAGGTCCAGGTCGCCGAAGTAACGGATCTCGGAAATGCGGTGCTCCGCGGTGATGGCCCGGATGGAGGCCCGGAAGGTGCCGCCCAGGCCCCAGGCGACGTATCCGAGGCGGTGGTGCTCGGGCAGGCACTCGACGATGGACCACCAGGTGGTCGAGTTCTCGACGACGAGCAGGACGTCCCCGGTGCCGACGCGGCGGTAGTGGCCGTCGGCCTCCTCCAGAGGGAAGGTCTCCGTGAGCAGCGGCGGTGGCGGACGGAAGGTCCTCAGGACGGTGTCGAGCCGTTCGGGATCGGAGAAGAGGATGCCGGATTTCAGCTCGTCGAAGGTCTTCTCCGGCATGGGGAAGACGGTCTCCGACCCAAAGGTCGCGAAGATCTCCAGGGCCCGTTCGCGGATCGGCACGGCGAAGAGGTCGGGGTCGCTCTTGAGCCACAGGTTGATGGCGATGTAGGCGGCTCGCTGCTTGGGGGTGGCTCGGCGCCACTGGTCCGCCAGCCAGTGCAGTTCGTGGTGCCAGCGAGGCATGGGTTCCTCAACGCGAGCCGGGAGCGCCTCGGGCAGGAGCCAGATCTTGACGGGCAGGGAGATCTTCTCGGGCGTTCGCTCCTGGAAGCTCTTGATCAGACCGTGCTGTTCCAGGGTGCCCAGGCAGTGGGCGAGTACGGCCTGTTCAAAGTCCCCCTCGGGGTTGCGGTTGCGGATGGCCTGGAACGCGGCCCATACGGCGTCCAGCGGGATCTGGATCTTTCCGCCGCTGCCGCGTCGGTTGTCCTTGGCCCACTGGCGCAGACGGGTGATGAGTTCGCGTTCGCGTCGCGGCAGTTTCCCCGCCCTGGGCTGGGCCCCCTGCGTCATCGTCCGTGCTCCTGGTGGTCTTCGGCGTCACGGGAGAAGATCCTCGCAGCCGAGAGGCGTCCCGTGCCGTCGGGGGGATCCAGCCGGTCGAGCCGGTTACGGATCCGTTCGTCCACGATCAGGTACTTGAGCGCGGCTCTCAGGTCGGCGTCGTTGCGCAGCCGGATGATCAAAGGGAACTGCCCCAGCGCGCTCTCGTCGAAGAGGCCCGTGGTGTAGATGAGCTGGACGCCGAGCGCCTCTGCCACAGATCGTTGCAGGTCGAGGAGGTAGTCGGCGTTGGCACGGCCGATGGGGTTGTCGAGGAAGAGGACCCCGGCGTGACGGCTGCGTTTGCGGCCCTGATTGTTGGCCCGTAGCGACGCCATGGTGCAGTACAGCAGGATGGCGGCGGTCAGCTGCTGGCCGCCGGAGAAGATCTTCTTGACCTTGGAGACCCGCACCCGCTCCGTACGCAGAACGATGTCGGGTTTGAGGACGAACACCTTGAACCCCTTGGGCACAGCGGCATGAACACCGCGCAGCAGCAGGGACAGCCCGTCACGCTGCACTTTGCGCCCGTCCCCGGTACGGCCGACTGCGGCTTCGTCGACCACCTCGCCCATGCGCTCCGCGAGCAGTTCCTTCGCGAGCCGCTCGAAGGAGAACTGGAGGAACTCCTGTTCTGCCCAGCCGCCGAGGCTGCGGGGCAGTGTGGACACCCGCTGGGCCGAGCGAAGGATGGCCAGTGCCCGGTCGACTTCGCCCTTGAGATGGTCGATGATCACCTGGCGGTGGCGGCCAATCTGGTCCAGATCGTCGGCAAGGCTGCGCAACCGTGCGGCGAGAGCGATACGCCAGCCGGGGGCTTGGACGGTCACCTGCTCAGGGGGCAGGTTCAGGATCTGGCGTCGGACGGGAGTGGCCAGGGATTCGTACGTGTCCTTGGCCGCGTGCCTGGTCAGCCGTTCGTTCGCGCTGCGGAGGGTTCGCTCATGCTTGGCCAGGTTCTCTTGGGCGGCGTTCTTCGCCTGATCGAGTCGGCGGTGTTCGCCGAGCGCGGCTGCGGAATCGCCCCCGTATGGTTCCGTCGCGGGTTCCTGGGGAGTGATGCTCTCCAGGGTGGTGACGAGGACTGCGAGTTCCTTGGCCGCGTCCTTCGCGAGGCCGAGTCTCCGCTCGGCGCCTTCGTGCTGGGCACGTAATTCCTTCTCGACGGTCGCCGCGGCCGCGTGCTCGGTGGTGGCACGGGCCACCGCCTCTTGGGCGGTGATGATGTCGTGCGGCTGGAACGGCAACGACATGGCAACCAGCCCGTCCCGCGCGAGGGGGCGCAGTTCGTCCTGACGCTCTCGCAGCGTGCTTTCGCACTTCCCTTGGAGCAACTGCGCCTGCCCAGCAGCTTTTTCGGCCGCCTCCTGGGCGCGGACCGCACGCTGCCGGGCCTCCGCGCGGGTCACGGCGTCGGTGGCCTCTGGCGTCAGCAGGAGCCGATGGGAGTGATCCCGTGTTGTGTCGTCCAAGGCGGTGTACTCGGTGCGGGCGGCGGTCGCTTCCTTCTCCGCTCGGCCGAGGTCCCGGCGCAGTTCCTCCGGGACGTCCGCCTTCGCGTAGTTGTCGCAGGCCGTCGTGAAGGCACTGCGCAACAAAGGGATCGGCGTATGGAGAGCCCCCTCGTCGAGGACGAGCTCCTGCACGCCGGGGATGCCCGCCCACGCCTTATGTGCCTCGTCGGCGATTCTTCGCTGTTGTCCGGCCGCGCCTTTGTGTTCGGCGGCCAGGCGACGGTGCTCGGCGGCGTCGTTCTTCGCCTTCTCCGCCAGGTCGTTCTGGTGTCGCAGGGTTGCCTCGGCGGCTTGCAGCGTGTCAGTCCACTGCGGCACCAGCGCTAGCCTCTCCGCGAGGGCCGTGAGCCGGCGGCTAGCTTCACCCAGCTGGTCGAACTCGTCGTGTGCCGCGCGCTGGTTCCGGGAGTTCTCGGTGCGGCGCTTGGCCAGAGCGGTGACGGTCCGTTGCCGGTCTGTCGTGAGCTTCTGTGCGGCGACGACCTCCTCCGCCGCCAGGGCGAGCGATTCACGCAGCCCAGCGAGTACTCCGGCCGGATACTTTTCCTGCCACGCGATGATCCGCTGCAGGAGGACGTCGTCCGCACGCTTCGAGGCGGTCAGTCGGTCGAGACGCCCGACACGCACGGTGTGCCGTTGCTCGATGGCCTGGTGCTCGGCCTCCGCGGCGTCGGGGTCGTGCAGGGCCGGGTGGAAGGGGAGAAAGAAATCGGTTCCGCTTTCCTGCCCCGTGGCCAGGTCCTCGAACGCCTTCGTGGTCCCCACCGCGATGTACGCCGTGGCGCCGGGCGCTGTCCGGGCAAGGAGGTGACGGGCGTCGGCGAGCCGGTCGGGATTGTTGAGCAGGATTCCGCTGACGAGGTGGGGCACCCGGGCTATGAACTCCTCCCGTTTCCGTTCGGGGTAGTCCCCGAGATGCTCCCACCCCGGCCAGGCGTCGATGCCCTCGGCCAGGAGCAGCCGGCAGGCTTCGAGCACGAGGTCGGGCGGCGGCAGCAGACGGCCGTCGGCCAGGGCCAGGCGGGCCTGCCCGTCGCGTGCTTCCTCTACCCGCAGCGTGATCTGCTCTCGTTCGGCCTCCGCGACCACCTCCCCGAGGCGGTTCGCCAGAGTCTGAGCGTCTCGTTCCAGGTCCGGGGTTTCGCCGTCGAGGAGTTCCGTAAGCCGCGACTCGGACTCCAACTCGGCCTTGAGGCCCACGACCTGGTCGAGATCGGCCTGGATTCCTTCCGCCCGCCCGCGCACCGTCGCTTCGCCCTCTTTGGCCTCGTCCAGTTCCCCTTGCGCCGCGTTCTGTTCCGTCGAGAGGCTGTCCTCCTCTTCCTGGAGGGTCCGGATCCTGGTCTGGGCGTCATCGAGAGCCCGGAGTGCGTCCTTCGCGGCCTGCGATACGCCTTCGACGTTCTCCGTGAGCCCGGCCGACACGGCCTGCTCGGCTTCGGAACGGGCCCCCTGAATAAGCTGGTTGAGGTTGTCCGACTTGCTTTGGGCACCGGCGGCAACTTTCAGCGCATCCTCGCGCTCACCACGAGCCTTTTCTTCCGCCTTCTCGTGTTCCTCCGCCTCGGCGTCTTCGCTCAGCGCCTGGTAACGCGCCGTACGCACCAGCGCCAAGAGACCGCTGGCGAACGCCCTGGCAGCGGCGTCCCTCTCCCGAAGGGCCGGACGCGCCTCCTTCTCGCCGGCATCGACCAGGTCACGCAGCGCGCGCTCCTCGCTGGACTTCTCCTGATGGCGCAGGACAACCGCCGTAGCCTGCCATCCCGCCACAACGGCGTTCGCCTTCTTCCGTACGGAGATAGTCCGGTTGACGTCGGCCTCGGCGTTGGTCAGGTGCATGGCCGCAAGGGTGACCTGCTGTTCGGCCGCCGTCAGCCGCCACCGTTCGGCGAGATGAACAGTGGCGTCCAGATCCCCCTTCAGCCGCACGGCCTGCTCGTCCAGTTCCCTCAGCAGACTCTCGTCGTCCTGCACTCGGCGTTTCACACGGCTCGCGAAATTCTCCAAGTCCGTCTGGGTCCGTTTGACGTCCTCGCGTGCGCCGTCCACTGCACGAGCGGCCTCGGTGAGCGGTTCGAGCATGTCCAGTACCCGCTCTACGAACTCCTGTTCCAGCAGCAGCGTCTGGCGCTGGGCGAGCTTGTGCACGTGCTTGGCCACCAGTCCGGCCAGTTCGGCCAGGCCGTCGTGCTGAGCCACCGCCTCCAGGAGGAAGTCGACGAAGCTCGCGTCGGAGTCGAGATCGAAGGCCCGTACCGCCTCGCCCTCGTCCCTGTTCATCACCCGTTGGTACTGGAAGAGCTCGGAGTCGATGTCGAGCTTTCCCAGGAGCTCCATCCAGGTGGTCTGGGTCTTCGGCCAGTTCAGCCCCAGCCGCGGGTCTTCGTCATGGAGGTCGTGCAGCTGCCTGTGGTAGGCGTCGAACGACAGGTAGCGGTTGTCGTCGGTGATCGGAAGGCTGTCCAGGGACAGCGATTCCTGCGGCAGGAAGTAGTACCAGCCCTCCTGAAGGTTGTCGGCGATCTGCGAAGCCGTCTGGTTCTTCCAGGCCATCACCTTGCCCGTGACGAGTACCTGCCCCGTCAGCGAGTGCGTCCACTCTAGGACGACATGTGAAACGTCCTGGGCCAGCACGTAGTCGCCGAGAAGCCGCGGGTCGTTGGCTCCCTTCACGGGCCGCCAGCCGGGCAGCAGAACGGAGAACACCAGTTTGAGGAGTACGGACTTGCCGCCGCCGTTCTCCAGGAAGACCACGCTCGCCGGTGACGGGCGCAGCGTCTGGGTCGCGGAGCCGAACAAGTCGTCCTGCTCGTGTGTGACCGGCTTGCCGACGCCGCTGAAGTCCAGGGTGACGTCCTGGAACCGGGCGCCTGCGGGACCGACCGAGCACAGCCGGATGCGGGAGAGTTCGTAGTACATCGTGTGTCGCGAATCCTCGGGCTCAGTGCAGAGTGTCGGGGCCGGCAACACGGAGGGCGGCCGTGGGGTGCTGTTCGGCGGAGGCTCCCAGGCGCAGCAGTTCGTCGTATGCCTCGATCGCGGCCAGCTCCCGCACCTGTAGCTGGTAGCGACTCGTCGTGCGGTAGATCTTCCCTCGGCGCTCGGCGTCTTCCGACTCGGTCAGCATTCCCTGATCGACCAGGTACCGGAGTGCCTTGCCCACGATCGCCTCGGTCGTGGTGAGCGCGACACGGCCGTCCCCTGTCGAGCCGGCCTCGGGGCGACGCAGGTAGACACGCCATGCCCGTTCCAGTTCGCGTGCGTCGGTCATCGGATCACTATTCTCCTCGGCCTGAGCCACTCGCTCGGAGAGCTCCCTGCAGACATGGCGTACGAATCCGTCCACCGATGAGACGGTGGCCCGGCCCACGTAGTGATCGTCGGCCAGGTCCTCGGGCCGGGGGAAGCAGCGTGCGGCGATGGCGAGATGGGCGATGCCGTGCAGAATCCGCTCCGACTCACGCTGATGGGTCTGCCGTGCCTGCCTGGCATAGTGCTCAAGCCTGGTCTCGAACGCCGAACCGGGCAGCGCTCCGAGGACGGCGCCGGCCTGTCCGGTGACGGCGATGACCCGCAGTCCCAGACCCGCCGCGCTTTTGATCACCAACTGCTCGAAGGCCGGTTCCTCGTCGTAGCGGCGGACGAGTGCCGCGTAGTCGGCGTCCCGATGGGGGCGCAGCCTGGGCCGGAACCCGAACGAGATCAGCCGCGTCGCTTCCTCGGCGTCGTGCTCGCTGTACATACCCAGACCGCTACTCATCGGTCTTCGCCCCCGGTGGTCCATGTGGTGTGGGTCTGCTGGTCGGCACCAGCCGGCTTGAGCCGTGCGGTGGTGAGGAGGAGGTCGTCACCCAGAAAGCCCTGGCTGTTCAGCTCGTTGTCGTCGCGTACGGCCAGCAGGACATGGTCGTCCCGGCGGCGCAGGGCCGTTCCGGTCTGTGGGCTGAAGGCGTGCAGTCCAAGGAGCGCGACAAGCTCGGGCAGTTCCGGGTCGAGGGCCGCGGCCTCGTCCAGCAGGACGGACAGAGCCCGGACACGGTCCGGAAGATCGAGCAGGCTCTCTGCCAACTCCCACTGCCGGTCCGTGAAGCCTTTCTGCTCCTCTAAGGGGTGCAGTTCGGGATTGGGAACCTCGCCCGCGAACCGGCTGCGCTCCGGCGTCGGCCGGAGCAGCAGGGAGACGAGGGCCGCCAGGTCCGGCGCGTTCCGCGCGGCGGGCCCCACCGATTCGGTGAAGAACCGGTCCGTCGGCCCGCCCGCGTCAGCGATCGCCAGATCGAGTACGGGCTTGAGCAGATCTCCGAACAGGTCCGGAACCTGAGGCCGGAGCACGTGGGTGAACTGCTGACGGTCCTGCTGCTCCCGGAAGAAATCACGTGCGCTCATGAGAAAGGAATGGAGTTTCATGTGGCGCCGCACACAGTCGTCGACGATCTCCACGAGTTCTGCCGCGCGGCGCTTGTACGCGGGGTCCTCGGCCTCGTCACGGGCTTCGGCCATGTTCGTGGAGATCGCCCTCTCGGCTCTGACCCGCTCCTCGACGTGCTCCAGAGCAGCATCGAGCAGCGCGGGAACCTTCTCCTGCCAGTCCACCGTCTGCACGTCGCGTTCGGTGGCCTCCAGCTGCGCCCGGATCATTTCCCCGTACTGGATGGTGCGGATACGGGCCTGCTCGGCCACCAGCTTGGCGTCCGCGAGCCGCCCCCGCCTGATCAGGTTCTCCAGTTTCACCTCGGCGGCGATCTGGGCGGACTCGACATCCGTGTCCAACGCTCCGACCAGGACGTTCAGCGCCTCGTCCGACGCACGCAGATACAGCTTTCCCTCATCATCCCTGCGTTCCTCGATGAGCTTGAAGTCGAAGGTGTACACGCGATAGACGCCGTCGGGATCCACGGACCCGTAGGGCCGATGGAACGACCTTTCCACGTCCCCGAGATTGATCAAGCTCTCCAGCACCCACGCGGCGACCCTTGTGTGTTCCGCGGAAGACCGCTCGAGGGACTGCAACGCGACAAAGCGCTGGACCCGCTCCAGGATGTGCTGGTGATCAGCGCCCGTGTCGAAGTCCATGGCGATGGCGACCTGGTCGATCGTGTGCAGGGCGATCTCCGCCATCAGATAGGCCTTCGCGTCGGCCCACTCCAGTTTCCCCTTGTGCGCGTCCAACTCGTGGAGCGGAACCGTGCAGGCCAAGGCCTTCGCCCTGCGGCTGAGGCCTTCGTCGGCCCGGACTGCGGTCTCCCAGGTCTCATCTCGCACGAATGACACACTAACCTTTCATAATCGTGCCATTCGCGGGTTTCTCTCTGTTCTCCTCCGCTTATCCTCCACGCCCTGCGGCCCGATGTGGTGACCCAGGCTCATCAGTTCCCCTCGCACGTCATGCCTCATGAGCAGGCAACGGAACTTGGCCTGTTCAGAGCGCTCCGTTGCTGAAAATCGAGGCTTCGGTCATCGGTCCACCTCGTCGGCACCCAGAGCCGTTCAGCGACCTGATCGGGGCGTTCTTCGGATGATTGGGGCACGGACCAGGAGTTGGAGCATGCTGCCCTCGTGGCAGCCGAGAGTGCTAGGTGGCTTGATGCCCGAGTGCGGCGACACGCTTCGTGACCTGTGCTGTACCAAAGTGCCAACTATCCCTCTGATCCTGCGTCTCCAGCGGCGGAAGTTAGTTGGCATCAGTGCAGGTCACGAACGTTGCCCAGTGCCAACTAGCAATCCTGGTCACAGCTTGTGACCACAGACGTTAGTTGTCACATACCGAGGATGGTTGACACCATGATCAATCCAGCCCTCCGGTGTGTTCCAGGCCTCGCCGGTCAGGTCTTGATGGCTTCGCCCAGCTTGATCAGCGAGTGAGCCGCGCCGATCTCACGCAGCTGCGGTGGTGGCGCCGTTGGCCCATTACGTGGATCGGGTGCGGGAGGTCTGGTGGAGTGCGGCGACCTGCAGCATCAGGTCGCGGTGCGCGAGGTGATCGTCGTGGAGGGAGTTCAGGGCCCTTATCTCCACGACACGTTCGGCGACCGGTCTGCTGGGATGTAACAGGTGGTCCAGGACCGCGTGAGTGGCCATGTGACCTTCTTCGTGTTCGGGCCACGGACGGTTCTCGAAGTTCTCGATGAAGGCGGCGACCATGGCATCCCAGTCCTTGGGGAAGTCCATGACGGATTGCCGTGCTCGTCGACGAACAGCCGGCCCATCTCCTGCCAGAAGCGGTGGGCCGCGATCTTCTGCTTCCCGTTGTAGCCGGGGAGGCCGAGGATCCGGTTGAAGCGGTGCAGGGAGGCGGCGCTGAAGGCCAGGGTGTAGACGTAGTCGTCCTGGTGCGCGAAGTTGCCCGGGTAGCGCTTGGCGTGGAAGGCGTGCAGCTTGTTGATGCCTTCCACGGACTTCTGCGTCTTGGGGTGGTGGGGGCCGTAGTGCCACCACACGAGGTTGTTGCGGACGGTGTCCTCGAAGCGCTGGGTAGCTCGCTCGACGGCTTTGCCGTCTCCCTTGTGCCACAGGGGCTGGGCTCCGTGGCGGGGAACGTGATGCTCCTCGGATCGGCCAACCGCGACCCGGACCGCTGGGACGAGCCCGACCGCTTCGACCTGACCCGCGACCCCTCCGGACACGTCGGCTTCGGCATGGGCATCCACCAGTGCGTCGGCCAGCACGTCGCCCGGCTGGAGGCCGAGACGCTGCTGACCGCCCTGGCCCAACGCGTCGATCGGATCGAACTCACCGGCACAGCCTGCCGCCACCTCAACAACACCCTGCGCTCCTGGGCCTCCTTGCCCGTCCACGCCCACCCCTCCAGCCGGTCGTGACCGACGGCCGCGCTTCGGATCCCCGCTGTCGACTACGACGCGGGGATCCGGACGACCAGCCTCGGCACCGCGCCCGCAGTCGGCCGCATAGGTTCGATCCTCATCCCCGATCTTCGCGGGCAGCACGCTCGGCAACGGCTGGCCCCGCAGAACCTGTACCTCACCGTCGGCGCGATGTTCATCGCCACAGTCGCCCTCTTCCCGCTGCGTCCCGCCGCGGCAGAACAGCCCGAACCTGTCGCCACGGCCGTCGCCGACAGCACGCGCTGAATCCCGCACCGGGGAGCCGATCCACAAGGTGTCGTCGCCCGGAAGAAGGGCAAGCCGGTCCAAGTCGAGACCATCGTGGTACCGGATCCGGGCCCGGCGAGGCGGTGGTGCAGGTGCAGGCGTGAGGTGTCTGTCACACCGATCTGCACTACAAGAAGGGCGGAATCGGCAAGGAGTTCCCCCACCTGCTTGGGCACGAGGCCGCGGGCGTGGTGGAGTCCGTCGGGGATGGCGTCACCGAAGTCGCTCCCGGCGACTTCGTGATTCTCAACTGGCGTGCGGTGTGCGGGCAGTGCTGAGCCTGCAAACGCGGGCGGCCATGGTACTGCTTCACCACCCACAACGCCTCGCAGCCGATGACGCTCACACCGACGGCACTCCGCTCTCGCCAGCACTGGGAGTGTTGCTACGACTGGTTGAACCCGGTCTGACAGTAGGTCTGGGCCTTCGACTCCTGTCGCGCTGGGGTGGCCCCTGGGGTGACCCAACGCCACCGGCCCCGCCGCGAGCGCGAGTTGGGCACCGAGCGGAACCAGAGGCCCGGGTGAGCGACCTGGTCCGGGCCTCCGTAATGATCACCAAGTCCGCGCCCGCACCCTACCTGCCCCTCACGCCAAAGACCGTCCAACCAAGGGACTTGAAGCCGCCTGGTTTCAGTCTGTGAATGTTCGGGCTTGCGCGGAGGCCGACGGCTCGGCGCGCACGCCACGGGTGGGTGGCGTTGCTGCCGGGCCGTCAGTCACTCACGCGCTCTCACTTCCCGTGTGAAGCCCTGCGGCGACGTCCGCGAAGAACCAGCATGCCGCCGGCAGCGATGACCAGCAGGCCGCCGAAGGCGCTGTACGTGACAGCGCTGCTCGCCCCGGTGGAAGCCAGGGGGCCGGACGCGCCGTTAGGGGTCGGCTGGCTGACGGGTGTGCCGACCTTCGCCTTCGCCTCCGCCTGCGCACGGGTGCCGGTCGTGCCGAGGGCGGAGACCACCGGCGTGGCGGCGGTCGGCGTGGGGAGGGGCGACGGCTTGTCAGCGCTGGCGGTCCCCGAGGCGGGCTTCAGCTGAAGAGTCGTGATCGAGTACGGCGGCAGCGTCTGTGTGACCGCCGTGCCCCGCTTCGCCGTGGTCAGGGAGGTGGCTCCCTTGGCATACGAAATGGTTGTGACCGCCCCTGTGGCCGGGGTGAATCCGGCGTACGAGAGCGACACCTGCGCCGCGTTCTGCGGGTTCTTGTTGGTCAGCATGACGTTCAGACCGCCGTTGCTGTTGCGCACCGCGTGCACAGTGACCGACGAGTTGCGCGAGGACGACTTGACCATGGTGTCGCCGGGCTGCGCCAGTGCGGTCAGCGAGCGGATGCCCCAGTAGGTGGGGAAGGTGGTGTCGCGCGGCGGTTGGCACTTTCCCCCGGCGCAGGTTCCGGCGGAGAGAATGCCCCCGTCCCGGTAGTCGGTCTGGCCGTGGACGGTGGTGGGTGCTTCGCTCGTGCCGTTGTGCAGGTTCCACCAGTCCACGTGGGTGGCGCCCTGCTCGAACCAGGTCATGTAGGTGTCCGGCGCGAACAGGGCCGCGGCCTGGCTGGTCAGGGCGGGCGAGCCGACGGCGTCGGTCTCGGTGACCGCGATCTCCACCGAAGCGGCGCGCGAGCCCGTGTACTTGGCGATCAGCGAGCGCAGCTCGGACGTGGTACCGGCGATCCGGGAGGGGGTGTTCAGCAGGTCGGCGGTGGTGGTGCCGCCCGGATACCAGTGGACGATGACGAAGTCGATCGAGCGTCCCGCGATGGAGAGCACCGTGTTGTTCCAGTCGGCGCTGTCACCGGGAGCCTTCTCCTTGTCCGGCCAGCCGCCGGGGGTGGTGAGCACCGCTCCGATCTTCACCTTCGGGTCCACGGCCTTCATCGCCTTCGCGTAGGCGACCAGGTTCTTCGCGTACGCCGTCGGGCTTTTGTCGGCGTGCTTGTCAAGTTCCCAGCCCTTGCCGTCGCCGTAGTGCCCGTTGCCGTAGACCTCGTTGCCGATCTCCCAGTACTTCACGCCGTAGCCTTTGTCGACGTTGGCGTACTTGACCCAGTCGGCGGCCTCCTGGGGGGTGCCGGAACCGTAGTTCGCGGTCAGGATCGGCTGGGCGCCGACCTTCTTCGCGGTGGCCATGAAGTGGTCGAAGTCGGTGTTGGAGGGGATCCAGCCGCTGCCGTCGCCGGAGGTGTGGGTCTTCCAGTGGTAGTCGTCCGCGCCGGAGCCGCCGGGATAGCGCAGCTGCCGGACTCCCGCGGCCTTCATGAGCGATGTCACCTTGGCGTCGCCCATGTGCTCGTCGCCGAAGCCCGTGTTGAGGCCGACACCACTGCTGGGCACCGTGCCCAAGGAGGTACCGGCATCCACACTGATACCGACGGCCGTTGCGGCGCCCGCGCTGGGCGCCAGGGCACCGACACCGGCCGAGGCGGCGAGCACCGCCACCGCCCCCAGGGCAAGATGCCGGAGCATCCGGCCACGGCGGGGCATGCGCCCCCGAGGCATCGGCTGCTCGGCGGATTTCGGGTCGTGTGGTGACACGTGGGGCTCCGATCGGGTGTTGATACAGAGGGCGTAGTGCCGCTGACCACGGCTCGCCCTCGTCGGTACACCCCTAAGTGGCCGGTCGGAGCGGAAAGGTTGCCATCTCAATCATCTTTTTCGCCGAGACGCGGTCACCGTCTCACCGGACCCCGTGACCCCCTGACCCGATGCCCCACCAGGGCTCCCTTTCCGACCCCACCGCCACAGCCTGTCCGCTCCCCACTACCGGGCCGAGATGATCATCCGCTTCGCCATCTGGGACCACATCACCGGCATCGCCGGCCTGCCCGCAACGGCCTGCCCCAGGCCGACACCCGGGCAGGCCACATCCAGCACGCTGTCAGGCGCTCACGCACCCAACAACGTGACAGCGCTCTCCGGAGTCCGCCCAGGTCACCACCGGCTTGTGGGGTGGCCGCTGACATCCCCGTGGCGACCCCTTCGACCATGCCCTGGCTGGAGTTGAGGATGTGGGAGGGCGGGATGGGCGGCGCGGACGCAGCCGGAGATCGGGGCGTGCTCACCGGTGTGTTGCGCGTCGGCGGGGGGACGTGAAAACGGCCGCACGACTGGTGGTTACAGCCTGTGGAGCGCAGGTCGGCCAGGACTCGTCCCGGCGCAGCGCGACGAAGCAGGAAACCACGGATTCCCGTCCTAAGACTGCGCCGTTACGCGGCGCAAGCTTCGGACGGGAAGGCCGGAATCCTTGGGCTTCAGCCCGAGGAGCAGGTCGACGCGGTGCGGTTACGCGGCGCGGGTGAACTGCCACCAGGTCATGTTGAACACAACGGTGCCTGCCCAAGCCCGCGCCCGCACTGCTACCTGACCCTCAGCCAAAGACCCGTACAACCACGGAACTTGATGCCTCCTGGTTTCAGCCTGCGAACGTTTCTGCCGCGGATTTTGCAAGAAGTATTGACGTCATTCATGGGATGTCTAGCATTCCCTTGATCGGTACTACGACCCTTGTTCGGCATATCGGACAGCCGGGGTCGTGTCCACACCGCCTCCGGACAGCCTCTGACGGGCTAAACCGGAGTCGCTTGCTCAGGGATGACGAGGTCCTTATGTCCAGACGTAGTTTCCGTCGCAGACGTCCGTCGGTGGTCCTCGCCGCCGTGGTCGCGGCTCTGGCCGCGTTGGCGGCGCTGCTCGTTGCCGGCCCGGCTCAGGCGGCCACCACCAGCGATGTGCGCGGTGTTGATTCCGGCCGGTGTCTCGATGTGTCGGGCTTCAGCCAGACCGACGGCGCGAACGTGCAGATCTGGGACTGCCATGGCGGAACCAACCAGCAGTGGACGTTGACGGACAGCAGCCAGCTGACCGTGTACGGCAACAAGTGTTTGGACGCCCGGGGCGGCGCCACCACGTCCGGCACCCCGGTGCAGATCTCGACCTGCAACGGCAGTGACAACCAGCAGTGGCGGGTGAACCCCGACGGCACGATCATCGGCGTGCGGTCCGGGCTGTGCCTGGAAGCCTCGGGCTGGGGCAAGGCCAACGGCACGGGGGTGCAGATCTGGTCGTGCCACGGTGGCGCCAACCAGAAGTGGACCGGCCTGTCAGGGGCGAGCAACGCGTGTGCCCTGCCGTCGACCTACCGGTGGACCTCGTCGGGTCCGCTGGCGGAGCCGGCGAACGGGCAGCTCGCGCTGAAGGACTTCACCACCGTGAACTACAACGGCAAGCACCTGGTCTACGCAACCACCGCAAACGCAAGTGGGTGGGGCTCGACGGGGTTCAGTCCCTTCACGAACTGGTCGGACATGGGGGCGGCCACCCAGACCCAGATGAACCAGGCCGCGGTGGCGCCCGAACTGTTCTACCTCTCGACCAAGAACATCTGGGTGATGGTGTACCAGTGGCCGGCGTTCCTCTACCGCACGTCCAGCGACCCCACCAACCCCAACGGCTGGTCCGCCCCGCAGTCGCTGTTCACCGGCACCCTCCCCGAGGGCCCCGGGACCCGGAGGGACGCCCCGCTCGACGCGACCCTGATCGCCGACGACCAGAACATGTACCTGTTCTTCGCCGGTGACAACGGCAACATCTACCGGACGAGCATGCCGCTCGGGAACTTCCCCAGCAGCTTCGGCTCCTCGTACACGACGGTCATGAGCGACACATCGAACCTTCTGTTCGAGGCGCCGGAGGTCTACAAGGTCCAGGGCCAGAACCAGTACCTCATGATCGTTGAGGCGCAGGGTTCGAACCGCTACTTCCGCTCGTTCACCGCCCCCAGCCTGAACGGTCCGTGGACCGTCCAGGCCGGCAGCGAGAGCAGCCCCTTCGCGGGCCAGGCCAACAGCGGTTCCCCCTGGGCCCAGGGCGTCAGCCACGGTGACCTGGTCCGCAACAACCCCGACCAGACCATGACCATCGATCCCTGCAACCTTCAGTTCCTCTACCAGGGCCTCCTCAAAGACATCCCGCCGAACACCGACTACCTGAGCCTGCCGTACCGGCCGGGCCTGCTCACCCTGCAGCGCTGACCCGCCTGATCCACGGTGATCGCGACGGGGTGCGGCCCGCCGACGCGTGGACGAGCTGTCCACCGCGTGGGCAACTCCACCCGCTGACCGATACTCACCGCCTTGAGGAACCCCAGCCGCGCGTCGGCCGGGGTTCCTCTCGTTCGTGGACGCTCGTCGCGGGTACTGACCGAAGCCCTATGACGCCACCGGGGACCTGGGATCCGCCTGCCGGCCGACGTGTGCCAAGAATTCCGCAAGCTTCATCCCGGGCGTCGGTCCCTGTGTGGAGACGATCTATGCGGCCAGTCCCTCGGCGAGGGTGGCTCGGTACTCGCGTTCGTAGTCGATCGGGCTCTTGAACCCGCATACGCTGTGTAGCCGCCAGGTGCTGTAGATGTCGGTGATCCAGGTGGTGATCCTGATCCGGGCCTCGGTGCGGGCGGCGAAGGTGTGCCGGTGGACGTACTCGACCGTGAGCACACTGTTGAACGCCTCACTCACGGCGTTGTCGAAACAAGATCCGACTCTGCCCATGGACTGGGTCACGCCCAGTCGCCGGCAGGGCCGGCGAAAGCGCCGCGAGCAGTACTCGCTGCCCCTGTCCGTGTGCATGATCACGTCGCGACGTTGCCGCCCCGGCTGGCCGCGGCCATGTTGAGTGAGGCCACCACCAGCTCGGCGTCGTGACGGACGCCCATCGCGTAGCCGAGGAGCCGCCGGGAGAACAGATCGATAACAGTGGCGAGGTAGAGCTTGCCTTCGCCGGTGTCGATCTCGGTCATGTCGCCCGCCCAGACAAGGTCCGGTTCCTCGGCGGTGAAGTCCCTGCGCACGAAGTCCGCGGCCGCCGCCCGCTTCCCGGGCCGGTCGGGCCCCGGCGCCTTCAGATCTTCCGTCCGGCCAGGCCGAGTTCGGCCATGAGCTTGGCGACGGTGTTCACCGACACCCGCCAGACCCGGCGGATCAGCTCGATGAACACCTCGGGCGAGCCGTAGGTGCCGCCCGAGCCGCGGAAGGTCTCCTCGATCTCCTCCGCCAGAAGCTGCCGACGCATCTCCCGCGCCGGGGGCGGGCGGTCGCGTGACTTGTAGAACCACGACTCCGACACCCCAAGTGCTCGACATGCGGTGCGGTACGGAATCTTCTGCTCGGCCTTGCAGTTGCTGATCACCCCGACCGCCACGGCCGGGTCCGCGTCAGCTACTTCACCCACAAGCCCACGAATCGCTTGCACACATCACGCTCCATCTCCAGCTCGCGGATGCGCTTGTCCTTCTCCCTGGCCTCGGCCCGCAGCCGGTCCAGCTCCGCGCGCTCACTCTCCCGCAGCCGACCACCGGGCGACGCCTCGGCCACCCGCCGGTCCGACGACGGTGACCCGTTACGCCTCGCCCGCGACACCCAGCTGTGCAGTGTCCCGGAACGGATGCCCAGATCCGCGGCCACCTCTGGGATCAGGTTCCCGGTCTCCATCACGATCCGTACCGCCCCCTTGCGGAACTCCGCATCGTAGAGGCGCTTCTTGGATGCCATGACCCCATCTATCCTTCCGGTCACGGTCTCCACAGCAGGAGGGGAACCTCAGTCGGCGATCTTCCGTTTTCATGCCGACGATGAAGTCGACTTCGACGTCGACCTGCGGGAGTTGCAGGGCCCGGACCGACTTGATGTGTTCTGCGGCTTCATTCGGGAGATCGGCGGTTGGGCAAGCCGGTCTGATGGATCCGGAAGGCGACTATCGCCGTCCGGTGCTCGATGTCGAGGCTGATCGAGTCGTTCTCCCCGCAGACCCACGGGCCAGGTGACGGGGCCGACACCTGCGGTTCGTAGAGAGTTCCGTCACGGAGCATGGCAGCACAGCCCCGGCACAGCAACGCGGCCGGATGCAGATGTCTCTTGCCCGGTCACAGCCTTGGACGCCCGCGCAACCCCCTCGGCCTCGCCGACACCCTGAGACACCACGGTCTGCCCGCCCGCGCAGCACGCAACACCGCCATGATGGACGCCCCGGTAGACCTGCCGCCCATGGTCATCGCCGACCTGCTCGGCATCCACCCCAAGACAGCCGAACGCTGGGCCACCCTCGCCGGCGGGAACTGGTCCGATTACTTGGCAGCGCGACGGGCCGCCCCGCAGGGCTAGGCAGTTGAGCAGGGCAGTGTTCCGAGTCTGCGCTATTGGGGGATGGTGACCAGGATGCGGCCGTGGCCACCGCCGACATCGACGTGGTCGTGGGCCTTGGCGATGTCGTCCAGCGGGTAACAGTCGCCGACGGCGGAAGTAAGGGCGCCGACGGTGGCGGCGGAGGTGAGGTCGCGGGCGGCCTGGCGCTTGGCCTCGGCGGGGAAGTCGTCGCTGCCGAGCAGCCGCAGGGTGACGTTGTTGAACAGCAGGGGCCAGAAGGGGATCTCGGTGCGGTCCGCGCGGGTGGCGTAGGCGGCGATGACGGCCCCTTGGGCGGCGACGGCGTTGTCGAGATCGGCGTTGTCTGACAGCGCGACCTCGATGATCCGGTCGACGCCCCGCGGCGCGTACGAGCGGATGGCAGCGGCGGGCTCGCCAGTGTCCAGGGCGATGGCGTGGGCGACGGCCGGGTCGACGCGGTCGAGGTCCGCGGTTCGGCGGACGGTGGCGATCACGGTGGCGCCGGCCCAGTGGGCGAGCTGGGCGGCCAGGGAGCCGACGCCGCCGAGAACTCCGTGGACCAGGACCAGTTGGCCGTCGACCGGGCCGTCGGCGAAGACGGTGCGGTGGGCGGTGATGCCGGGGATACCGAGGCTCGCGCCCAGCTCGTCACTGAGGTGGTCGGGCAGGGGTGCGGCCTGGTGGTCGGGTACGACGGTGTACTGGGCGGCGGTGCCGAAGGGGCGGTAGGACTGGGCGCCGTATACCCAGACCCGTTGTCCGACGCGGTGGACGTCGACTCCGGCGCCCACGGCGTCGATGACTCCGGCGCTGTCGCTGTGCGGGATCACCCGCGGGAATGGCATGGACGAGCCGAGCCAGCCGCGCCGTTTCTTGGTGTCGCCGGGGTTGACGCCCGAGACGGTGACGCGGACGCGGACCTCGCCGGGGCCGGGGACGGGATCGGGGAGTTCACCGACGTGCAGGACATCGGCGGCGGAGCCCTGGGCGTCGTACCAGGATGCAAGCATGGGGGTACCTCCGTGGACGGTCAGCTCGCGGGAGCGGCGGGCGCATGCGGATCGCTGTCGGTGTATCCGGTGTCGAATACGGGCGGTTCCTCCCCGAGGGTCTCGCGCAGCCAGGTCCGTTCGGCGCGGCTGGTGGCGCGGGCGGTGAGCAGCATGCCCCGCCGGTAGGGGTCGGCGATCTCCTCGGCACGCAGGGGCCGCTCGTTGTCGTAGAAGAAGCTCGCCGGTTCTTCCAGGAACTCCAGCCGTCTGCGCAACACCGCGTGCCGTTCGGCCACGTCGGGCAGGTGGGAGAGGAATGCCAGGACGACGTAGAACCGGGTGAAGTCGGTGATCTCGTGGTCGGCGGGCTTGCGCAGGCGCTGGAGCATGTCGGCCCGCCCGGCCGCGGTCGGGCTGAGCACGTACCGGGCCGCCCCCGCGGCCGGGTCGGCGCGCCGCTCGATCAAGCCCGCCCTGGTCAGGCGATTGATCGCCGGATACAGGCTGCCGTCACTGACCGGCCGCGTATAGCCGGTCAGCTGTGAGATGCGGCGGCGCAGCTCGTGTCCAGGCAGGGGTCCCTCGGCGAGGAAGCCGAGTATCGCGAGTTCCAGCATGAGTCCATCTTCGCACGCGAACATCGAATCGATGTGAACATCGATTCGATGTTACGCTCGCAGGTACCCGCCCGAACGTCTCTGGAGAGGCACAGCAAGATGCAATCGCAGTCCACCGAGTCAGTGATGAACCGTTTCGTCGAGTTCATCAACACGGGCAACGAGGATCTCGCCCGCGAGGTCATTTCTCCGGACGCGGTGTTCCACGCGCCAAGTCACCCGGAACCACTGCGGGGGCCCGATGGGTACCTGGAAGTCATTGGGATGATGCGCAGCGCCTTCCCCGACGTCCAGTGGACGCTGGAGGAGACGGTCACCGAAGGCGACACCGTGGCCGCGCGGTTCACCATGCGGGGAACCCACGACGGTGAATTCTTCGGGATCCCGGCGAGCGGCAACAAAATCTCGGTGCAGGCCATGAACTTCTACTACCTGGCCGACGGCCGGATCGTCGGCGAACGGGGCCAGCCCGATCTCCTCGGGGTGATGCAGCAGATCGGTGCCGTACCGGCGCCGTGAACCTCGTAGCGCCGGGTGAGCCTTCTGTCGCGCGGGATTGCCGCTGCCGGGAGGGGGCCGTACGGCGCGGTGACAGAGGGCGAAGGCCCGCACCGGAGCGCGGGCGGCCGGCGCGGGTTCACCGCAAGAGGTCCTGATCCGACGTCTTCGCGCAGACAGCGCCCCTTCGGCGAGAGCTGTACCCGGAAGGGCCGGCCGACACGGTCGTCTTCACGAGGGTCGGCTTCGTCGCGGGGGCGGCACGGACCACGGTCGCGGGCGTGGCCACGGCGACGGCCAGCGCGATGGGGCCGGCCGCCACCGCAGCCCACACGCCCATGGAGCCCAGGTGGACCCGGCGCCGGATCTGCTGCAGCCGAGCGCCCGCAGCGGTCGGAGAAGCAGCGTGCTCCTCCGCTGCCTGCTTGGCATGGAACATTTTAAACTCCCAGGTCAGAGCGAGTTGTTGCTTCTGACCCGAAGCAACCCGTTGACACCGACCTGACCACCGACCACGAAGGCCCGACCGATCACGCAGGGACACAAACCCGCGGTCGGGGCCATGGTCGACCCGACCACGACATTTCGCACCCCGTGGAGTACCGGCCGATAGCCGGAGAACACGGTGATCGGAGCGGCCCGGCGCCTGCTGCGCAACACCGCTCGCCCGTTCCGTCGTACTGCCGGAGAGCGCCGGCACACCGGAACATCTCGCCGAAGTGACTGCCGAGTTGCTCAGCACGGCCGCGGCCTCGCAGGAACTGGGCTACTTTTCTTAGCACTTGGGTGGTTTTCGTGGTGCTGTGGCAGGGGACGTGTCGCCGCCGGACCCTCGCGGGCCACGCCAGGACTTACAGCTATCGGGGATCGCAAGGACGGAACGGCCACCGCCAGCGTGGGCCGGCAGTGGCCGGGCCGGTACGGCAAGACGGACAACGGCATCGTCACGGTGACCACGGTGTGGACCGACGGCCACATGTACTACCCGCTGCACGCGACTCCCTACACCCCCGCCCATCACTTCGCCCGCGCCCGGTCCGACCCGGCTTTCCATGCGAAACCGCAGCTGGCCACGCTGCCCTCGCGGCCCGAGGCAAGGAGGCGGGCTTCAGCTGCCGAGCGGTGGTCGCCGACTGCGCCTACTCGGTCAGCGACGACTGGTACCTCGCACTGTGCGAGGCCGGCCTGGCCAACGCGGTCGCGCTCAAGCCGCACCGCGGCACCTGGGCTCCGGCCGACCAGCCGCACACTCCCATCGAGGTTGCCCATGCCCTGACTTGGCACGATGCCAAGCGTCCCGGCGAGTGGACGCCCGTGGAGCGGCACTTCCGCGACGGGCATATTGAGACCTGGTAGGCCGCCGATGCCCGCCTGGGCGGCTGCGGCCCCGACTCACCCTGCCGGCTTGTCGTGGCCACCACCGACCCAGCCAGCCTGCTGGAGAAGGCCACCTGGTACCTGGCCACCAACCCGGGCAAGGACGGCTGCGGTTACTACTACCCCACGGGCCGCCCGGCCGCGCCCGGCAGCGGCAGCGAGAACGGATTCCCGTCCGAAGGTTGCGCCGTTACGCGGCGCAAGCTTCGGACGGGAAGGCCGGAATCCTCGGGCTTCAGCGCGAGGAGCAGGTCGACGCGGTGCGGTTACGCGGCGCGGGTGAACTGCCACCAGTTCATGTTGAACAGGTAGCCGCTGCCGCCGGTGAACGTCAGGTAGAGGTCATGGGTTCCCGTCGCGCCGTTCACTGGGCAGGTCACCGTGGTCCAGGCCTGCCAGCCGCCGGTGTTCGGCACACCGCACCGGCTCACGACCGACCCGCTCGGACCGTCCAGGCGCACTTCGAGGGTGCCGCCGCTGGTGGCCGAGGCGACGCGTGCGGCGAAGGAGGAGGCGCCGGCCCCGAAGGCCACTCCCTTGACCTTGGTGTAGTCGCCGTTTTCGATCCAGCCGACGTCCATTCCGCCGTCACTGGTCCATTCGGTCTCGATCCCGGAACCCCAGGCGATCGTCTCGGCCTCCTGGCGTACGTACGGGTCAAGCGCACCGGCCTGGGGGGCACCGGTGGTCGTCATGTTGATCGTCGGGATCGTTCCGTCAGCGTTGTAGGAGAACTTCTCCACTGCGACCGATCGGGTGAAGCCGCCGCCGCCCGGGAGGGCGCCGTTATGGTAGAAGAAATACGAGTTGCCCTGAAAGTCCACGATGCCCGGGTGGTTGGTGAAGCTGTTGCCCTGGGCGGGCATGACTGTTCCACGGTAGGTCCACGGCCCGGTCGGGCTGGGTGCAGTGGAGTAGGCGATGAACTCCGAGCAGCACTTGGCCGCATACACCATGTAGTACAGGCCGTTCCGCTTGTAGACCCAGGGTGCTTCTTCGTACAGCGTGGGACGGTCGGGGTTGTCGGTGCGGGTGCCGAAGCCCGCGGTGGTGAGCGGAATTTGGACGGGGCTGCCTGTGTAGGACGTCATGTCCGCGTTCAGCTTGACGTACCACAGGTTCGGGTTGCCCCAGTACAGGTAGGCCTGGCCGTCGTCGTCGATGAAGACGGTCGGGTCGATCTCACTGTTCTCTATCAGCGGGTGGCCGAGGGCGTCCCGGAAGGGTCCGGTGGGGCTGTCCGCCACCGCCACGCCGATGGCCATCCGGCCGGTCGCCCGAGCCGTCACCGGCACGTACCAGTAGAACTTGCCGCCCCGTTCGACGGCCTGGCCCGCCCACGCGTCGGTGGACGCCCAGCTGAAGGTGGCCAGGCTGAGCGGTGAGCCGTGGTCGGTCCAGTTGACCATGTCGGCGGAAGACCACACCCGCCAGTCCTTCATCACGAAGGAGGAGTTGGAGCCGTCCTCGTCGTGCCCGGTGTAGAGGTAGACCCGTCCGTTGTACACCAGTGGGGCCGGGTCGGCGGTGTAGACGTTCTGCACGATCGGGTTGTCGGCCCTGGCCGCCGTGGGCTGCACAGCGGCGGGAAGGACGGCGAACGCCAACATGAGGATCAGCACCCAGGTTGCCCGGGCGAGTCTCGTAGCGGTGGTGGGTGATCTCACTGCGGTCGGGTGAGCCGTTGGCCCGTGGACGGCGGTACTGGCCATGGTGTGGTCCTTCCTGGTGCTGCGGGTGGGGGACTGAGCAGCTGGTCAGATGTGGGGGAGAGGCGTTGCTGTGCTCGGGGTGTGGTCAGTGCGAACCGCGCGATGCGGATGGGGCCGCCGAGTGTCCGCGTGGCGTAGCTGGAAGGGCGAAGCGGTAGCCCCTGAAGAAACGGCCAGGTGTTGCCCATGGTGAACGCGGCCCCGGGCGGGTGAAGTCGGTGCCGTCGGTGCTGTGGGAGAAGGTTCCCGGACGGGAGGCGCCGGGGTGGATGTCGGCGGCCGCGCGCGGCCTGCGACCGCCCGTGACGTTGGCGCTCGCGACTTCGGTGCCGGTGGTGTTCCAGTTGCTGTCCGTCGCGTAGTCCGGCTGGATGGTCGCGGTGGAGGTGGGTCCCTGAATCCGGTGGGTGAGGGTAATGCGGGCCCAGTGCGGGTGGTTGGTGGCCGTCGCGGTGCGCAGGGTCAGGCCGTTGTTGACGGACCACTTGTCGTGGTCCGGATTGTGGTTCCCTACCCACTTCGGTTTCACGGTCGTTCCGTCGAAGGTGTCGCCGCCGGTCAGTGGGGTGACCTGGCGGGGTGGGGGCGGCAGGACGGGGCTGGGGTACGACGTGCCCCAGGCACCGCCTACGAGTTGGACGACGGGCCGGCCGCGCCTGGCCTAACAGGAGGTTCACGGCCGCGGCACAGGCGTGCGGGGGAGGGCCTTACTGGACGGATGGTGCGGGTGCTGTGATGCCCGGCATGCGCACCATGCGCAAGCCGCTTCGCCGGGTGTGTTCGATACTGCGAACGTGAGCCGATCCTTCGGACGGCATGGATCCTAGGAGTTGATAGCGGACAGCACAAGATTTTTGATCGACCCATTCATGCCGAAGATTGAGGAGTGGGTCGACCGGTCGCAGCGCACGGTGTGAGCCGACAAGCTCACGAACGCCTCCAGCTACTGGGTTCATTGGGGACGAGCGGACGACACGGCGGGCGGTCGCGCGGGCGAAGGGAGCAGTGGCGGGCCGGCCACCGTCGTACTTACCGGCCGTGGATCGCCGAGCCCGGTCTCTGGTTGCAGTTCGACTGGGGATGGGCCCGAAAGTGCCTGGTCCGGGCCGTGGAAGCGAGCGCGTGACGCGATTGTTCTGCGCATGGCTGGCGTGGTCCCGCTTCCGGGTGGTGATCCCGGTCTGGGACCGGACCCCGCCCACGGTGATCTCGTGCATCGACTCCACCTTGCGGGCGATCGGCGGGGCACCGACCCGTCTACTCACCGACAACGAGAAGACGACGACCATCGACCGGGTCACCGGGATCGCGGTCCGTCAGCCTCAAGTCGTGGCCGCAGGACGCCAATGCGGCCTGCAAGTGCACGCCTGCGTCCCGTCCGATCCCGAGTTCAAATGGGGGCGGCGAGGCCACCGTCCGTATCGCGAAGACGGACCTGATCCCGACCTCCGCGGACCTGCGGGAGCAGCACAGCAGTTTCGCCGAACTCCGCGGGGCCTGCGCGATCTTCTGGCGGCAGGTCAACACCCGCGTCCACCGCGAGGTAGACAGGGCGCCGGCCTCCGCGTTGGACGGTCGAACGCACCCGCCTGCATCCGCTGCCCGTGGCCCATCACGCCCTCAACTTGGACCGGGTGGCAACCTTTTCGGGAGCGGCGGCAACCAGTACTGCAACGGTGCCTGTCCAAGCCCGCGCCCGCATCGCTACCTGACTCTCGCGTCAAAGGTCCTTGCAACCAAGGGACTTGGAGCCGTCTGGTTTCAGCCTGCGAACGTTTCTGTCCGCGAATCGTGTGAGAAGTATTGACGTCATTCATGGGATGTCTAGCATTCTCTTGCTCGACACTTCGACCCTTGTTCGGTATATCGGACATTGTCGTGTCACGTCGGCATCCGGGCGGCCTCTGACGGGGTGGGCCGGAGTCGCTTGCTCAGGGATGACGAGGACCTTATGCGCAGACGTAGTTTCCGTCGCGGACGTCCGTCGGTGGTGCTCGCCGCCGTGGTCGCGGCTCTGGCCGCGTTGGCGGCGCTGCTCGTCGCCGGCCCGGCTCAGGCGGCCACCACCAGCGATGTGCGCGGTGTTGATTCCGGCCGGTGTCTCGATGTGTCGGGCTTCAGCCAGACCGACGGCGCGAACGTGCAGATCTGGGACTGCCACGGCGGAACCAACCAGCAGTGGACGTCGACCGACAGCAACCAGCTCACGGTGTACGGCAACAAGTGCCTGGAGGTCCCGGGCAGCGCCACCACGTCCGGGGTCCGGGTGCAGATCCGCACCTGCAACGGCGGTGCGAACCAGCAGTGGCGGGTGAACGCCGACGGCACGGTCGTCGGGGTGCAGTCCGGGCTGTGCCTGGAAGTCGCGGGCTGGGGCAAGGCCAACGGCACAGGAGTGCAGATCTGGTCGTGCCACGGTGGCGCCAACCAGAAGTGGACCGGCCTGGCAGGGGCGAACAACGTGTGTGCTCTTCCGTCGACGTACCGCTGGACATCGACCGGCCCGCTGGCGGAGCCGAAGGCGGGGTGGGCCTCGCTCAAGGACTTCACCAGCGTCGTCTCCAACGGCAAGCACATCGTCTATGCCACGACGCACAACACCCTCGCCGGTGACGACGGGCGCTGGGGACTGACGACCTTCAGCCCCTTCACGAACTGGTCCGACATGGCCACCGCCACCCAGAACACGATCCCCTTCGACGGCATCGCGCCGACGCTGTTCTACTTCGCCCCGAAGAACCTCTGGGTGCTCGCCTACAACGGGGCTTGGCCATACAGCTTCGGCTACCGCACGTCGAGCGACCCCACCAACCCCAACGGCTGGTCCGCGCAGCAGGAGCTGTTCACGGGCACCCTCCCGAAGGGCGGCCCCCTCGACGTGACCCTCATCGGCGACGACACAAACATGTACATGTTCTTCGCCGACGATGAGGGCGGCATCTACCGCGCCGGCATGCCCATCGGCAACTTCCCGGGCACCTTCGGTTCGTTCACGAAGATCATGAGCGACACGCCGCTCAACCTGTTCGAGGCGCCGGAGGTCTACAAGGTCCAGGGTCAGAATCAGTACCTCATGATCGTCGAGGCCCAGAACTACACAGGGTATGGCCGCTACTTCCGCTCGTTCACGGCCACCAGCCTCGACGGCACGTGGACACCGCAGGCCGGGGCCGACACCGTGACCAACCCCTTCGCCGGCAGTGCCAACAGCGGCGCGACGGCCTGGACAAGGGACATCAGCCACGGCGATCTGGTTCGCACCAACCCCGACCAGACCAAGACCATCGACCCCTGCAATCTGCAGTTCCTCTACCAGGGGCGCGACCCCAGCACCGACGGCGGGGACTACGGCCTCCTGCCCTACCGGCCGGGCGTGCTGACACTGCAGCGCTAGCCGGTGGCGTGACACAGGTCCGGCTCCGGTGTTCCTGACGTTCGCGGGCAACGACGCACGCCGAACCGGGCCCGGAGCCCGACTGAACCATGCCTCGACACACCACCGTCAGGCCCTACCCACCCGACAACGTGACAACGCCCACCGGTGGCCGGCCAGTGCTTTCACTGCGAGGGGGCCGGGCATGCCCGCCCCCTGTGGGAGCGGTCGCGGACAGCCGGCTACGCACAGGTTCCTCACCACGCCGTTCCGCCAGTACGTCATGCGCCCGCCGATGCCAACGGGACGACACAGCAGCCGAGTTGCCGACACGAACGTCGAGAAGTCCGTGCCAGATTCAGCACGCACTCGCAGAAGAGGACGACTGCATGAGAAAGCCTTGGATTCTGCCCCTCATCACGCTGGTCACTGCCGCGCTCGGGATGACGGCGGCAGGTGTGGCACCTGCCTCCGCCGCCTCCAACACACCCTTGCGGGTAATGCCGTTGGGCGACTCCATAACCTGGGGCGTGGGAAGCAGCACGGGCAACGGCTACCGGGCTCCGTTGTGGGACAAGCTCGCGACGGACGGCCATCGGCTGGACTTCGTCGGCACGGGGCGGAGCGGTTCGATGTCCGACCCCGACAACGAAGGCCACTCCGGCTACAAGATCCACGAGATCGCCGCACTCGCCGACACCTCACTGACCCGCTACCGGCCCAACGTCGTGACGCTGATGGCCGGAACCAACGACCTGAACCAGAGCTACCAGGTCTCCACCGCCACCGACCGGCTGAAGTCGCTGGTCAACCAGATCACCGCCGCCGCCCCCGACGCGACCGTTCTCGTGGCCTCCCTGGTCGTGTCCACCAGCGGCTCGGAGGAGCAGTACCGTGCCGCGTACAACCAGGCCATCCCCCAGATCGTGAGCGAGGCGCAGTCCGCGGGCAAGCGCGTCGCATACGTGGACATGGGCGGCCTGACCACGGCCGACCTGGCCGACGCCCTGCATCCCAACGACGCGGGCTACCAGAAGATGGCCGACGCCTTCCACCGCGGCGTTCAGTCCGCGGACAGCGCCGGGTGGCTGAGGAACCCCGCCCCCGCCCCCGCACGCGTGCAGTCCGACATGGGCGGCAAATGCCTGGATGTCAGCGGCTTCGGCATCGCCGACGGGACCGCCGTCCAGATCTGGAGCTGCGGCGACAGCGTCAACCAGTACTGGTCCGCCTACACCGACGGCACCCTGCGCTCCATGGGCAAATGCCTCGACGCTGCCGGCTTCGGCACGGCCAACGGCACCAAGGTGCAGCTCTGGGCCTGCCACGGCGGCTCCAACCAGATCTGGCAGCCCTACAACGGCGGCTACCGCAACCCCGCCTCCGGCCGCTGCCTCGACATTCCGGGCTTCTCCACGACCGACGGCACACAGCTCCAACTGTGGGACTGCCACGGCGGCTCCAACCAGAAGTGGACCACTCTGACCGCCGGATGACCCCCGCTCCCGGGACCGGAGCCCCTCCCCGCCGCGGTCCCGGGATTCGAGGGCCGCTCCCGGACCGGCCGGCATCACCACGTCACCCTGGTCACCGCCGCCCACGCGTTCCCGACCGAGCAGCGCCTGGCCCCAAAAGCCGATACAGCGAGCTCACTTTCCACCAGATCCTCGACGCCATCCAAGAATGATGTCCGATATATCGAACTTCCGGCTCTCGGTCCCCTTACCCGTGAGGAAGTTGATCTCCTATGTCCTGGCTCCAACACCCCCACAGCCGCCGGAGAGTCATGGCGGCCACCGCCGGCCTGGTCGCGGGCGCCACGCTGCCCGCGATGGGCGCGATGCGCGCGGCGGCGGCCACGACGGCCCAGCAGGAGCGGTTCACCAACCCGGTGATCTGGCAGGACCTC
The DNA here is from genome assembly GCF_036898825.1 of Streptomyces sp. B21-083. GTDB lineage: Bacteria > Actinomycetota > Actinomycetes > Streptomycetales > Streptomycetaceae > Streptomyces. The sequence continues at coordinate 321,497 of NZ_JARUND010000002.1, read as the reverse complement.
GCCGACCTCGAGGTCATCCGCGTCGGCGACACGTACTACTACACCGGCTCGACCATGCACTACTCGCCGGGCGCGCCCGTCCTGCGCTCCTACGACCTGGTCAACTGGGAGTTCATCGGCCACTCGGTGCCGGTCCTCGACTTCGGCGACGCGTACGACCTCAAGGGCGGACAGGCGTACGTCCAGGGCATCTACGCGTCCTCGATGCGTTACCGCCCCAGCGACAAGACCTTCTACTGGGTGGGCCAGATCGGCTGGCAGCGGTCATACGTATACAGGGCCACCGACGCGGCGGGCCCCTGGACCCGGCACGCCGAGATCGGCAGCATCTACTACGACGCGGGGCTGCTCTTCGACGACGACGGCACCCCGTACGTGGCGTACGGCGCCAACGAGATCCGCGTCGCGCAGCTCTCCCCGGACATGCGCACCGAGGTCAGGTCCGAGCACGTGCTCACCAAGCCCGACGACATGCACCTGATGGAGGGCTCCCGCTTCTACAAGATCAACGGGAACTACTACATCTTCGCCACCCTCCCGCCCAACGGCCAGTACATCTGGAAGTCCACCTCAGGCCCCTTCGGCCCGTACGAGATGCGGGAGGTGCTGTTGAACCTGCCCGGCCCGATCCCCGGCGGCGGCATACCGCACCAGGGCTCTCTGGTCGACACCCCGAACGGCGACTGGTACTACATGGGCTTCATCGACGCCTATCCCGGCGGCCGCGTCCCCGCCCTGGCCCCGGTCACCTGGAACGCCGAGGGCTGGCCCGAGCTCCAGACCGTCGACGGCACGTGGGGCGAGACATACCCCTACCCGGTCGCCCCGCACCCGCTCCCACCGATGACCGGCGCCGACACCTTCGCGGGAACGGCGCTGGCGCCGTACTGGGAGTGGAACCACAACCCCGACACCGGCGCGTTCACCGTCGACAACGGGCTCACCCTCAGGACCGCGACCGTCACCGACGACCTCTACAACGCCCGTAACACCCTCACCCGCCGCATCCAGGGCCCCGCCTCCACCGCGACCGTGGTACTCGACTGCTCCGGGATGGCGGACGGCGACCGGGCCGGGCTGGCGATGCTGCGCGACTCCTCCGCCTGGATCGGCGTCACACGGCTAAACGGCGTCAGCAGGCTGGTGATGTTCGACGGCCTGACCATGGACACCAGCTGGAACACCAGCAGCACCGGCACCGAGCAGGCCCGCGCCGACCTCCCCGGCAGCCGCGTCTGGCTGCGCGCCACCGCCGACATCAGCCCGGGGCCGGGCCGCCAGGCGACGTTCTCCTACAGCACCGACGGCACCACCTTCACCCCGCTCGGCCCGGCGTTCGCCATGAGCGAGAGACCGCATTTCTTCATGGGCTACCGCTTCGCCGTCTTCAACCACGCCACCCGGGCCCTCGGCGGCAAAGTGCGGGTGGAACGCTTCGACCTGCGTGCGTGCGCGCCGACGGCGCAAGCGGGCACTGTGGACACGAACGCCTGGTACGTCGTGGTCAACCGCAACAGCGGCAAGGCACTGGACGTGGCGGGCGCGAGCTCCGCGGACGGCGCCGCGATCACGCAGTGGGGCCGGTACGACGGGACCAACCAGCAGTTCCAGTTCGTGGACTCCGGTGACGGCTACTACCGGTTGAAGGCGAGGCACTCCGGCAAGCTGCTGGACGTCTCCGGCTGGTCGACGGCCGACAACGCCGCCATCAACCAGTGGGGCGACCACGGTGGCGCGAACCAGCAGTTCCGGTTGGCGGACTCACCGGACGGATACGTCCGGTTGATCAACCGCAACAGCGGGAAGGCCGTCGAGGTACCGGGCTTCTCCTCCACAGACGGGACCGGCATCGTCCAGTACTCGGACTGGGGCGGCGCGAACCAGCAGTGGAAGCTCGTCCGCGTCGGCTTCGTGGGCTCGCGCTCCTGCTGACACCGGTGTCCGGTTCAAGCCCACGGAAATTCCCCTTGCCCGCTGGGCAAGGGGAGTTTCGGTCTGTGCGCGCCCGAGGTCGCACGGCCGACAGCGAGGTCCGAAAGGAGTGCTTTCTGCGGTGACCGACAGATCAACAGAAAGGCCCATAGGAATCCTCGCCCAGCTCAACTACGACCTGACCGGCCTGGCCCGCGTGAAGGAAGGACGCAGGCCCGAACCCACCGCCTCCGTGATCGACACCCAGAGCGTGAACACCTCCACAATGTCCCCTGAACAGCCAGGGAACCGATGCAGCGACGAAGATCGTCGGCCGGAAACGGGGCATCATCACCGACACGCTCGGCCTGCTCCTCGCCGTAACCGTCACCGCCGCAAGCCGGTCGGAAAAAGCCGTAGGAACACAACTTCTCGACCAGGCCAAGAAGACCTACCCGACCATCTCCAAGAGCTGGGTCGACACCGGCTTCAAGAACGCCGTCATCGAGCACGGGGCAAAGCTTGGAATCGACGTCGAGGTCGTCAATAGCTGGGCCGGCTGGAGGCGGCCGAGGTGGTGTTCGGGCAGTGGGCCGAGGCGACGGACGGGGGACGGCGGCCGTCGGGCATCGTGGAGCCGGAGCCGGAGCCGGAGCCGGAGCCGGAGCCGGAGCCGGAGCCGGAGCCGGAGCCGGAGCCGGAGCCGGAGCCGGAGCCGGAGCCGGAGCGGGAGCGCGTCGCGGCTCGGCCGGGGGCGGGCGGGATGCGGTTGGTGCCGGACCGTGTCGAGGGGATGGGGCTGGCGTCCCTGACCTCGGAGTATCAGCGGATCATGGAGATCATGGAGATCGTGGCCGGGGCCGACGGTCCGGTGATGGCCATGGACGTCGCGATGGCACTGGGCCGGGAACTCACACCGGGCAAGGTCGAGCCGGTCCGCGGTCAGCTGCGCAAACTCGCCGACCGGGGCTGGCTGAAGCGGACCGGACCGGGGCGCTACCTGCGGCGCTGACCGGCGAGGGAGGCAGTGGACCGGCCGGTTCCCGCCGTAACGCGAGGGCCCCCGGCGGGAGTTGGTTCGCGTGTGAAGACTCACCGCCCCGTCGAGGGCACTCGCGATGCTGTCTACCAGCTTCGGCTCCCCGTGTCGAAGCGGACCATCGAACTCGTCGCCGGCCTGATACGCGGGCGGCGCAAACAGCTCGGCACCCGCTGGCGCAAGGTCACCCCGGGGACCCAGGCGATCATCGTGCTCGCCGTGCTCCGTCACGACCAGCGGCTTCTCGACATGGCCGGCGGCAACGACGTCTCCGCCTCCACCGTGCGCCGCCGGGTCCTGGAAGTCCTCGGCCTGCTCGCTGCCCGGGCCCCGCGTCTGGACCGTGCCCTGAAGAAGATCGCCCGTCGGGGCCGTGCGGTGGTCCTGCTGGACCGCACCCTCGTGCGCACCCGCCGCCGCACCGGGACGGACAACCGCAAGAACTGATGAGTCGGCACGGAGCGCGGTGCCGGTGTTGCCATCGGTCCGTTTCTCCGTGCCGCTCGCCGAACCCGGCGTGCGGCTCTCACCGCACCGGGCTCTCCACGGTCTCTGCCGTTCAAGCGTGGTTGAGTGTCCAGGGATTGGGGATCGTGTTGCCCCGGTAGCGATAGCGGGTGACCGCCGTCGAGACCATGGGGAACAGTTCGATCCCGTCCGCCGAGAGCCTGTGCCACCGGCCGTTGCGGTCGGTGAAGCGTCGGCGGACGTCCTTCCACCTCCAGCGGTGCAGCACCATCCACCAGCTGGTCACCCGTCGCCATACGAACTGGTCCAGGGCTTTCAGCGTGGTCTTGCATACCGCATGCTTGAAGTAGTTGACCCAGCCGCGCAGAATCGAGTTGATCCTCTTGAGCACGGTCCCCGGGTCCTGCTGCGACGTTCTGTTCGTCAGGGCACGGATCTTGTCCTTCAAGTGCCGGATGGGCCTCTCGGCGATGAAGGTGTAGACGTACCACTTGTTCGAGCCTCGCTTGCGGCGCCACTGGATGTGGAACCCCAGGAAGTCGAACCCGTCCGACATGTGCACGATCTGGGTCTTGGCCGGTGACAGCCTCAGCCCGAGAGGGTGCAGTACGTCGGCGATGTCCTCGCGCAGGCGGGCGACGTCGTCACGGCTGCCGTCGACCAGCACAACGAAATCGTCCGCGTAGCGGACGATGCGCCAGTTCGGGCGGCCGTGGTGACGGTGGTGCGCCCGCCTGCCTCTGGTGGACATCCGACCGCCTGGTTCCCACGGCCCCATCACGTGCTCGTCGAGCTCGGACAGAGCGATGTTCGCCAGAAGCGGGGAGAGGATGCCGCCCTGCGGGGTGCCGGTGAAGGTCTCTTCGCGGCCGCCGCCCTCGGTGAGGGCGCCGGCCTTGAGGAACGCCTTGACCAGCCGCAGCACACGCTTGTCCTTGACCCTCGCGCGCACCCGGTCCAGCAGGGCCGTGTGGTCGATGGAGTCAAAACACGCCTCGATGTCCGCGTCCAGCACCCAGCGATAGCCGTTGGTGCCGTAGCGGTGGATCTCGGCGATCGCGTCGTGTGCGCGCCGCATGGGCCGGAAACCGTAGGAGACCGGCAGGAAGTCGGCCTCGAAAATCGGCTCCAGCACCAGTTTGAGGGCTGCCTGGACCACACGGTCGGAGACGGTCGGGATGCCGAGCTTGCGCACCTTCCCGCTCCCGCCGGGTTTGGGGATCTTGCGCTCGCGCACCGGCAGCGGGCGAAATTCACCCGTCTTCAGTACGCGTCGTAGGTCCTCCAGGTAGCCCGGGAGGCCGAGTTCCCGTTCAACGTTGACGACGGTGAGGCCGTCGACGCCCGGGGTCCGGGCTCCCTTGTTTCCCGCGACCCGTTCGAACGCCACGAGCAGCGTCGCCGGGTCGCATACGAGGTTGAACAGATCGTCGAACCTGCGGCCATGGTCGGCCGCCGCCCAACGGTGAAGCTTGGTCTGCATCCCCGATACCCGCTGGTGAGACCCCAACGGGGCCTCGGGAGCACTGCTGTTCAGCAGCGCGTCTTTCGGCATTGCAGCCTCCTTCCCTTCTCGAAACCGCTGCCGCCCTTCCCCATGTGCCGGGCTCTCCCCGGCTCGGAGTACTACGGCGGCTCCGCCCCGTCCCGGCCCGATCGGCCGACGATGGACCCAGCCCATCCGCCGTGCTGGAGGCGCGGTTTGAGGGCGGGGGCCGGGACGGTTCCCGTGTTCACTCGCTGTTCGATCGTCGGAGTAGGAGCCCGGCTATGCCCCCGCGGCCTCGCCACGGCTACCCCGCAGCACTTCACCGTGGCCTCCCCGCGCGACCGAAGTAGACCGCGCGGAAAGTTCCCCGCCAACGGACCAACCAGCGGGGACGCACCGCATCCAGCCCAGATCCACCAGGTTCGAGCTGGCGTGCCTTAAGGAGGCGTAGACGCCGGTTCCTCGCGTACTCCTCTCCGTCTCGCTCGCCGGACCCGCACCATCTGGCAGTACTGGCACGTCCCGGCTTTGTCAGGGCTGCTTCCCGCCCTCCCCGGCACCTCCCGGGTCAGGCTGCCCCCAGCTTCAACCGCCCTGCTGCGACAGCGCGGCGGTGGTGGTCTTTCACCTCCACTCGAACAACAAGCGCCTCACGGCGCACACAGCGGGAAACACAAGACCCATGGCCTGCTCTTCCTCGCGCTGACCGACGACAAGGGAAACCTGATCTGGATCTCTTCCGCACGGCCCGGCCGGGCCAGCGAGATCACCGCCGCCCGCCACGACCACATCACCAGGCATCTACGCGAGGCCGGCCTCGGCGTCGTGGCCGACCTCGGCTTCGTCGGCCTCGGCGACGACCCCGACGATGCTCCCGTCATCATCACCGGCCGCAAGGCGACCCGCTCCCACCGCCTCACCGACGCCGAGAAGGAGGCGAACCGGCTGGTCAGCCGCGAACGCGCCGCCGTCGAGCACGGCTTCGCGAACCTGAAGACCTGGCGCATTCTGAGCAAGGTCCGCATGAACGTCCATCACGCCACCACGCTGCTACGAGCCCTGCTCGTACTGGCGAACCGCGAAGTCCAGCGGTGACAGACGTTCACCCGACGGCAATCACTCCGCCTGCCAGCACGAGGACCGCATCACGGACTCACACCAGTACCACGACCTGCGAGTTCACGAAGAAACGATCTCCATGCGAGAGCGTTCCGACGCTGCCACCTACAGCGTTCCCATCAAGCGCAAGAAGATCGTTCCCACGAAGACGACGGTCCCGGCCAAGCCGTTTCGCCCGGAACCTGCTCTGGCCGAAGCACACTACGAGGCGGCCCTCGAAGTGCTGCGAAACCAGCGAAACGCGCTGGAGCGGGCTCCGGGCACGAGCGCCAAGATGGGAGAGGAGGAGATCCGGAATCTTCTTCTCATCGGACTGCACAGCCACTTCGAGGGCCAAGCTGCCGACGAGGTCTTCAACAACACCGGCAAGACGGACATCCTCATCCGCGTACTGGACACGCTGCGTATCAAGTTCGGACGTATTGATAGTTCCGAAGCGCCGAACACGGCGAATGACCGAGGGGATCAGCTCGCGCTGTCCGCGGCATGGGCGGACGGGTTGTCCTTGCGAAAACCATTGGGTGCCCGGCTTGCTCCTCTGATGGACTGACGTCCCGCCGTGAGTCTGCTGTGTGACGGAGGTAGTGGTTGTGACGGAATATGACGTGCTTGCCGAGGTGTACGAATGGCTCATCTCGGATGCAAAGTTGCCTCCCGCCGAGTTCGCTGCGTCGTTCGATGACGTCCTCAGTCTCCTGCCGTCGAACGCTCACGTCCTCGACTGTTCGTGCGGAACCGGACAGTTGGCGGTTGGCCTCGCCGGTCGTGGCATGCAGGTTGTCGCAACTGACGCCAGCGAAGCGATGGTTCGCCGGACTGCAGAGCTGTCTGAGGAGTTCGGGGCCTCCGTCCGGGCCGTGCGGGCGAACTGGGAAGAGTTGCCCGATCATTTCGCGGACGACACGTTCGACATGGTGTTCTGCGTTGGCAACTCGCTTCACCATGCAGCAGGCGCGACAGGCAGGGGTGCTGCTCTGGAGTCGATGTCACGGCTTCTGCGCCCTGGCGGGCGCTTGGTGCTCACATCCCGCACTTGGGAACTCGTGAGGGCCAGAGGTTCCCGGCTGGACATCAGGGACCGACTCGTCCGACGAAACGGTCGCGATGCCGTCGTGGTCTACCGCTGGGAGATTGCGCCGCATTGGGAGGATGAGCACCACATCGAGATTGCGATCGCCCAAGTTGATGCGACTGGGCTGGTTCTTGTCCGCTCGGAACTGCTGTCCTGCTGGCCCTACCGGTACGAGGAACTCGAAGTCGAGCTGCACCGGGTCGGACTCCGGACGGAAGCGAGCACGTTCGATCTTGAGGCCGAGAACTACATGCTGGTCGCGAGCAAGGTATAGACACCGGGCTCTCAGTCCCTGGCAGGACCGCGCGGTTGCTCGCAGGACGCTTGCGCCCTCTCATCGGTGCGGGTTCAGGCGGTCAACGCTACGCCTCGGACGAGGGGTCATGCTGCGTGCATCACGGCGAGCGGACACGGCGGCCCGCGTAGCGCGCCCACCGCCCCGGAACCTACGAGACGCCTCAAGCGGACCACCCCAGAACCCGCGAACCGGCCCGTGACAGACGATCACCTGCTAATGATCACGTCCGGGACCAGCACGAGCGAGTCAATCTCCGCCCACGCCAGAGACCCGACCTGCGAGTTCAAGATGAAACGATCTCAATGGACGGTCGCCGTCCCACACAGCAAGGTCGTAGCTCACGTGCGCATCGTCGCGGTCAACAGTTCCGCCGCCACCAGCAGGTCCTGAGATCTCGCTGCCAGCGATCCGTAAGAGGGGCCCTGGTTGGATTGGATGCCCAAGTGCGGCGGCACCCCTTGTGACCTGCGCTGTACCAAAGTGCCAACAATCTCTCTGATTCTGCGCCTCAGGTTGAACCTAGTTGGCATCAGGGCAGGTTGCGAACGTGGCCTAGTGTCACCACTGATCCTGGTCACAGGGGCCGACGCCCGGGAGCCGTACCTCGGCGCGGAAGGCCGGTGTCCGAGTCGGGGGCGGCGCGTACGGCGCGTCCGGCGGAGATCGCTTACGGCCATCCGGTCGCGAGGACGCCATGGCCAGGTCGGCGGGCGGCATCAGCGCGACGGTGCTGATGGTGATCGCCGTTCAGCTGGGCGGCATAGGCTACGGCGTGCGTGCCCCGTTCGATGGGGCATGAGGATCGTCACCGCGAGCTGGGACACCCGGCCGTGCGACTCACGGCACCGGTGACCGGAAAGGTGAGCGGATGGGCCTGCGTTTCGAGGAGATCGACTGGCGTCCGACGCCGATGGGCGACATCAGTCTGCGGCGTCGGCGGGACCCGTTGTCCGGCGATGACGTGTACGAGGTGAAGCTCGGCGACGAGTTCCTGATGTCCAGCCTCTTCACGGCCGGCGAGATCGCGCTCACCGAGCTGGGCCTGGCGAAACTGGAGGGCGCCGAACTGGACGTCGCCGTGGGCGGTCTCGGCCTCGGGTACACCGCTCAGGCGGCGCTGGACGACCCGCGCCTACGGTCGCTGATCGTGGTCGACGCGCTGGCCGAGGTCATCGGGTGGCATGAGCGCGGGTTGGTGCCGCTGGGCGCCTCGTTGGCGTCGGACTCCCGCTGCCGGCTCGTCCATGGCGACTTCTTCGCGATGGCCCTCGACCCGCACGGTCTGGATCCCGAAACGCCGGGCCGCCGCTTCCACGCCATCCTGCTGGACGTCGACCACTCACCCCGTCACGTGCTGCACCCCCGCCACGCGGCGCTGTACCAGCCCGCGGGACTGCGCACGCTCGCCGAACGCCTCCACTCCGACGGGGTCTTCGCCCTGTGGTCGAACGACGCACCGGACGAACAGTTCAACTCGGTGCTCGCGCAGGTCTTCGAGGAATCTGAGGCCCACGTCGTCGAGTTCGACAACCCACTGCAGGGACAAACGGCGACCAACACCGTCTACGTGGCGAAGAAGCCACTGAATCTGACTGCGTGATGTCGGCTGGCGCGGTCTGCTGCTGACAGACCACGCGCTGTTCAACGACCATGCGGCGCGACCTGGGGACGACTTGGCCTCGGCGTCGGCCCGGCCGCGACATCACCGTCGCCGTCAAGTGGCGGCGAGCCGCTGTCGGCCACTGGGGCGACTGCGCAGCCGACGTCAGCCGAAGGCTGTCACGTCAGAACTGAGGAGACTGGGGGCACGACGATGGGCGTTTACGTGTCGATCAGAGGGTGGCTGGAGTGCGACGAGACGCAACTCGCCGCCATCCAGGAGATCATCGACACACACGACGACGGCCACTACACCAACGGATGGGGCTCACCCCGTCGGCACGTCAACTGGAACCATTACCTCTTCTACGGCGCCGACATCCGTGAGTCGGGCCTCACGTGGTTCACCGACCAGATCCGGGCGATCGCCCGGATCCCCGCCTCTGACGCCGACGGAGACCTCGTCCAAGGCCTTTTTCTTGCCAGCCACGAAGTGGAGGGGGCGAGCGAATGGCAGGTCCGCGATGGTCAACTCTTCATCACACCGGCCCAGATCAGACACCGCTACCTGGACGAGTAGCCGCGCACTCGGCCAGCTCAGTTCGGCCCACTTTCCGCGCTGATCCTCGCCGCCGGCCATCGTGGTCACCGAAGTGACGCCGCCCGGGTGCAGATGCCTGAGCCGAGGTACGGCGCATACGCTTCGCAGGACCGTCAGATCGGCATCGTCGCGTGCTCGTGGTCGTCCGTGAGCCGACTGCCGGCGAGGGCGTGGGACGGTTGGAGCGGCCTGGCCATGCCGGGCGATGGCTACCGGTGCGGCGGCGGTGCATGCCTGCTCTGTGGGGTCTGCGCAGCGCCGGCTCTCGTCGAGCAGGGCGGCGGACGGGCAGCCGCCGCAGGGCGCGGCGTGGAGAGGCGGCCGACCGGCCTGCTGCGGATTGACGAGCACCCTCAGCGCACGAGTGCGAGGGCGTTCTCGGTCCCCCGCTCGAGGACTTCGTCGGCGAACTCGCGGTCGGAGAGCGCCCTGGCCAGTTGCAGCGTCCCCACCAGCAAGGTGAAGAGTCCGATGGCCTTGGCGCGAGCCGCCCCCGGATCCTCAGGGGTCAGACGGGCGGCGACCTCTTCCACGATCGCCTTCGCGCCCTCGGTGTAGGCCTGCTTGGTCTCGTCCCCGCAGCGGCCGATCTCGTCGAGCAGGGCGGCGGAGCAGCATCCGACGCCGGGGTGGTCCCGGTGCTCGGGCGACAGGTACTCTCGAATGAGATCCTCAAGCCCCGGGCGGCCGGGCCGAAGGGTGTCGTACCCGGCGACCTGCGCGCGCAGTTCGGCGGCGACGACGTTGGCGACGAGATCGTCCTTGGACGCGAAGTGGGCGTAGAAGGCCCCGTTGGTGAGCCCGGCGTCCGACATCAGCGTGGAGACGCCGGATCCGTCGATCCCGTCTTTCTTGAACCGTAGGCCCGCCGTCTCGATGATCCGCTGCCGCGTCACCTGCTTGTGTTCCTTGGCGTAGCGCACCACAGGCCTTCCTCCGTTCGTTCCGCGGAACCAGTGCTCCGAGCCTCAGTCTAATCCATGGTCTGACGAATGTAATATTATGGCTGGTATGCGCTGTGCGGCCGTCCTGCCTCCGCCGGGGAGGAGGCAGGACGTGCGTGACGTTCCCTTGCGGTCTGCGCGCCGGGCCTCGTCAGGCGTTGTGGGTGGGGTAGTCGGTGTAGCCGGTCGCGCCGCCGCCGTAGAACGTGTCGGGGTCGGGGGTGTTGAGGGGTGCGCCCGTGCGTACGCGCTCGACGAGGTCGGGGTTGGCGAGGGCCATGGTGCCGACGGTGACGATGTCGGCCAGTCCGTTCTCGATGTCCTTGGCGCGGGTGGGGATGTCGGTGCCGGCCCGGTTGAGGATCAGGGTGGTAGGCCACACCTTGCGCAGGGTGTGCAGGAGTTCGTCGTCGCCTCCGTGACCTATGTGCAGGTAGGCGAGGTTGAGGGGCGCCAGGGCGTGCAGGAGGTGCGGGTAGAGCTCCTGGGGGTCGCTCTCCACGAGGTCGTTGATCTGGAACGGGTTACCGGGGGAGATGCGGATACCGGTGCGTCCGGCGCCGATCTCGTCGGCCACGGCGGTGGCGACCTCGACCGCGAAGCGGATGCGGTTGTCGAGGGAGCCCCCGTACTGGTCGGTGCGCTGGTTGGTGCTGGGGAAGAGGAACTGGTTCACCAGGTAGCCGTTGGCTCCGTGGATCTCCACGCCGTCGGCCCCGGCGGCGATGGCGGCAGCGGCGGCGCGACGGAAGTCGTCGACCGTCGCGGTGACCTCCTCGGTGGTCAGTTCGCGGGGCACCGGCATCTCCTGGAGGCCGGTCGGGGTGAATGTCTGACCCGCCGGCTTGATCGCGGAAGGTGCCACGGGCTGCCGGTGGTGGGGTGTGTTGTCCGGGTGGGCGATGCGTCCGGCGTGCATCAGCTGGATGACGATGCGCCCGTCGGCCTTGTGTACGGCGTCGGTGACCTTGCGCCAGCCGGCGATGTGGTCGTCCGTGTAGATGCCGGGGGTCACCGGGTAGCCCTGGCCGTCGGCGGAGGGCTGGGTACCCTCGGTGATGATGAGGGCGTGCGAGGCGCGCTGGGCGTAGTACTCGGCGTTCAGCTCGGTCGGTACACCGTCCGGGGTGGCCCGGCTGCGGGTCAGGGGGGCCATGGCCAGTCGGTGCGGAAGGGGAATCTCTCCGGCGACGGTCGGGTTCCACAGGGCGTTGAGCATGGGGGATTCCTCAAGGTGATTGATGAAAGTATGATCGTAATACTAAAGGCTCTCGGTGGCTGCCGCAAGTGGGAAACCGACCCCGAGAAAGGCGGCAGAAGTCGGCTCGGGGTAGCATCGCGGCCCTTGCTGCGGGAATGACCCAGGGGTGCTGTGCAAAGGTCCGGGGTGACGTTTCGTGGTAGGAGCCGTGCCCTGTCAGGCAGCCCGACCAGGGAGGCGTCAAGTGGAAGTCGCAGGCGCAGGTGACCCGGGACTGTTCGGCCCCTGGTCCGTGACCTGGCAGTTGCACAGCGACCCCATGATGTGGGTCGCCGGAGTTCGCGCGCTCTACTTCCAGGCACTCCACCCGCGTGCGGTGCGCGGGGTCATCCAGAACTCGGACTTCGGGAAGGAAGCCTGGGGCCGGCTGATGCGCACCGCGGGCTTCGTCGGCACGACGACCTACGGCACCACGGACGCGGCCGAGAAGGCGGGCGCCCGGGTCCGGAAGATCCACAGCATGCTGTCCGCCGTCGACCCGGACACGGGGGAGCGGTACGGCGTCGACGAACCCGAACTGCTGCTGTGGGTGCACTGCGCCGAGATCGACTCCTATCTGCACATCCTGCGCCGCTCCGGTTACCCGATCACCGACGCCCACGCCGACCGGTACATCCGAGAACACCTGGTCAGCGCCCGTCTGGTGGGCCTCGACCTCGACGTCGTACCGGCGAACCAGGCCCAGCTGCGTGCCTACTTCGAGAAGATCCGGCCCGAACTGGCCGTCGGGGCCGACGCGCGCGAAGTGGACGACTTTCTCCTCCGTCCGCCGACGCACCCGCTGCTCGTTCCGGCGCGTGAGGTGCTGTGGCGGAGCGTGTCGCGGCTGGCGTACGCCTCTCTGCCGCCGTACGCCCACGAGTTGTACGGCCGCGCCGCAGCCGAACCGGCCGTCGTCACCCGGCGGTTGCGTGTCACCGGCACCCTGTTGCGACGCGTTCCCGCACGTCTTCGCTGGCAGCTCCCGCCCAAACACATTCTGCGGGCCATGGCACGGCTCGGCCCCGGCTCGCGCCCCGCGCCGTACAAACTCGGACGATAGCTCGCCATACTGGACGGGCCAGGGGAGGGCGAACAGAACCGGGGGCGGCAGCGGGACATGGCGGACACCAGACTGATCCAGGGCCGGTACCGGCTGATCGATCTGATCGGGCGCGGCGGTATGGGGGAAGTGTGGCGTGCGCGCGACGAGTCGCTGGGGCGGCAGGTCGCCGTGAAGTGCCTGAAGCCGCTCGGGCCGCACCACGACCAGTCCTTCACCCGTGTCCTGCGGGAACGGTTTCGGCGCGAGGCGCGGGTGGCCGCCGCGTTGCAGCACCGCGGGGTGACCGTCGTGCACGACTTCGGGGAGTCCGACGGCGTGCTCTATCTCGTCATGGAGTTGCTGGACGGGCGCAACCTGAGTCAGCTCCTGGAGGACAACAAGCATCATCCGCTGCCCGTCCCGGACGTTGTCGACATCGCGGACCAGGTTGCCGCCGCCCTCGCCTACACCCATCAACAGGGCATCGTGCACCGTGACTTGAAGCCCGCGAACATCATGCGGTTGACCGACGGTACGGTGAAGATCTGTGACTTCGGCATAGCTCGCCTCGGTCATGACATCGGCTTCACCTCCCGGCTCACCGGCACCGGAATCGCGATGGGCACCCCGCACTACATGTCGCCGGAGCAGATCAGCGGCGGAGAGGTCGACCAGCGCAGCGACCTGTACTCCTTCGGCTGTGTGTTGTACGAACTGGCCACCGGGGTACCGCCGTTCGACCTCGACGACGCCTGGGCGGTGCTCATAGGGCACCGTGACACCCCGCCCGAGCCGCCGCGCAGCCATCGCTCCGAGGTACCCGAGTTCCTGGAGCGGGTCATCCTGGCCCTCCTCGCCAAGCTCCCCGAGGAACGCCCCAGTGACGCACGGGAGCTGGCCCGCCGGATCAGCGCGGGCCGGGCCACCCCGCTGTACGTGCCGACCGTCGTCACCCCGCAGCCCCAGTTCAGGCCACCCGAGCCCGCCGCCCGCCAACCCCGGCTGCCGTCCTGGACCCGGGGCATGACAGGCGGCCACAAGGCGACCGGCGCCGCGACGGGCGCCACACCGCCGGACCCGTCGGCCGGCCTCACCGGCGACTGGATCGCCCGCCCCGTCACCGGCCGTCCCGAGGCGCTCCCACCACAGCTGCCGCCCGCTCCCGAGCCGCAGACGCTCCACGCGCTGGCCGGACGGCACAACGCGGGCCTGAGCCTGGGCCGCCTCGGCCGCTGGGCGGAGGCGGGCGAGGTGCACCGCGCGGTCGCCGCCGAACGCGAACACGTACTCGGACCCACCCACCCCGAGACCCTCGCCAGCCGCTACGAGGTCGGCTTCACCCTGAGCCGCACCGGCCGAGCCGCCGACGCCCTGCGCGAGTACACCCACGTGGCCCGGGAACGGGAGCGCGTCCTTGGCGCCGACCACCCGGACACGCTGGCCGCCCGACAGGAAATGGCGTACGTCCTGGGGCAGTTGGGCCGTCACTTCGAGGCGCACCAGACCTACGCGGCCGTCCTGGCCGCCCGTGAGCGCACGGTGGGACCCGACCATCCGGACACCCTGCGCTGCCGCCACAACCTCGCCTTCAACCTGAGCCGGTTGGGCCGTCTGGAGGACTCGTACCGCATGGCCTGCGAGGTGGCGGCCGCGCGCGCCCGGGTGCTCGGCGCCGCCCATCCCGACACGCTGGTCACGCAGTACGAAGTCGCCTACGCGCTCGGTCAGTTGGGGCGCTGGCCCGAGGCCCTGCGGATGTACCAGGAGGTCGCCGGGGCGCGTGCCGAGGCACTCGGCCCCGATCACCCCGACACGCTCGCCGCCCGCTACGAGGTCGGCATCAGCCTCGGCCGGCTCGGCCGCAGCGTGGAGGCCCTCAAGCTGTACCGGGACCTGATCGACGACCGCACCCGGGTCGGCGGCCCAGCGCACCCCGAGACCCTGCGCGCGCGGCACGGTCTCGGAGTCAACCTCGGCCGGCTCGACCGCTGGGAGGAGGCGCTCGCCGAGTCGCGTGACGTGTGCGCGATCCGCGAGCGCGTTCTGGGCGCCGACCACCCGGACACGTTGGTCAGCCGCCGGGAGGTGGCCGTAGGCCTGGGCTGGCTCGGTCGCTGGCCCGACGCCCTGGCCGAGTACCGCAGAGTCGCCACCTCCCGCGAGCAGGTACTCGGCGCCGACCACCCCGACACCCTCGCCAGCCGCAACGACGAGGCCCACTGTCTGGAGCAGCTCGGCCGGGGCGCCGAGGCCGTCGAGCTGTACCGGAAGGTGGCGGTGCTGCGGCAGCAGCGGGCCTCCGGCCACTGAGCCGGGCGCTCCGCTGGAAGTGCCGCGAGGTGTTGTCGGTTCGCTGCGGCGCCGTCGTGGCTGGTCGCGCAGTTCCCCGCGCCCCTTTGGGGCGCGGTCGACTCCCGCGTGATCCACCTGACCGGCCCAAGCGATCCGGCAGGGCCCCTCGGCCGTACAGCCCTGGCCGGAATCGATCATCACGTGTTACGAAGAACCATGCCCGCACCCGAGCGCCCCGACCGATCCGGCCGACCTGACCGACCCGGCCGTCACGACCGATACGACGTGGTGATCGTCGGCGGTGGCCACAACGGCCTCGTCGCCGCCGCGTACCTGGCCCGCGCCGGGAAGTCCGTGCTGGTCCTGGAGCGGTTGGCCGCCACCGGCGGCGCCGCCGTGTCGACCCGCCCGTTCGCCGGTGTCGACGCCCGGCTGTCGCGCTACTCCTACCTGGTCAGCCTGCTGCCCCGGAAGATCGTGCGCGATCTCGACCTGGACTTCCGGGTGCGCGGGCGCACCGTCTCCTCGTACACCCCTGTGGAACGGGACGGCCGGCCCACCGGACTGCTCGTCGGCGGCGGTGAGCGCCGTACCCGGGAGGCCTTCGCGCGGCTCACCGGAGGGGAACGCGAGTACGAGTCCTGGCAGCGTTTCTACGCCATGACCGGCCGCGTCGCCGAGAGAGTGTTCCCCACCCTCACCGAACCGCTGCCCACCCGGGACGAACTGCGCCGCCGTGTCGACGACGAGACCGCCTGGCGCACCCTCTTCGAGGAGCCGATCGGCGTAGCCGTCGAAGCGAACTTCACGGACGACCTCGTACGCGGTGTGGTCCTCACCGACGCGCTGATCGGTACTTTCGCCGACGCCAACGATCCGTCCCTGCGGCAGAACCGCTGCTTTCTCTACCACGTCATCGGCGGCGGCACCGGTGCCTGGGACGTACCCGTGGGCGGCATGGGCGCCCTGACCGACGCCCTGGCCGGCGCCGCCCGGAACGCGGGCGCCGTGCTCGCCACCGGCCACGAGGCCGTACGGGTGGACACGGACGGCCGCGCCGCCGAGGTGACCTACCGGACGGCCGACGCGGAGGGCACGGTCGGCGCCCGGCACGTCCTGGTGAACGCCTCGCCGCAGGAGCTGGCCGCGCTGACGGGCGACGCGGCGCCGAGCCCCGCCGAGGGCGCGCAGCTCAAGGTGAACATGCTGCTCAGGCGGCTGCCGAGGCTCAAGGACACGTCCGTCGACCCGCGCGAGGTGTTCGCCGGGACCTTCCACATCGCCGAGGGGTACGAACAACTGGCCGCCGCCCACGCCCAGGCGGCGGCCGGTGAGCTGCCCGCCGCGCCGCCGTCCGAGATCTACTGCCACTCGCTCACCGACCCGACGATCCTCGGCCCTGACCTCGTCGAGCACGGCTACCAGACGCTGACTCTCTTCGGCCTGCACACACCCGCACGGCTGTTCGCGCGCGACAATGACGCCGTACGGGACGAACTGCTGAAGTCGACCCTCGCCCAGCTCGACGCCCACCTCGCCGAACCGCTCGCGGACTGCCTGGCCACCGACGGCGACGGGCGCCCCTGCATCGAGGCGAAGACGCCCCTCGACCTGGAACGCGACCTGCGCCTGCCCGGCGGCAACATCTTCCACCGGGACCTGACCTGGCCGTACGCCCAGGAGGACAGCGGCCGCTGGGGCGTGGAGACCCGGCAGCCGAACGTCCTGCTGTGCGGGGCGGGCGCTGTGCGCGGGGGCGGGGTGAGCGGGGTCCCGGGGCACAACGCCGCCATGGTCGTGCTGGAGGCGGACGAGGGCTGAGCGCGGGTTCCGGCCGGTTCGTTCACCCCGGGTCAGTTCGCGGACGCCGTCCAGCCCACCGCCTCGATACGTGCCGCGTCCGCCGGGCGCGCCTCGTCGAAGACGGTGCCCCCGTCGCCGCGTACGGTCAGGCCGTCGACGTACGCTCCACGGCCCACGTACAGCCTGTCGGTCGTGTACCGCCAACGCAGGACGATGGCCTGGGATACGGGAAGGTCCGCCGAGAGGCGCTGCCAGACGCGCCCCGACCAGCCGGTGACCGAGCCGGCCGGATGTTCCTGCGGGGTGCTTCCGGCACCGGCGGTCGTGAACGGGACCGGCTGCCAGGTCGTGCCTCCGTCGCCCGAGGACTCCAGGACCAGCGAGTCCGACTGCGGCTCGGTGTCCCACCACAGGGCGCAGCGCAGCCGGGAGCCGGCAGTGGTGGCGAGGGGCGGGAGGGTGAGCGTCGCCGTGGTCGCGGTCGTCATGCCGGAGAACCAGGCCGTACGTCCGTGGCGTGGGCGGACCGGTACCGCGCGGGCCAGGTTGTTCGCGGCGGCGACCCGGGGCGCGGAGCCGGAACGCCAACTGCGCACGGGATGTACGGAGTTGCCGAGGACGACAAGAAAGGAGTCGGTCGTCGGGTCGAGGACGATCGAGGTGCCGGTGAAGCCGGTGTGTCCTGCGGTGCGGGGAGTGGCCATCGCGCCCATGTACCAGTGCTGGTAGAGCTCGAAGCCGAGACCGTGCTCGTCCCCGGGAAAGGCCGTGTTGAAGTCGGTGAACATCAGCTCGACCGAGGCGGGCGACAGGATACGCGCCCGGCCGTAGGCGCCGCCGTTGAGCAGCGTACGGCCGAGAACGGCGAGGTCCCAGGCCGACGAGAAGACCCCGGCGTGGCCCGCGACTCCGCCGAGACCGAACGCGTTCTCGTCGTGGACCTCTCCCCACACCAGGCCCCGGTCGAGTCCGGACCAGGGCGCTCGGGCGTCCTCGGTGGCGGCGATCGTCGGTTTCCAGGAGGCGGGCGGGTTGTAGCGGGTGCGGTGCATGCCGAGCGGAGCGGTGATCTCGTCGCGGAGTTGGGTGTCCAGCGGGAGACCGGTGATCCTCTCCAGGACCAGTTGGAGCGAGATCAGATTGAGGTCCGAGTAGAGGTATGTGGTGCCGGGTGGGTTCAGGGGCGCCTGGTTCCAGATGAGTTCGAGCATCTGGGCGTGGGTCGGGGCGTTGTAGAGCGGGATCCAGGCACGGAATCCTGAGGTGTGGGTAAGAAGTTGACGGATCGTCACATTCTGTTTGCCGGCCCGCGCGAACTCCGGCAGATGCGCGGCGACCTTCCCCTCCAGCTCCAGCGTGCCCCGCTCCAGTTGCTGCACGGCCAGGATCGATGTGAACAGCTTGGACACCGACGCGAGGTCGAACACCGTGTCCTCGGCCATCGGGATCTGCTCGGCGGCCGGGAACTCGACCCCGGTGTCCGTCTTCTCGTCGTACGCCGCATAGCGCACCGCCATGCCGATCGGCTGGTGCAGCGCCACAGTGTTGCCACGCCCGGCGAGCAGGACCGCGCCCGCGTACCAGGGGTGTTTGGGGGAGGGTGCGAGGAACGCCTCGGCGTCCGCCACCAGTTGGTCCAGATGCCGGGGCAGGAGCCCTGCCCGTTCGGGCGAGCCGGGACGCAGGATCGGGTGACGGCCTGTGGTCCTGGGAGTGGCCTCGGCCGGTCCCGCCGGAAAGGAGGCGAAGGTCAGGGCGCCGCTCAACGCCAGTGTGCGTCTGCCCAGCTGACGCCGGGTCAGTCCGTCGCGTGCCGCGTCGTCCGTCATCGAGGAGCCTCCCACCGCAATTCCTGAAAATATTTTCCGGGACCGTCCTGCGGGGTGAAACCTTTGTGTCACCCGAGGTGTGTGTCAACCGCGTGTCGGCCGTACGGCTCTCGACGGCCAAGAATCTGACGGTGTATCAGAAAAGGTCTTCCCTCGTCCGGAGGACTGCGGCATCCTGCGGCCATGCAGACGGAGCTGAGCAAGAAACTGGGAATCGAGCACGCCGTCTTCGGCTTCACGCCGTTCCCCGCCGTCGCCGCGGCCATCAGCCGGGCCGGCGGCTTCGGGGTGCTCGGCGCGGTCCGCTACACGGCGCCGGACGACCTCAAACGCGACCTGGACTGGATCGAGGCGCATGTGGAGGGCCGGCCGTACGGGCTGGATGTCGTCATGCCGGCCCGGAAGGTCGAGGGGGTGACCGAGGCCGAGGTCGAGGCGATGATCCCCGAGGGGCACCGCCAGTTCGTCCGGGACACCCTGGCCAAGTACGGCGTGCCCGAACTGGCCGCCGGCGAGGCGTCCGGGTGGCGCATCACCGGGTGGATGGAGCAGGTCGCCCGCAGCCAGCTCGACGTGGCCTTCGACTACCCGATCAAACTGCTGGCGAACGCCCTGGGGTCGCCGCCCGCCGATGTCGTGGCCCGCGCGCACGACCAGGGTGTGCTGGTCGCGGCCCTCGCGGGCAGCGCGCGGCACGCGCGCAAGCATGCCGAGGGCGGAATCGACATCGTCGTCGCACAGGGCTATGAGGCGGGCGGCCACACCGGCGAGATCGCCTCCATGGTGCTGACCCCCGAAGTAGTCGACGCGGTCGACCCGTTGCCGGTGCTCGCCGCCGGCGGCATCGGCAGCGGACGGCAGGTGGCCGCCGCGCTGGCCCTCGGTGCCCAGGGCGTCTGGCTGGGTTCCCTCTGGCTGACCGTCACCGAGGCCGACATGCACTCGACCGCGCTCACCCAGAAACTCCTCGCGGCCGGCTCGGGCGACACCGTCCGCTCCCGCGCCCTGACCGGCAAGCCCGCACGTCAGCTCCGCACCGAATGGACCGACGCCTGGGACTCCTCCGACGGACCCGGCACCCTGCCCATGCCTCTGCAGGGTCTGCTCGTCGCCGAGGCCGTCTCACGCATCCAGAAGTACGAGGTCGACCCGCTTCTCGGTACGCCGGTCGGCCAGATCGTCGGCCGGATGAACAGCGAGCGGAGCGTCCAGGCCGTCTTCGACGACCTGACCAGCGGCTTCGAGCAGGCTGTGAACCGAGTCAACCGGATCGCGGGACGGAACGCCGACGAAAGGGGCGACCAGTCGTGAGCGCGGCAGTGAACGAGACAGCGAACGAGACGGTGAGCGAGATCCCCAACGGTTTCTGGGCGCAGGCCGCAGCCGATCCGGAGCGTACGGTCCTTATCGCGCCCGACGGCGAGCAGTGGACCGCCGGGCGGCTCCACGCCGCCACCAACCAGCTGGTCCACGGGCTGCGCGCCGCCGGACTCGGACGCGGTGACGCCTTCGCCGTGGTCCTGCCCAACGGCGTCGAGTTCCTCGTGGCCTATCTGGCCGCCTCCCAGGCCGGTTTCTATCTCGTCCCCGTCAACCACCATCTCGTCGGGCCCGAGATCGCCTGGATCGTCTCCGACTCGGGTGCCAAGGTGCTCATCGCGCACGAGCGGTTCGCCGACGCGGCACGCGCCGCCGCCGACGAGGCACAGCTCCCGGCGGAGCAGCGGTACGCGGT